>CAZEEL010000170.1:0-1623 GCA_964511135.1 uncultured Leptolinea sp. | reverse complement strand
GCTGGTTGGGCTGGTCATGGGGCGTCCGGCAGAAGGGATCGCCATTGGCGCCAGCATCAATGTTCTTTATCTGGGTTGGATGTCTTCGGGTGGGTCTTTGCCGGGAGATCCGGCGCTGGCAGGCTATCTGGGTACTGCTCTGGCCCTGGGCGCCGGTCTGGATATTCAGGCTGCGCTGGCGCTGGCTGCTCCGCTTGGTTTGTTGGGTAGTTTAACAGTGTCTGTGCGGTTATCAGCCTGTTCGATTATTCCGCACTGGGCGGATAAATGTGCCGACCGGGCCGACATCCGAGGCGTTGCACGGGCAAACTATATTTATTCACAGCCATTCCTGTTTTTGATTTATGCGGTTCCTGTCATTCTGGCAGCCTGGCTGGGCACCCCGGTGGTTGCTGCGGCGTTAAACTGGATAGAAATCCATGCCGTCTGGGTCATGAAGGGGCTGTTTACCGCCAGCGGGATGCTGGCGGCGCTGGGGATTGCGCTCAGTCTGAAGTTTCTGCTTCGGGGTCATGTCTGGCCGTATTTTCTGGTGGGCTATGTTGCCGTGAGTATGATGGGCGGAAAGGTTAACCTGGTGATGCTGTCGATCATTGGTTTTGCCATGGCCTTCATGCATGTTTTATATACGCAAAAATCGGACGAAGCGGGTGCAGAGGAAGCAACAGCGGCAGAAAAAAAGAGGCCGGGTTTGCTGAAGAAAGGGGATATCTTCCGCTCCTGGATACGCTGGCTGTTCTTTTCTCATTCGACTTATAACTGGGAACGCATGCAGGGGTTGGGCTTTGCACATTCCATGACACCCATTATTCAGAAGCTGTATACTGCGAAAGAAGATATCCGGGCGGCATTGAAGCGGCATCTGGTCTTTTTTAATACCCAGCCGGATGTCGGAGGAATCATTCATGGGGTTGTGATCGCGATGGAAGAAGAACGGGCAGCCGGAGCTGAAATCACGGATGATGCGATCAACGGGATAAAAATCGGGCTGATGGGGCCGCTGTCGGGGATTGGTGATTCTGTTCAACAGGGAATCATTATTCCGATGTCCCTGGCGATTGGAATGAGCATTGCAACCGGCGGTCAAATGGAAGCTTCGTCGGGAGGGAATATTCTGGGGCCGATCATTTTTATCATTTTGACAGCCCTCTGGACTTGGGGTTTTGGGTGGTGGTTTTTTTATCAGGGATACAAACAGGGGCAGGCGGCGGTGACCAATCTGCTTGCAGGTCATCGGTTAAATGAGGTGATCGCCGGAGCCGGTGTGCTGGGGAATTTTATCATGGGAGCCCTGGCGGTTAAATTTATAAAACTTTCGACCCCGGTTGTATTCCATGTAGGAGGTTCCGTATTTGCAGTGCAGGGCATCCTGGATCAGATCATGCCGGGTCTGCTTCCGCTGCTGCTGGTTATCCTGATCTGGTACCTTCTGTCAAAGAAACAGGTTTCACCAACCATCATTATGGCCATCATGATTGTCATCGGGATTCTCAGTGCGGTACCGATTTTTCCGGGCGTGGATGCATCCAATATTCCTGTTCGGGTAGGATTATTTGGGTAGATTGAAAACAGGTCTCTATAATAAAGTGCAGGGCAAAAGAATTATTATCGCCGAGACGGATT
>CAZEEL010000169.1:0-1684 GCA_964511135.1 uncultured Leptolinea sp. | reverse complement strand
ATGATACCCACCAGCACGGCGGTTCCGAGGCGCCAGTCAACGGTTACCAATATGATGATCATCACGACAGGAGCTACAAAGGAAGCAACCATGTCAGGAAGCTGGTGGGCGATAAACCCCTCAATTTTTTCGATATTTTCATCCATGATTTTACGCAGCTTTCCGCTGCCTGCCAGTACGTGAAAACCTAATGGAACTTTTGCCAGATGGGATGCAAAATTGCTCTTCAGTTGGTACAAAGTGCCGAAGGCTGCCAGATGTGAACATGCCAACGCCAGAAAGTACAGGAGGATTTGAAGGACAACATATCCAAAGGCTGTCCAGCCCAGATGGATTACGGCTGATTTATCCAAGTTGGCGAAATTGGGATAGGCGGCCAGAAGGGTTTGTACAATTTTATAGATGGTGAGATAGGGTAAAAAACCTGCTGCTGCCGACAAGGCTGCAAAGATCATTGCTGGAATGATCAATCCTTTTTTTGTAGCGGCCAGTTGCATCAATCTTCCGTAGCCGGTTTTTGCGGAAGAGGATGCCTGGTTTTCGTTCAGTTTCTCTTGTTCTTTGTTTTGCATGATTAAACACTCCTTATAGTCAGTTGCTGCTAATTCGTATTTGTAAAAAACTCTTCAGAAGAGTGCTAGTTAGTCACTACTAACTTATTGAGTTTACTCTTGCAGCGGCATGTTTGTCAAGCAGCAAAAAACGAATAAAAATGTGCCGCTGCAAGAGTAAAGCATTCAGTCACCAATATGACCTTACGAATTTGGCATAAAGACGATAGAACACTTGTAGTTATACTAACTAAGTGTCTGACGAATGTATATTATGAAATCAATTCTGTAAAACATTACGAGGTGCTTTCAGCAGCCGGCGATGGCTGACGCAAGGCGCGTGTTGGGTGTGTTGATGAAACAGGATATCAAATGCATCTTTTTTGTCTGAAACATGGAGAGGAATATGAAAAGATTGGATGAAGTGCCGAGGGATATGACTGTAAGGATTACCGGCATGGATGGTGAGAAACGACAGTTTGCCAGATTTTCAGCAATGGGAATTATACCTGAGTGCCTGGCCCGAGTTATCCGGAATGACAGGAATCAACCCATGCTGATTCATCTGCGAGACACAATGATTGCGATCAATCGTGATGATTGTACAAGAATCAAAGTGGAGGGAATCTGAGATGGCTGAAAAGACAATTGCGTTGTTGGGTCAGCCTAATTCAGGAAAATCCACTTTGTTTAATGGTCTTACGGGGTTACGGCAGCATGTTGGAAACTGGCCGGGGAAGACTGTTGAACAAAAAGAGGGCTATTTTATATACAACGGACAAAAATATGTGGTTATGGATCTTCCGGGTTCTTATAGCCTGTTCGCCAATTCTGCAGAAGAAATCATTACAAGAGAGTATATAACAGCGGAAAAGCAGATATCGTCTGTGTTTTAGCAGATGCCTCTCAGCTTGAACGCAGCTTATTTATGCTGGCCGATTATGCGGGTATTAAAATTCCTGTTGTGCTGGTTTTGAATATGGCTGATGTGGCAAAAGAGCAGGGAAGGTCTTTTGACTGCAGGGTGTGGCTGAACCGAACCTAATTGTTTTCTTTTGTGTTATAAACTAAAGTCTGTGTGAAAATATTCTGCCTTTGGTATTTTATGAAGGCTTAACTAAAGGAATGCACTT
>CAZEEL010000168.1:0-1691 GCA_964511135.1 uncultured Leptolinea sp. | reverse complement strand
AGGTTCTTCCAGGCGTCACCAACCCAGCGATTCATTCCCACATCCTGAGCGCAGCATTTCAGATACATTTCCCGGTAATAGGGTTCCAGCTTGACCGCTGCCTCTCTGGTCATTTTGATCTCTTTTTCATAAAAGACCATATGCTCTCGCACTTCCTGTTTAACCGCTTCTTCATCCACGGTTAATACCTTTCCATTTTCCATAACAACTTTTCCGGCCACCATGGTCATGCAAACTGAAGACCCGTTTTCACAATATACCAGTTGCCGGTAAATATCATTCAGCGGTGTAAATGCCAGGGTATTCAGATCCAGCAAAATAATATCAGCCTCATATCCGGGAATCAGAGCGCCAACTTTCCCTTCATTGCACATGGCCCGGGCACCGCCGCGGGTCTGAGCCCACAATACTTCTTCAGCCTTAGGCCATTTATAATAATCAGGATCGCTGATGGTATGAATGGTGCCGGCTGCTTTTCCGACAGCCCAGATGTTTGTCGTGTCATCAACATTCCCTTCATCACTCCCCAAACAAATCGGGATATGATGATCATGCAGTCTGCGCCAGGTCATCACCCCGCTCCCCAGGCGAAGATTGCAGACCGGGTTATGTGCCACAGAGACCTTTGCCTGCTGCATGATTTCAACATCCTCATCATCCACCCAAATGGCATGAATAACCATAACATGCTCATCGAGAAAACCCAAATCATTTACATACTTAACCAGCGATTTTCCGTATTTCTCCATTCCAAGAACCCGCTGCAGCTTGGTTTCCAGAATATGGATATCAAAAGGAACGTTGAGTTTTTTACTCAGTTCCGAAAGCGCTGCAAAATAATCCACCGTCACCCGTTGCGGAGCAGAAATTGAGACACCCGTGCGAACGCGCCCATGATCTGTATTGTGCCAGCGGCCAATCTGATAATCGTAAAGAGCCAAAAGCTCTTTGGACGTCATACGGGGAGATTCTTCCATCGATTTCAGTAGTTCGGCAGGCAGTATGTCTGACAGATATGGATATTTTTCATATTCAACAACATTGGATTGGTCAATCGTCACTACAGCCCGCATGCCGCTGTCAACATAGGATTTCATCAAACCATCAATAGATTCTTCTGTCGGATAAGGAACATAATATGCATCATCATGCACAGAGGTAATACCCAGCTTCAGCATTTCGATATTGCTTAACATCGTTCGAAAATAATTCATACTGAAAGATGGTGGGTTATCACTCAACGGAGGAACTTCATACAGCATAAATATTTCCAGCGGATAATTGTCCAAAGCCCCCTTCAAAAAATTTCCCGGGGAATGAATATGACCATTGACCAGCCCCGGCATCGCCAGCTTACCGGAAGCGTCAATGACACGATTATCTGCACACTCGGTTTGAAAATCAACCTCTTCTCCAATCGATACAATCCTGCTTCCTTCAATCAGGATATTTGCTTTCTGATATTCCGTTAAAGAATCATCCATTGTCAATACACGGGCATTTTTAATCAATATAGACATATTATTTCGGCTCCTGTTTTTAGATCTCAAATTCTTTTCTTAAAACACTCAGTATTCCTTCAACGGTATTATTAATAATTTTCTCGCCTTTCTCTTTATCTGACAGCGACGCCTTCCAAAAAATACCATTTTTCGGTGCAGTATCAGAAAACACCGGGAAAACATCATAAT
>CAZEEL010000167.1:0-1780 GCA_964511135.1 uncultured Leptolinea sp. | reverse complement strand
TTTTTTATTCTTTAACTGCGGATGAATTACTAATGAACTTTATTAACTTTTGTCAGGTAACTGAGGAATCAGCCAGCTCAGGAAGGCCTCCTGACTGCGGGTTTGCAGCAGCAGCCGGCCGGGACCTGTCAGTTCAACCACAATACCTTCTCCGCTGAGAATGGTAGATTTCCAGTTTCCGACCTTTCTCAGTTGGAAGGGCATGCCCTCACTGAAAGCTACCAGATGACCGGTATCCACAACATATCGTTCACCCGGCTCCAGATTTCTCTCATGAATAGCTCCATAACTGGAAAACACCAACGTACCTGTCCCTGAAGCGCGCAGCATAATCAGTCCTTCGCTGGCAAAGAAAGTCTTTGCCCCGCTCCATTTCGTATCAACAACAACGTTTTCTGATGAAGCCAGGTATGCGCCAGATTGCAGCATTATGCTTTCGCCATGAAGATCAAACGAGAAAATGTCACCCGGTAAGGTAGGAGCGACGGTAATTTCTCCCCCGCGCGGGCCGGCAGTGTAGGTGTTCTGGAAAAAAGATTCACCCCCCAACAAAGATCGCCCCAGAGATTTTAAAATCCCGCCCTGCGCTTTGGTTTCAATCTGCATATCCGGTGACATGCTGACCATTGAGCCTGATTCAACTCTGACTTTTTCATTGGGATTTAAACTGATGACCGACAAAGCATAAGCCGGCCTGTATTTGGTTTCTACAATCATGATTGCCTCCTGTTTTAAATAGGTATTTCTTTAATCATTTATGAATAATTTTTATCATGTTTGCAGATATACAACAAGCCTGAAATTCTGGCGGACGGCTATGCACTTGCAGGTTACCTCAGCGAATAACGGAACCAAAAAACCATACAAGGCTGCTTCTCTGTCGTTCAGATACAAAACAGGGCTGGAATAAAACCTGCAAACGGCTTCCCTGCAAAAAAACGCATCCCCCTTATTTTCAGGCGCCGAAGAAAGACCCAATATTAAAGCCATCCGGCATGGGAATAGTAAACATGTAAATTGTTGTAACGATCAATCCAACAATACTGACAATAATAACAACGGCTTTGTTATTTGTACTGTCAAATGAACCGCTGATACCCAGAAGAAACAGAACAATACCAGACCAAAAGCATCGCCATGTGTATTATCCGCCTCGCCCTGTTCGAGAATCTCCTGCGCTTCATCCAGAACCGCCTGCGCATCCGCATAATAACTGTCTACAAATCCTTCCTTTTCAAAAGGGGAAGCATATTCTTTTTGTTCATCAGCCCAATCGATAGCAGCCATCAGTTCGTCACTTACGTTATCAGCATAAATCTGATTAAGTTTCCACTCATAACGTTCCATTTCCTGAGTATCTTTTTGTGATTCTGCATAGGCATAATCAATACGCAACTGACTGATCGTATTCCATAATTGCATGTCTGAAGATAATTCCTGTATTGCCTGATTCCAGCGGGCATGACCATCTGCAGAAAGATTATTGCTTTTGGCATAGTTACCAGCCTGATTGCCGCCGTGGAGCGACCCAACCCATGAAGCCCAGGCAGTCAACAAAGCTGTAATGCCCAGCAAAACCACTACAATAATTTCAAGAATTTCATCACGCTTTTTTCCGGATTTCACTTCATTTTCCATAACCGAATTCCCTCTTTTTAGTTCGAAAATTTAAATAGCTTGGCATTTTATCATACTATCGAGGTAGCGTTAAGTTTTTACACATTTATGTAAGAGCAACATGATAATGTCCTAAAGCAGCAATTTAGAAAAGTCCTAATTA
>CAZEEL010000166.1:0-1830 GCA_964511135.1 uncultured Leptolinea sp. | reverse complement strand
GGTCAAAAATCAGCCTCAATTATCCCTTATAATCAACCAAACTCATTTTTCAGACGCGAAAAGAACCCATGGAAAAACAGGAACAAAGACGGAACATCATCATTCTTGCCATCATCAGCATGGCTTACTTTATTCTGTTTTGCTTTCCTAACGCGGCTGCCTCAGCCGATAAAAAGATGATTTTGGTCTTTCAGCCTGATGAAGCTGTGCCCCTGCCATATTTGCTGGATATGATCCAGCCGGCGCCAGCATTCAAACAGGCGCTGATCAACTTTTTCTTTTATCGCTATTATTTTTATGGGTTTCCTTTTTTTGCTTTTTCTGCTCTGGCCCTGCTCCCGCTGAAATGGGCCGGACAACTTCAGAATACGACCCTGGTCATGCTGATGTTGCGGCAGGGAGTCAGCCTGCTCCCCATGCTGGGAGCGATTTGGATCATCACCTATATCCAAACTCAGTTTCGATCATATAAAACGATCCTCCTGTTCCTGTTCCTGATCAGCCTTCCGGCAGTAGTATCCAACCATTTCTGGTGGCACCCCGATGGACTCGCCATTGCTGCTATTTCATTGGCCCTGCTGTTTCTGATTAAAGACCAGGCCCGGCTGGACAGTTACTTCTACATCAGCGCCGCCCTGTGCGGTTTTTCCGCCATGACCAAAGGAATCGGTTTTTTCTTCTTTCTGGCCGTTGCTGCCGCTTTGGGATTTGCCTTCTTTGAAAAAAAACTCCCTTTCCGGAAGGTGCTTCTGTCAGCCGGCGGCTTTCTTATCGTGCTGGCAACCGCTTACTTTCTTTCAAACCCCAGTTTGGTTTACAGCGGAGTACGGCAACGCTTTTTTAATGTCATGGCTTCGCAATCAGAACTGCTTCAAAAAGGGTATGAACTTTACTATCCAAAGGGAATTTCAGCAGCCCTGCCCGAACTGATTAAAAATTTTGGCCCCTGGCCTCTCACCATCGCCGCCTGGGCCGCCTGCTTCTGGGGTATTTTCAAAACCCAACAAAAATACACCTGTGTGCTTATTTTAGCCTGGAGCATTCCCCTGTCAGTCATGGCCTTTTTTATCATCCACTTTAAATTTCAATACTGGCTGCCGGTTGCGCTCCCTCTGTTTTCCTGCCTGTCAGTCTGGCTTCCCGATGACAGCCAACTGCAAACACTCTTCCAACACCGCCCATGGCAAAAACGCTTAAACCTGCATTTTCTGGGGAAAACCCTGGTTCCAGGGCTCTTTATCGCCATCCTGATTTTTTTTACCCGTCAAAACGCCATGCAATACCAGCAACAGCTCCATCGGCAAGAGAACGATCCATCCATTCAGTTTTATTCTCAGGCAAAGCAATCATTAAAAGGTCTGCCAACAGACGAAGCCCTGTACGTGTATCATGATGTGCACATCTACATTCCTGAAGCTTCTCCCTGGGTAACCGAATCTATCTTTGAAATGCTTGATTACGACTTTATTGAACAGCGCAATTATGACATGCTATGGATCATGCAGGAACGAATCTATGATTACCTCAACCCGAACGGAACCGGCATTGATCCGAAAAAGCTGAACCAGGCCCGCATTTTTTATCAGGAAGCCAATCAGGGATCCCTTTCAAATTACCGCCTGGTTTATCGGGATGCGTTCGGTCTGGTCTTCGTCAAAAATTCTCTTTGGGATACCGCTTTTCCCTAAGCCAATAACCTGCAGCCTGCAAAATCTCCGCCTGCATAAAACTGCCCTGCAACCTTCTGCAGACGCTTCACGCATCAGAATAACTGTATCAGGGCAATCGCATCAAAAAATATAGGATAATGGTCATAGATCAACGAACAAG
>CAZEEL010000165.1:0-1881 GCA_964511135.1 uncultured Leptolinea sp. | reverse complement strand
TAATAATTAGTATATAAGAAACTGAATCGAAAGTCAAGTCGTATATTTCCTTTTTTTTCACAGCTCTCAGAAGATACGCAAAAAGCATTCAAACAGCAGTAAACAACGCTGCTGCTTCCTTTCCCCCATATATACAAACTCTGATCACTTCAGGATAATATCTTTCGTTGGATAAAGGATCATGCGGGCACAGCAAAGCCGTCTGGTTTGGGAAAGACAGATGACCTCGGCAAAAAAACAGCCTCTCAATGACCCCTTATTTGGGTGTACAGAGCTCTCCTGAACGGTCATTGCCTGGATGTCCCCTAAACAATTAACAAAACATTTTCAACATCATTCTGTTGATCGTTTATCTATAATCAACTCGCTTCATCAACCTCTCCAGTTGTTTTTGCGATTCCTGCTCAACCCGGGCATGCAAACTATCGCCATATGCGTCCATCGTCACCACCGCCGGAAAATTACAGACTTTAATAACCCACATCGCTTCAGGAACCCCCAGCTTAAGCAAATGAACTTCCAAAACCTGCTGCACAGTTTGTGCAATCCAGGCGCCAGCGCCTCCAATAGCATGCAGATAAACTGCCGGCAATTCCTGGCAGGCCTGCAGAGTACGGCGACCCATCCCGCCCTTTCCAATCACCCCCTTCAGCCCCAAAAAGCGCATCACATCCGCTTCATATGGCTCTTCACGCATGCTGGTGGTCGGCCCGGCGGAAACAAAATCGTACGACCCATCAGGCTGCCTGCGCACCACCGGCCCGCAATGATAAATCAGGCCACCCTGCAGGTACGGCTTCAGAGCATTCAGCGTCTGCTGATCTTCATCTGAAGGCTGAGAACAGGGTGACAGAAAGGTCTTGACCAGCCAGGCATGAGCAGCATCACGGGCCGTGACCATGACCCCTGAAAGAAGAACGGCGTCTCCCACCCGAAGATTGAAAATATCCGCATCAGACAAAGGCAGCCTCAGCATTGTATGGGTATTCATTTAAATAAACGCTGCCTTTCCCCCTTCAATGATCAAAGAACGCCGGCGATACGCCCAGCACATATAAGATACCGAAACAAAATAAGAAGCCGGCAAGCGATACAGAGAGACAATTTTGGTTCCCAACAGGGTCGTTCGTCCGCCAAAACCCATCGGCCCAATCCCCGACTGATTACAATCCCGGGTAATGCGCTCTTCCAATTCAGCCAGATCGGGCTGCGGATGGATATCATCCAGTGAACGTAAAAGCACTTCTTTGGAAGCCTGATAAGACGTCGCTCTGTCTCCTCCGATGGCAATACCCAGCACACCCGGAGCACAACCCCGCCCCTGAGCGTTCATCACCGCATCCAAAGCGGCTTTATACACGCCACTCAAATCCCGGCCCGCCTCAAGACGAAAATCGGGCAAAGAATACTGGGCACCAACATTTTCACACCCGCCGCCTTTCAGCAGCAGCTCTATTTTCAACGTCTGATCCGGAGACGGTTTCCCATGAATAACCGGAAAATAATCATCACCCAGGTTATCGCCGCTGTTCCGCCCATTTAAAGCATCCACTGCGTTCGGCCGCAGGTATTCACGGCGGGTAGCTTCCGCCACAGCCGTTCGAATCCGGCTTTTGATTTCATCAAAATTAACTCCGGCAGGATAAGCCACCCTAAAAATGGGCGTTCCGGTATCCTGGCAGATCGGGATACCTTTTGCCCGTGCCAGAGAAATATTATTCAAAATCATTTTTAAAGCCATGTCTGCCGCAGAATCAGGCTGTTCTGCCCGCTCTGCCGTTCGCAAACGCGCTTCAACCTCAGCCGGCAGATCGGTAGATGCAAGACGAATTAATTCCACCAGCTCAGAAATCAGATCCATATTCATTAATATATATTGTA
>CAZEEL010000164.1:0-1896 GCA_964511135.1 uncultured Leptolinea sp. | reverse complement strand
GTGAAAATATTCTGCCTTTGGTATTTTATGAAGGCTTAACTAAAGGAATGCACTTATGAACATTGTACTTGCCGTGTTGATTGGGTATGTGATTGGAAGTCTCCCTTTTTCTTTCATGGTTGGCAAATATTGGGGAAAGGTTGATCTGAGAACGGTTGGCAGCGGGAATCTGGGAGCAACCAATGTTGTTCGTACCCTGGGGTGGCGAAAAGGGTTGGTGGCATTTGCGCTTGATTTGTTTAAAGGAGTTGCGGCGGTTTTACTGGTTGAGCAATTGTTTGGTTTTCCTCTGGCCTGTCTGAGCGGCGCTGTTTCTGTATTGGGGCATTGTTATTCTGTGTTTCTGGGCTGGAAGGGCGGAAAAGGGGTTGCCGTAACGTTTGGGATTATCCTGGCGATTCAACCGCTGGCGGCTGTTATTCTGGTTGTGATTCATCTGGTTATTCTTTTTTCGATTCGGAAAATGAGTTTGGCTTCGATCACCAGTGCAACGGCTCTGCCGGTGGTTGTTTATCTTCTGAATGGTTTGGGCGCTTATTTTTACATGGCATTATTTCTGGGCCTCTTTATTATTTTTCAGCACCGCTCCAATATTCAACGATTGATTAACGGGCAGGAGGCTCCGTTGTTTTAATCAACCTGCTTGCTGTAGCGTTGAAACCAGGTCATGATGGCTTCAAAAAAAGCATCTTTGATGCGGCTATCCTGCGGGTGATTAAGATCATGTCCGGACGAGGGGTAGCGATAGTATTGATATGGTTTTCCGTTTTCGGCCAATGCTTTTGCCAGGCTGTCAGCGTTCTCGATCGGGACGATCTCGTCTTTGGCGCCATGTGCGATCAGTGTCGGAGGAATGTTGTTTTCCATTGAAATGTACGTAACGGGAGAAGCGTTTTTTAACAAGTCATGGTATCTGTCAGAATTTTGCGTTGAAATGGGTATCATGCCGGTAAGGCCGATCAGTTGTGCAACGTTAACGCCGAGCCAACTCTGATGTGGGCTTGTGTAGAAGCTTTTTGCGGTTAAGTCGGCGGGGCCGGACTGGGAAATTACAAAGGCAATCTCGATGGGGGCTTTATTGTAACCGGGCACGCTTCCGGTATGGGTATAAGCATACAGCAACGCCAAATGGGCGCCGGCAGAGGAGCCCATCAGAACAACGTTTTTGATTTCGGCGCCGTTCTTTTTGGCGAGCTGTTGCATCAGCCTGAGGGCATCGTCAATGTCGTGCAGCATGTCAGTATAAGAAGTGGCGCCCTGGCTGGTTCCGTCTGCTGCGGGCAGCATGCGGTAATTCATTGCCGCAGTGATCAGGCCTCCGAAAGTATTTTTGGGATTTGAAAGCTCAATCAGCGGAGCTGCGTATTCAGATTTGTCACCGGTTTTCCAGCCTCCGCCGTGAATGAACAGAATTGCGCTATAGGCGTTTTTATGGTTGCCTGGGATATACATATCCAGTGTCTGCCATTTGGCGTCGTCACTTTGTGTATTTTGGGCATAAGGAACGTTTCGGAATTCTTTGGTATCGGAAGTTTCCGATGGAATTAATCTGCAGCTCAGCAGCATGAATCCAAAAAGACACAGGATTGTCAGGCAGATCCGTGAACCCGTTTTGCGGATTGCAGACATGCAACACCTCTCTGATACGATAGAATGCTCATTCTTCTATAAACTTGCCATCCGCTGTGAATGGGATGTTTTTCATCCGTGTTGGCTCTGGGGGCTATCCTAAACCGGGTTTCATCCAGGCAAGCAGCGTATTGAATATTAATAGCACAATGAAAACAATCAGCGCCTGTTGATTGTTTCGGCTGTCAGTCACCCGAAGAAAGGGCAGTAGTCCCTCAATGTTCATGATGGGGCCTGCAAACCAGGCAAAGAGACCGCCTCCGATCA
>CAZEEL010000163.1:0-1896 GCA_964511135.1 uncultured Leptolinea sp. | reverse complement strand
TTGCAAGTTGTGAGTCACAGAGGAATCCGGTTCTCCCCTTTCCTGAAGGATACACCGTTTAAAAAAGCTCTTCTTTTATAAGCTGGGGTGTATATCCGGCGGATATACACCCCTCAACCCGGTAACGCCCCTCATCCTGCCGCAATACGGCGCCGGAATGGGGCAGGCAATCTGATTCCGCCCGGCAGGTAATCATCCAGATGCGTATGTCTGCAACTTCAGAAAAGACACCGCAGTCGGTAATCGCTGAAATATGGCTGGTCTGTATGTTTTCTGCCCATGCATAAAACATCTCAGACAATGGCCCCCTTCACAGGCCTCTGCGGCTTCTTACAGGACAAGCGCGGATCACCCTCTCAGATAAAAGAGAGAACGAGTCAGGTATTGCCCCATTTCATCAGAGATTATCTTCAGACACTTCCATTTCAGCATTAATCGGCCCGGCGTTTGTAAAAAGTCATAGAAAGAAAAACCGAAACGATGTTAATGAAGACAGTCAGTAAAACAGCGATCAGAACCAGCCCTTCCAGACCCATTGCAGATACCGCCGAAAAGGTGAATATTTTCTCTTTCGCCCCGAAAGATACAGCGCTCCCAATCATCAAAACTGTTACGAAAGCCATACGCCCTCTTTCAACGCCAAACCTGAACATCAGGGGCAGATTAAATGCCAGAATAAGAGTCGCGATCACCGCAGTGAATAAGAGGCTGAGATAAGATTCAGGGGCAGCCGCAGTGTGCAGAACAACACCAGCCGCAAATCGGGCAGCAGAAACAAAAATAACCGCCAAAGCAATGCCAATATACCCAAGTACATATTTGCTTAAAACAAGATTCCGCACCGAATACGGCATCATGGTGGCAAGGCTGTCCCACTTTGCACGCTGATCATAGGCCAGCGCCGTTACCGGAAGCATGGCTGCATAAACAACCGAAGCAGCAGACACCGCCTTATCCGGAATGATTGCAAACATCACAATCATGCAAACAAAAAATTTTGCCTGCCTGAGCAGCGTATAACCGTCTTTTAACAACAGTCCTTTCATGATTATTTCTCTCCTTTCACCAGAAACAGGATGATATCTTCAAGCGAAGTGTGCTCAATGACCAATGCCGGCGACACTTTGGATTTCAATATCAGGGCCTCAACCCCATAATCATTTTTCTTCATCCCTTTTACAGCCTCTTCCGGTATTGCCGCGAAATCAGCCTGCGATAACCTGACAATGCCATATTCATCAAGCAGCCTGTCTTTTTCTTCACACAGGATCAGTTTTCCCCGATGAATAAAAGCAATATAATCACAGATTTTTTCAAGATCACTGAGGATATGAGAAGACAACAAAATCGAATGCGATTCATCGCGGGTGAAATCATTAAAGATATCCAGTATTTCATCACGCGCCATAGGATCAAGACCGCTGGTCACTTCGTCCAGAATCAACAGCTCAGGATGATGAGATAACGCCACCGCAACCGCAAGCTTCATTTTCATGCCACGCGAAAAATCTTTGAATTCTTTATTGTCAGGCAAAGACAGTGTTTTAAGATATTTCTGATAACAGGCCTCATTCCAGTTACGATAGGTATAACGCATTACCTTACCCAATCTGTTTGCCGTCAGCGCTTCAGGGAAATATGCTTCATCAAGAACAATCCCAATATTTTCTTTAGCCGCATTAAACCCAACCCCCTGGTTGTCAACCCCCAAAACACGGATCTGGCCGCTGTCTCTGGGGATGGAGTTCATAATCAGTTTTATGAGGGTGCTTTTTCCCGCTCCATTTTCACCGACCAGTCCCATAATACTTCCGGTCGGAAGGCAAAGATTGATGTTTTGGAGCGTAAACCCCGCATAAGATTTACTCAGTTCTTTAATTTCTATTGCATTCATGG
>CAZEEL010000162.1:0-1920 GCA_964511135.1 uncultured Leptolinea sp. | reverse complement strand
TGTTTTTCAGATAAACTGCTTTATTGTGACAACCCTTTAAAACCTGTATCCGTATGACTCCAGAACAGAAATGGGGAATTCAAAACGGACGGTTTTTTCGGGGTCTACCACCTGACAGAATTTCAGCTCGCCCACCAGACTCATTAGCATGCCGGCATCATTCAACGGCATTTTGGCAATCTCTGTCAGAAATTTTGCCATGTTATGAATGGCCATGCTGACAGCTTCATCAATAACAGGCGCTGAGGCAATCGTAGCAACAACATCTTTGTTTTTCAGAAACGGCGTGGGCAGTCCTTTTAACTCATTTGCGGTCTGGGCTTTAAAGCGTACTTCGCCGGGGGTTTCTGCGCCGCATACCACAATCTCGCCGTCGCCCATCACTGCATGAAAATCGCCCGCACCAAACAAAGCGCCTTCAACTCCCACTGTAAAATACAGACTGGCCCCTTCACTTACCAGATTGCAGTCCATATTGCCGCCATGCGCTCCAGGCGTACCATTAGGCACAGATCCATGAGCAGGCGCCACGCCAATCACGCCAATCATCGGCTTTTTAGGAATGCGAATCTTATTTTTAAAGATCACTTCATCGCCTTCCAGCTTCAGTACAGAAGTTTCCATTTCAGTAATCATGCTTCCCAGAGCGCCTTCGCCCGGAATAGTGACCATAACCGACTGTTGATCTACATCGACTTTCAACAGATCAACCCGCAAAATATCGCCTGGTTTTGTTCCCTCAATATATATTGGACCGGTAGCAGGGTTAATATGGTTCCAGTCCAGTTTATCAACCATATCTTTTTCGCTTTGTAACTGTCCTTCAAAACAGTCATGCGTTTCAAGGATCACTTCTTCGCCCTGCTGCACACGCTCGACGGGCGTCAAATCACTGCTGAATGCATAAAAAACATTTTTTCGGCTTATTCTTTTTGTCATTTTCTTACCTCCAGTTGTAAAAAAGATGATTGCAGGAAACCAATCTGCCCGGATTCGGTCATCAGAAATGCTTTTGACACAGCTTATTCTGCGCTGCTGTTCCCGCTTTCTTCAATCGGCTGCATTTGTTTTTTACCCCAACATGCTTCCTGGCTGCCAAAAATACCGCCCGGACGCAGGATGAGGATGAGAATCAGAAAAACAGAAAGCGCTACCTCGGTTAATCCAAATACTTCAACTGAAGCAGCGTTTGATGAATTAATCCCGTTTTCCAATGCACGCAAGCCTTCGCGTGCCAGAGTAACCGCCACAGTGCCAACTACAGCGCCGGTAACACTGCCCGTTCCGCCTACTACCAGCATGGCCAGAATGGTGAACGTCTCTGCCAGGTAGAAAGCAGAAGGAGAGAATGAAGTAATAAAATGCGCCCATAAACCGCCCGCAAAACCGGCAATAAACGCGCTCAGAATGAAACCCAACCAGCGAACAGTCACAATATTGATGCCAATCGAACCCGCAGCGTAACGATCATCCCGTGAGGCGCGCAGCTTCAACCCCAAAGACGATTCACGGAACCAGTATGCCAGAATAATAGTCAGAATACCAAATGTCACAGCGGTCCAAAGGGTAGTCAGATTATCAACCCCAAACAATGTACGCGGCCCGTTGGTTACCTGGCTCCAGTGTACCAACACCACATGGATAATGACCAACATGCCAAACATGGTGATGACTGCCGCCGAATCAGAAAGACGCATTAATGGATACCCTAAAACAGCAGCAACCAGAGCGGCAATCAGTGCACCAACCAGCAGCGCGGCCAGAAAAGAAAGCTGTACATCCTGCAGAACAGGATACAAATCCGGTAAAGCAGCCAGTTTTGCTTTGGGTGTCATAGAGAACAATACTGAAGCGTAGGCCCCAATTCCCATAAAACCAATATGGCTGAAAGACAAAATTCCCGAATTGCCCATAAAAACC
>CAZEEL010000161.1:0-2019 GCA_964511135.1 uncultured Leptolinea sp. | reverse complement strand
AGGCAATAATTTCCGGTTTCCCCGTTTACAGGCTTTTCATATTGACTTTTTTCGATTTAATAAATATACTGTTTATATTCAATTTATTCGATGTGAGGTGAGGGTATGTCTGTGCGGTACGAAGAGCAGGCAAAGGTATTCAGGGCTTTCTGCGATGAAAAACGGCTGCGCATTATTGAGTTGTTGCGAAGCGGAGAAAAATGTGCCTGTGTATTAATTGAAAATATGAATATGCCGCAGTCTACGCTTTCATATCATATGAAGGTATTGTGCGCGTCTGGTATTGTTGACAGCCGGTCAGAAGGAAAATGGACTCACTATCGTATCAGCCAAAAGGGCGGTACAAAAGCACTGGAGCTTCTGAAAGAAATTACTGCGTGTACTGCGGAAGTCAAAGAGTTTACCTGTTGCGAAAGATAACTGAAAACCATCTTTGGGCTGATGGTTTTGTTGGTGCAAAGCAGCGGGAAAACATTGAGAAAAGTAGATTTGACCGTCTGACGGCAGACGAAAGGTTTTGATACGATGCAAATGGTTCAATCAGTCTGGCTTTTTTTTCAAAATGAAATTCTTGGAATGAAGTGGCTCAATGCAATCACAGGTTCCGGACTTGTTGCCCTCGGGCTGGACACTTCGAACCGGTGGGTGGGGAGTATTCAGTTTTTTATCTATGATGTTATCAAAATAACGATTTTGCTGTGTTTTCTGATTTTCATCATCAGCTATATTCAAAGCTATTTTCCGCCCGAGAAGAGCAGAAAAATTCTGAAAGGCTTTCGGGGAATGGGTGCAAATTGTATGGCTGCGCTGTTGGGTACGGTTACGCCATTTTGTTCCTGTTCATCTATTCCGTTATTTATTGGTTTTACCAGCGCCGGGTTGCCTTCTGGAGTGACTTTCTCCTTTCTTATTTCCTCCCCGATGGTTGATCTTGGTTCTTTGTTGCTCCTGATGAGTGTCTTCGGCTGGAAGATTGCCGTTATCTACGTGGTTCTTGGCCTGCTGATTGCTGTTGCAGGAGGAACCCTCATTGAAAAGTTGCACATGGAAAAGTATATAGAAAACTTTATTCTTCCGGCTGGCAGTGTTGACATTGAACTGCCGGAACTGACCAAAAAAGATCGCATTTTCTACGCGAAAGATCAAATGCTGGTTACTTTTAAAAAAGTATTTCCTTATATTCTGGCAGGCGTTGGGGTTGGTGCGGTAATCCATAACTGGATTCCTGCAGAATGGATTGCGAAGATATTGGGCAGTAACAATTCTTATGCTGTAATTTTGGCAACTCTGGTTGGTATTCCTGTTTATGCAGATATTTTCGGTACCATCCCCATTGCTGAAGCCCTGTTTTTAAAAGGGGCTCAGCCTGGAAGCATCCTGGCTTTTATGATGGCGGTTACAACGCTGAGTCTGCCTTCTCTCATTATGCTTCGCAAAGCTGTCAAACCGAAGTTGCTGGCTGTATTTATTGCGGTTTGTACCGCAGGAATCATCCTGATGGGATATTTCTTCAATGCCATTCAGGCATTTATTGTCTGGAGCTACAGGTTTTAAAAAAAATTCTTAAGAGGTTTTCATGATGAGATGGTCAGGTTTTGATAAAAAGAACGATGCCATGCAAACAGATGAAGAAAAGATGTGTAACCCTGAGAAAGCAATCGTTGATCTCAATCCTGAGGCGAAAACAGCCGGAAAAGAGCCGCATACCAGAACGGCTTTTACATCGGTTAAAATCCTCGGCTCTGGCTGTGCAAAGTGCAATGCGCTTGAGGCTGCAGCAAAAGACGCGCTGAAACAACTTGGCATGGATTTATCCATCGAGCATGTCACGGATTACTCACAGATAGCGGCTTATGGCGTGATGAGCACGCCGGCGCTTGTCGTGGATGGCAAAGTGATTTCGTATGGAAAAGTTTTAAAATCCAATGAGGTAATCCGTCTTCTGCAAAAAATCAGAGAATAATCCGGATTGCAGCACATGGGATGTTCTGTCACGGAACGAATATGGCCGATGGCGTT
>CAZEEL010000160.1:0-2103 GCA_964511135.1 uncultured Leptolinea sp. | reverse complement strand
ATCCGCTGAAGAAATGACAGAAATTCTGGAGAAAGCAAGCTGACCGCATACAACCTGCATACTTTTTCCGGCCATCTATGCTCATAATGGAAATGCGCAGCTTTTATCAAAAGCTCACTATTTGACATACAAACTGTTCAGATGTAAAATGTAATGTTTTCATATACGAAACTTAAAGTAAAGGATGCTGATCTTAAGAACATTTTTTATCCTTTCATCGTATATAGTCCTCTGCGTCACTTGAGGGTCATGTTGAATGATACGACGCAACGCTTTGACCATAATAACAAAATGAACTCCGGACAGACGGGCTGCATGTCAAAAAAGCCCCTGGCAAAGAGTTATGAAAACAAAACAGGTTTATGCATTACTAATTTATACATTATTAAACAGGATATGCGATATGTACGATATTGATTATGAAGTTGCTGCTCTTTTAATCCTCATTGCCGGTGCATTTGAATTTTTCAGAAGAAAACAATTTCCAAATTTACAGAACAGATTGTTTGCCTATATTCTCATTCTCACGATCATATCCATGATCACGAACATTCTGGTACCCACCCTCATATTCATTGTTCCAAACTGGCTTTACCATCTTTTAATGATTCAGTTTTACTTCCTCCAGATTCTATTCCCGCTGCTGCTGACACTCTATACCATCAACTTTATCAAACCATTAAATATTATTTATCATGAATCGAAAAAACTACACATTCTTATCATCCCTTTTGCACTGTTTGCGCTGGCGCTGCTGAGCAGTCCCTGGACACAGGCTATCTATTTTTCTGACCCCAACAAAGGCTATGTCCACGGAAAGCTCTATTTCCTGGCAATTGTGAATGTTGTTTTTTATATGATAATCTTCATTACCGTTCTGGTTAAAAACTACACCAAAATGGAAAAAAGTCATTTTTTCACCATGAGCTTCTGCGGAGCAATCATTATTTTAGGGATGACCCTGCAGATCGCAATGACACGCTATTATATTACCGGCCTGTTTGTAACCCTGGCGATTGTATTTATGTACTTCAATACCCAAAAACCCTATGAAATGCTGGATTTTAATTCCGGGCTGTTCAACGCCAGCGCAATGGCCATCTTCATCAAGAATTATGTTACAGAGCAACGCACATTTCAGGTCTTAATCATGGATATCCGCTCTCTGGAGCATAATAAGATGCTCAGCAATTCGATGATCCAATCACTGATCAAAAATGCAGCCATCTTTGCAGAAAACTGCAATCCAAAAAGTTACGTTTTTCATATATCCAAATATCAATTTGGCATCATGACCAACAGCCCCGCTGCTTTCGAGCAATGCACTGAACTGATCCAGAATCGCTTTCAAAAACCATGGAAAGCCGATGGCAGCGAAATCACCATAGACATTAATCTGTACCAAATTCCTGATACATCTTTCATTACAGACTTACAGGATATCCTTAAACTGGTTGAGTATGCCTGTACTCAGTTCCAAACCGTGACCCGCAAAACTACAGTGCTGAATGCAAACATGTTTAACAATCTGAAACATGAAAATTATATCGCCGATTGCATTCGAACCGGTTTACGGGACAAGAAAGGCTTTGAACTTTATTATCAGCCGGTTTATTCGCTGGATAACAACAGCTTCAATTCAGCGGAAGCCCTGCTGCGATTAAAGCATTCTGAAGGCATGATCTCCCCATCAGAATTCATCCCGGTGGCAGAACATATTGGCCTGATGATCAACATTGACTGTTATGTTATCCATTTAATTGCAGATTTCATCAACAAGCATGACCCCAACAAAGACCTTTCGATCGATCACATTAACGTTAATCTGTCAGGAGATGGGTTTTCAAACGACCAATTGTTTTCTGAGCTGTCAGACACGATTGAGAAAGAACATATAAACCCCCGTTATTTGTATTTTGAATTAACAGAAGAAAAAGCCTGCACCGATATCACACAACTGAAGCAATATATGGATACACTGACAAAAAAGGGGATCCGTTTCGCATTGGATGATTTTGGAACAGGTTTTTCCAATATTGCACGCATATCCTTTCTCCCATTTACAACCATCAAAATTGACCGCAGCTTATTAAAAGCGTCAAA
>CAZEEL010000159.1:0-2121 GCA_964511135.1 uncultured Leptolinea sp. | reverse complement strand
GATGAAATGGCGAATGGTTTACGGCGTTTTCTGCTTGGGCTGTCAAAAAAAGTTCTGATTGCTGATAACCTGGCGATGGTCACTGCCGGAGTGTTTTCTCAGGATACTGAGACGCTGCCAGCCGGAATTGCCTGGTATGGCGTATTGGCTTTTTCACTGCAAATCTATTTTGATTTTTCAGGATATTCTGATATGGCCATAGGCAGTGCGCGGATGTTTGGCTTCAGGTTACCTGAAAACTTTAATTTTCCTTATATGAGCCGCAGCATTTCAGATTTCTGGCGGCGCTGGCATATGACATTAATGAATTTTTTCAGGAACTATATCTTTATTCCTTTGGAAATCGCCCGCAGAAAAGAGAAGCATTTTCGGCTTCAAAGCAATATTCTGTTGATCTATCTGGTTACGGGGTTATGGCATGGAATCAGCTTAAATTTTATTTTATGGGGGATTTATTTTGGGGTAGTGATGGTATTTGAAGCAATGGTACTATCCAAATGGCTGAAAAAGACCCCGGTCTTTTTTCAGCATCTGTATACTCTTTTGTTGATAGCCATTGGCTGGGTGTTTTTTAAGATAGAAAATGTCGGAGTCTGGGGGCCCTTCTTCAAGGCGTTATTGGGTCTTAATCATGCATCGCGCAATATGAATTTGCGCAGTGAGAACATTCTGCTGTATTTTCCTCTGCTGGTTTTTGCTGTTGTTGCCAGCACTCCGCTGTTTGCGAATTTTTACTCGAAACATATAGAGAATCGAGCTGCGGCGATTTTGTTTGATCTTCTCATGTTTGGGTTGTTTGTTCTGTCTGTTTCCAGAATTGTGGCTGGGAATTTTCATGCATACTTATATGGCGCTTTTTAATTGCCAGGCAGGTCAGAAGATATGAACACTGTAATGAAGAAGGCTGGGAATTTTCTTATTATTATCTTATTTTTGGTTGTAACAGCTGGACAAATGTTGTACTGGGTTTCGATACGGGATAATTTCGTTACTTATTCTCTTCTTGAAGCAAGAGAACTGGCAGTTTTTCCGAAAATCACAATACTGGACATGAAAATCGCCGGTAAGCAGCTGATGCAGGGTTCTTATGAAGAAGCTTATAATTTGTTTTTTAAACAATTCTTCACCACACAATTTCAGTATGCGGTCTATGATGCGGCTTCTGACCAGTTTTTGTTTCGGGAACAATTTCTTCATGCAGCGCAACTTTTTGACTGGTCTTTAATTAAGGTGGCCTATGCAGCGCTTCCTGATGCTGTTATTCCTACCGATACCAAAAGCCATTATCTGGTGACCCGGGATTTGGAGTATTTAATTTCCCCGGTGCGAATTTTAGGGGATGATTATCCATCTGTTATCGACAGCCGTATCGCAAATTATCAGGCGCTGTTGGAACAATATCCGCAGGTTAATTTTTATGTATTTAATGTTGAGACGCTGGATGGCTCTGCATATCACCCTGCTGCCAAAAACTATCCGGATGCTGATAATGGGCGCTCGTTACAATACTTTCTGGAACACAAGCCGGAGAATCTGAATTTTGTGAACCATCCCATTACCAGTTTTGAAGATTATCGCGCAAAGTTTTTCAGGACAGATCACCACTGGAATATCCGCAGCGCGATACAGGGGTATCAGGAAGTATATGATATGTTGAGTGAAAACTATCCTGACATGAGCCCAGGGGTAGAGGTCAAAGCCATTAAAAAAATCGAGAACCTTGAATTTCTTGGCACACTTGCAAGAAGATCTCTTTTCCCCGTTACTCCCGAAGTGTTTGAATATGCGGATTATGAACTGGCGGATTATTCAGTTTTTGTAAAGGGTGAACCTGCGATAAATTACAGTGGGCGTCAAAATTACCTGAAGGGTAACTTTAAGACAGATAAATACTTTGATCATTATTGGGGTTTTTATGGAAGCACTGCTTCCCTGATCAAATATCATTTTGATAATCAGTCGGATAGAAACATATTATTATTTGTTTCATCACATGAACTGGCAATTCAGGAGATGATAGCTTCTCATTACCGGGATACGTATATCCTTGATTATCGGTTTGAAGAAAATCGGGCGCTATCCTTGAAGACGTTGATTGAGCAATACCAGATCACCGATGTT
>CAZEEL010000158.1:0-2163 GCA_964511135.1 uncultured Leptolinea sp. | reverse complement strand
AACGCCTCTCCCTCCAAAGCTTTCAACCTCGTTTGCGGACTTTAAGAAAGGCGTGGCACCTGGATAAGCAGTTTTTCATTACAGCATTTGTTTTTTTCTTCGCGCACCCATTTTAAAAAAGTATTTTGCGAGACATTCAAAGAAGCGCCGGCTTTTCGCGAACTGAGTTCGCCATTCTCCCAGCGCCGATATACTTCATGAAACTCCTGCGGTAACAAGAGCGGTCTCCGGCCAAAATGCACGCCGCGCGCTTTGGCCGCCAGAATTCCTTCAGTCTGCCGCTGCCGGATAAACTCCCGCTCGGTCTGAGCCACATAAGATAAAAGCTGCAATACAATATCCGCAATCAGCGTACCGGTTAAATCCCGCCCCTGCCGGGTATCCAACAGCGGCATATCCAAAATCACAATATTTACACTGTGTTCTTTGGTTATCCATCTCCATTGTTCCAAAATCTCTTCATAATTACGGCCCAGCCTGTCAATGCTCTTAATCACCAGAACATCCCCCGGCTGCAATCGGCCCATCAGCGTTTTGTACGCCGGGCGCGCAAAATCGCGCCCGCTCTGCTTGTCTACATAAACCCGGCTCTTTTCAACCCCAAACTCATACAGCGCAATCAATTGTCTTTCTTCATTCTGATCGCGGCAGGATACACGGGCATAGCCATACATAACATTTTCTGACATCAACCTGTCTCCATTTCTGCAGGCCCTGAACGCTGGCTCCACGCATGGATAGCCAAAATGCTTTCACCAAAAGACTGCTTTTCACCAATGTCCATTATCCCGTTTTGTCGGTGATAAAGCGGATGATTAAACGGATAAAAAGCTCGCTGATCTCTCAGCTCCGGATCAGGGCGAAAAAATCTTCATTGTTACGATCTTCGCGGTAAAAACTGTCCGGCATTCCGGCAGAAAACGACCATGCCATCCCTGCACAGTTTCACAGAGTAAACACTGCAAATTTCCTGCATTCAGACCATTAAATCTGCCGCTGCAGCCTTCATTTATATTACAAATCATTCAGTCTGAGACTTCTTTTTTATCAAAGCAGAGCCATAAACCCACCCGATAAACAAAAAACCAAACGTCTTTAAAAACAACGCTGCGCATCCGGAATGCTTAGCGCTGTTTTAACCGCTCACTATGCCGCCATTCAAAAAAAGCGGTCATGCTTCAATATTCATTCTTCATCATTATTGCATGGCTCTTTTTACTTTTTGCAAATGCTCTTTGATTTTTATAAAGCTTTCATCCTGAATAACATGCTCAATACGGCAGGCGTCTTCTTTGGCAATTGCTTCCGGCACGCCCAGCAGCATCAGCGCTTCTTTCAGAAGAACATGCCGTTCATAAATACTTTCAGCTAAAGATCGGCCGGAAGAGGTTAAAAAAACAGAACCATCTTCATCCACTTCAACATATCCGCTTTCACGCAGCTTTTTCATAGCAATGCTGATGCTGGGTTTTGAAAAACCCAGTTCATTGGCAATATCAACAGAACGAACCATCCCATTTCTTTTGCTCAAAATCAAAATCGTTTCCAGATAGTTTTCAACCGATTCTTTGGGCCCGCGGGCTTTCATAGAGACTTCCTTTCTGCATTCGGCTTTAGATTAACATATTCGAACCGAATTTGCAAATCAAACCGACCCATAACATGCCTTCAGGGTCAGATTTTTCGTTGGATGCAGGATCACGTGGCGCAGCAAAGCCGTCTGTTTTGGAAAAGCGGGGGTGGCTCTTCGGCCAAAAGAAACAGCCCCGCATCAGGATCTGCAGCCGAAAAGACCTTTCATTTTCAAAAAATAAAATTTAAATGAATTTCCCTGACTCAATGAACATTACACAATGAACATTAACGAAACATCTTTTGTAATCCGTGGTAAACTTTATTAATTATTTATTAATCGGCACTGATTCAACACTCCAGACACATCGCAAAAAGTTGCATTAAATTATATACTTACTGTATAATAATAGTAATAAATATATAACATTTACATCAATTTATCAGAGTCAGGCATTGTATGTACGAACCGGAATATCTGATTAAAGAGCAATATTACGGCACAACAGGGATTGCCCAAACATCTGTTTTTCAGATGTTACATTTGTCAGAGTAACGCACAAAGGTACCTTAAAATGTATAATTGGAATT
>CAZEEL010000157.1:0-2174 GCA_964511135.1 uncultured Leptolinea sp. | reverse complement strand
TTTTGATGGCTGAATTCTGATATGGGCTGGGGGCGTGTCCCCAATGGTCTTTTTTTTGTATGGTTATGTGCTTGTCGGTAAGGGCAGGATTATGTTTTTTTTCCGTGCGTGGAATCAGTGCTGATGTAGGGCGGGATGCCTACATCCCGCCGGTTTCCGGTGAAACTGTGTTTCATGTGGCAGGGGATGAATATAGAATGCGCCCGTGTTATCGGGGCTGGACAACCGACGAAGCTTAGCCGGGTGTATTTTGTTTCTGATGAATAGTTGTTTTTTATGAGATGCTGCCCGTGTGAAATGGTTTTTCCTGCGGAAAAATGCGGCGGGATGAGGGCATCCCGCCCTACCGTTTTGAAGGATTTTCAGGCTGAGGCCGGACGGATGGTTTTAAAATCATTTGGCCAGGGTGCGGGGAATGATTTAGCATGCGTGGAAGCAATGTGCGGGGTTGAACAATTTTTCGGGTTGGTTGCCGGGCGGGTCATAATCCAATGGAATGACGGGTTCAGTCACTGGCATAAGGCGAAACCGGCTTGAATGCTTTTATGCCTTAATAAGCGCTGTTTAATATCGGCCGTTGGCAGACCATCAGGTCTGAAAGCAAATGGAATCCGGCGGAATGACCAGGATTGCCAAAGCTGCTCAGTGATTGCAGCTTCTGCTGCCGTATATTGCGCAGGGCTTTGCGGCTGAGCTGGTCGGCCTCACGGTTTTGTTGGCGGGGAACCCAACGCCAGACCAACCGGCTGAAGTTTTGGCTGGTTTGCATGGCTCTGAGATATAAAAGCTGAATGCGGGGTGATGTTGCCTCGGCGGTTCCCTGCATTTGATCAATCACTGATTTTGCATCTCCCATGATGAGAATGTTTTCGTTCTGTAATCTCAGGTCTGACAAAGCTTCCAGACCTTCAATCAATGCCAGATATTCGGCTCCGTTTGAGCTGGAGACATTCCGGTGGGTATAGCTGCCGTATCCCTGAGCAACCTGATGTTGATTGTGAAAGATTAACCAACCATAGCACATGAGACTCAGGTCGGGTTTTAGTCCTGCTGTTTTGCCTTCAGGCCGGAACAAACCATCAAATTTTAGAATGTACACAGGCACCTTTTAAATAGTCTGTCATTTGAAAACCGGCTCTGGATCATAGCAGCCGGTTTTCAAATGAACATGGATTTTCGAAGAGAAGGAGTGGGAAGGGTAGTCAGATTGAATCATCATAAAAACTTTACTCATGAACCTTCAATATAAATATACAACATCCATATTAACGATGCCTGAATAACAGGTTATGAAACAGTAAAGGGTTTTGGGTATTCTGCTGAGAAACGATTAAGGAATGTGAAGCAGCGCAGCCAGCCAGGGCCATGCAGCCTGCATGGCTTTCGCTCTGTGGCTGATCCGGTTTTTGATTACCGGTTCCAATTCAGCCATCGTTTGGTTAAATTCTTTCAGATAAAAAACCGGATCGTAACCGAATCCGTGGCAGCCCTGTTCATGAGAAACAATAAAACCTTCGCAGCTTCCTTCAGCCAGTGCAATCCGATGATCCTGTATTCTCAGGCAGTTTTGCCAGATATCCGGAAGCGCCTGGTTATTGGGAACTGCAATGGCAATGCTGCAGTGAAAACGGGCGCTCCAGGGCTGGGGCTGGTTTTTCAGGTTGCTCAGCAACAGGTTTCGGCGGTCTTCATCGGAAGCGCCGGGTGCCGGAGCATAGCGGGCAGAATACAGCCCCGGGGCTCCGTTGAGGGGGTCTGCTTCCAGACCGCTGTCGTCGGCCAGAGTGATCCAGCCGCTGGCCTGGCAGTATTCCAGCGCTTTCTTTGCGGCATTTTCAGCATAGGTATGCCCATTTTCCGTAACGGTAAAATCGATCGCTGTCTGATTAAGATCATACAGGATGAATGAATGCAGCGAAGGGTCTTGCGGATGCGAGTTTAAAATCTGCTGCAGAATGTTCTGCATTTCGGTCAGTTTGCCGGGGTTGCGGCTGGCCAGAAGCAGAGGGAGTGAGTGTGAGTTCATAAGACAGGTGTATGCGGTTATTTTTTCTTTAAAAATTTGACTTCGAATATTCAGATGCTATAATATTGTAGTACGAAATGATGAGTTGCGCGAAATTCAGAATTATTCATCGGGTGCATTCAATGATGTTAATGAAATGGAACGCGGA
>CAZEEL010000156.1:0-2188 GCA_964511135.1 uncultured Leptolinea sp. | reverse complement strand
AATTCAGAATTATTCATCGGGTGCATTCAATGATGTTAATGAAATGGAACGCGGAGCGGTTCTGGGAATTTCTTCCGTGTTCTTTTTTTGTGATGGATTGAATAACAGAGGCAGTTGATATATGAATAGTAACAGTAATCGTAATCCCCTGATAATCAATATAGGTTTCCTATTAAATCAGCCGATTGGTGAAAGCCGCGACATTTCAATGGCCGTTCCGCAATTAGCGCTTAGCCCGGAGTTAACCTTAAATGATTTTAAGGCCAGGCTTCGACTGGGGCGCACGCCGCAGGGCATTCTGGCACAGATGGTGTGCAAAGCAACGGTGCCAGCGGAGTGTGTCCGTTGTTTGACGGAATTTCAGCAGGTATTAAAAGTTTCATTTAAGGATTTATTTGCCTTTGATCATCGCTCGGTTACAGAATCGGGGTTGGTCATTCCGGAAAGCGGCAACATAGATTTGACGCCTCTGGTACGGGAATTCAGTTTGTTGTCCATCCCGATTAAGCCCTTGTGCAGAGAAGATTGTAAAGGGTTATGCATTGAGTGCGGAGAAAACCTGAATTTTATAACCTGTGAGCATGTGAAGCATTCCTCTGAGTTGGAACACTGAATTGCTCATTCCAGACTTGCAGTTTTTCAGAAAGGTTTTTTATGACAACACTTGCTCGGCGCAAACCAGGCGCTGAGGTATTGGTTAATTTGTTGGAGCGGGCTGAAATTCAGGGATTTCTAACCTTTGAAGATGTGGAAGAAATGGCGCCGGATATCAGGCGGGAAAGCAGTGATTTCCGTTCCATACTTTTGGCTTTGCGCCATAAGGGGGTGGAGATATTCGAAACCTCTGGCATGGAAAATAATGATGAAGAGGATACTTTTTCTGAGATTCAGAAGATTGATTCTTATACCGATACCAGTCTCATTTCCAGTCATGATACGATCAGTTTATATCTGAAGGAAATGTCCTGCGTTTCACTGTTATCGTTTGAAGAAGAGGTTGACCTTGCAAAACGAATGGAGCGGGGAGAAGAAGCGAAAACAGAGATGCAGTTGCATGATTTGGGGATGGCTTCACAGAAAACCCTGAATTTGGAAGAGGCTGTGGTGGATGGTCTGCTGGCGCGTGAACATTTAATAAAAGCCAATACCCGTCTGGTGGTGAGTGTTGCAAAGCGCTATATGGGAAAGGGAGTGCCATTCTTAGACCTGATTCAGGAGGGAAATCTGGGCTTAATCAAGGCCGTGGAAAAGTTTGAATATCGCCGGGGGTTTCGGTTTTCAACGTATGCCACGTGGTGGATTCGTCAGACAATATCACGTGCGATTGCAGATCAGGGCCGTACCATTCGGGTGCCGGTGCACATGGTTGATCGAATTCGGGGAATGTATAAAACTTCTCATGAAATGGAGCAGCGCCTGGGCCGTGAACCCAGCTCTGAAGAGCTGGCAGGGGCAATGAATATTCCCCTGAAAAAGGTAGACTGGATGATGCAGGTTTCGTGGCTTCCTCTTTCGCTGGAAAGTCCGGTAAATGATGGTGATGAAGAAACAGAGCTGGGGAATTTTATTGAAGATACGCTCAGCCCAACTCCGACCCAAAGTGTATACAGTCGGTTGTTGCGGGATAAGATCAGGGAAGTGTTGGACACCCTTCCCCCCAGGGAAGCCCGGATTTTACGTATGCGCTATGGGTTGGAAAACGGGAGGGTTTATACATTGGAAGAGGTAGGCGCGAAGTTTGGGTTAACCCGCGAACGAATCCGGCAGATTGAGGGTAAAGCCATGCGCCGCCTGCGGCATCCCTGCAATGCAGGTCATTTAAAAGATTTTGTATAGAGAAGATTTTAAAGACATTCAAAGCTCCTTCCCCCCGGTTGTCCCGGGTGGGTTCCGCAGTTGTATGAAACGGTACCCGCTGAAACCGGCGGGATGAGGGCATCCCGCCCTACATTTGCACTGATTCCACGCACGGCAAAACCATGACACTGCATACATTTCATAATGATGACAGAATTTTTCAACCCTGGCCAAATGCTTTTAAAATCATCCGCCAGCCTTCGACCGTAACCTGAAAAACCATGCAGGAAAATCATTTTGACGGACAGCGTTTCACAGAAAACAGCCATCCATCAGAAACAAAATCACACCGGTGAATGTTTTTTGCCGTTTTTCACCCCGGTTGTCACAG
>CAZEEL010000155.1:0-2225 GCA_964511135.1 uncultured Leptolinea sp. | reverse complement strand
GCTAAAAGACTATCTGATGTAAAGAATCTGATGTAAAGAAATGGAAAGAAGATCAACACACTACGGAATTTTCTGTAGTGTGTTTCAATCTGAGGCTGTCCTTATCCCAAAAATATACACCGTCCCATCCCAGGCAGACAAGATCAGCTGTTTATTGTCAGCAGTAAAGAAAGGGGAAGCATAGAATGCCGGTGAGGTAAGTTCAGCGACCAGGCGAGCTTCCGGCCAGGTGTACAGCCATAGTTTTAAGCCGTTGACGGCCATCAGACTGCCATTGGGAGAAAACGTAACCCGGCCGGCGGGGATATTGGTTGGCTGTCCCTGAATCACCATTCGATCATTGTGCCCATCATTCCGGCGGTAAATCAGGTTATCGAGGGGGTCAAACCGGGCCGCATATCCGCTCAGGGGATCTTCGGCAGTCAATGTATGATCAGGCTGCAGTGAAAAAATCTGAAACTGCCCGCTGCCGGAAGCGATGATCTTCCGGCTGTCTGAAGAAAAAAGAAGTTCAGAAACATTAAATCCGGTTTGAGTGGTGTCGAGAATCGTTCCCTGTTCAGCATTAAGCAGCCAGAATGTACGCTTTGCATTGGACGCTGCAAGCCAGCGCTTATCAGGGCTGACCGCCAGCGTCAAAATCGGGCTGCGCTCAGGTTGAATCGTCCAGACAGGTGTTTCTACAGTCTGATCCGGTTCCCAGCGTTGCAAAACTCCTTTCATATCCCCTGAAATCAGCCAGGATCCGTCAGAAGAAAGTCTGACCGTATTCCAGCTTTGGTGTGGAATGATCCATTGCGTTGAAAGACCGTCTTTTAAGCAGGTAAATTGAATTCTTCCCTGGCTGTTCAGGCGGGCATAGTCAAAATTATCCAGCAACGTCTGGCTTAAAGAACCTCCGTCAGAAAAAACGAGTTCTGCCGGGTCTGTCTGACTGAGATCGTCCAGCTTTAACATGCTCGGAGAAGCGCCACCCAGCAAAATATACGCTGCATCAGAAGAAAACTGTATCGATTGAGGTATCAGACTGAGCGGAGTATTAAAAACCTGCTCCCCTTTTACAGCAGACAGATTCCACATACTGAGATTGGCGCCGGAAATTACCGCCAGGCGTTTGCTGTCTGGAGAAAAAGACACCTGAGTAACCCGCTCAGAAAAACCGGTCAAAAGATTGGCCGTTGTTCCCTGACGGGTAAAAAGTATCTTCACCGTATTGTTTTGAGCCGCAGCAAACAAACTGCCGTCCGGGTTAAAACTTCCAGCCAGGGCAGCATTTTTGAGAGAATCAATACCGATATACAAATCCTGTTTTGCTTTTTTCTCTGTGATCTGCCAGCGTTTAACCTGCTCGCGGGGAGCAAATGAGTAGAGGGTTTGTCCATCTGCGTCAAAGGCAAGCGCCAGAGGAGTGTCAGCATGGCCATACATCTGACTGATCTGAGATTGGTTTTCAAAATTCCAGACCGCAATGGAATTCCTTTGATCGGCAAAAGCCAACCAGGGAGCATAAGGGCTGAATTGCACAATGTGAACAGCCACCTGGCTGACTCTGAAATGGGCCAGAATGTTCCATGACCTTGTATCCCAGATCGTCAGCATTCCATCCTGGCCGCCTCCGGCCAGCAGGCTGCCGTCATCATTAAATGCCAGACTTTTCAGGTGATGATGGTCCAAAAACCGATGTTGAAGTTTAAAATCAGGAGCGCTGAAAAGGGTTAAACCACGGCTGGTAGCCGCAGCAATGAGGTTGCCCTGCGGAGACCAGGATATTGCATGGATAAATCCATTCCCATAACCTGCCAGCAGGGTAAGGTTTGAGGCATTTTCCGTCTGGATGACCGATTCAGGGGTTGGGTATGCTGTTCCAACAAAAATCGTATCCGGGGAAGGCGTACCCGAAGGAATGGCGGAAGGAAAGGGGGTAGAAAACGAAGTTGAAGTTTGCCGGGTGATGGGTGTACCCTGAGTTGCAGCAGGCTGTACCGACTGGCAGGCCGCCAGCAGAAAAACCATAAGCCATATCCCAGACCGCAGCAATTTCATGTGTACAGGAACCCTCCATTCAGTATAGCATAGACGGTTTTACTCTGAGCTGCCGGGATATCAGTTTGGTAAATAATTCGTGATATAACTGTGACAAAAGCGCTGAATAAAAATGACAACCTGGCCTCACGCCTTTCTTAAAGTCCGCAAACGAGGTTGAAAGCTTTGGAGGGAGAGGCGTT
>CAZEEL010000154.1:0-2242 GCA_964511135.1 uncultured Leptolinea sp. | reverse complement strand
CCCGCAAAGGAATTGCACTGCCTGATTCACGACTGCCCGCCGATACCAAACCGGCCGGAAAGGCAACCCACCCAAGAACAAATATCATAAAAGCAGTAAGTATTTTCTTTAACATTGAGAGACCTCCTCTCATTCTTTCACCGGAGTCAATGCGGCGTGCACCGCCTCATCATACTCCGCCTGACTGACCTCCCGCCCATCCAGCAGGAATATGGTATGAGTCGAATAACTTAACATGCGCGGATCATGGGTTACCACCACCACGGTCCGCCCGGACTGGTGCAATTCAGACAACAACTGCATAATTCCCAGCCCGCTCTGCGTATCCAGATTGCCGGTAGGTTCATCTGCCAGAATCAAAGGCGGATTATTCACCAGCGCCCGGGCAACCGCCACCCTCTGCTGCTGCCCACCCGAAAGTTCAGCAGGTTTATGCATAGCCCGCTTTTCCAGACCAACAGCTTTCAAAAGTTCCCAGGCCCGAGCGGTACGTTTGGCTTTGGAAATTCCTGAAAAACGCAGCGGGAAAGCCACATTTTCCAATGCCGGCATACTGGGCAGCAGATTAAACGACTGAAAGATAAACCCCAGAGTAGTACGGCGGTATTCTGCCAGGTGATTTTCATCCAGCGATTCAATGGCCATATGATTGACCCGTATACTGCCCGAAGTAGGATGATCCAACCCGCCCAGTATATAGAGCAGTGTACTCTTCCCCGAACCGGAAGGCCCCATAATGACCGTAAAAGAGCCTTCGGTAATGCCCACACTTACACCTGCCAGCGCCCGCACCTTCTGACGGCCAATCATAAATGTTTTCCGCAAATCGCGGGTTTGAATAAACGATGATTCGGGCATTTTATTAATCCTCACAAGGGTTCATTAAACGGGCCCTGACCCTGTGCCGCTCTTTGGAATAAAAGATGTCAATATTAAAGAAGGAATCGCTTTCAACACCAACAAAATAACGACTGACAGAGCCGTCAACAGTAAAGCCTTGCCGGAACTGAAATGGGTCAAAGCAATCACCCCAATGACCATAAGCACAAACATCCAAACCGTAAACAGATCGATACTGCTTAAAATCCGGCTGAAAAACAAATTCAACGGCCCCGTATCGGGCGGAATCAACCCACTTAAACCCGGCCCATAGATCACGTGGCGGGTTATCAGCATGAAAGTCATTTGTACCAGCGCACGTATGGCCAGCGGCAAAGACGCCCAGGCCACCACATTCAACATGGCCCCCATACTTCCCTTGCTGCCATTCAGCGTCAGCGTTAAATGCAGCAGGCTGCCCAAAACCAGCCAGCCGATCCACAAACCGGCCAGCAAACCAATCGCCGGAAATATCAGCGTTGCAGTCGTTCCAACCGCTTTCTGCTGACTTTGCAGAATGGAAGCCTGCATATCCGCTGAATACGATTCAAAATCAGCAGGCAGCGTCTGCGTCATCTGAATTTCTGTCACCCTGAATGGCGAAGCAACCAGCGCCTGCACGGCCAGCAACAGCGAAATCGACAGCATAGGAAGCAACCAGACAGCCTTTTTGTTCTTTGCAATAGTATGAAAGATTTCCCCGGGTTTCAAAAAAACCGGGAGAATCCAGTCAAATCGCCACTTTTTTGGCTGATCTGATTCTTCCGGAATTTCATCGTCAAAATCATCCTCCAGATCCAGACTCATTATTTCATCATGACTTTCCATACAAGAATTCCTTTCTCACGATCTGAAAAAGACCTGTTTTTAAGACGATCATATGACGAAAAAGTTCCCGACCGAAACAACAAAACCTGAAAAAAAGATCGAAAAAGCCTTCTTCCATTATGCATGAAACAGATAAAAAATGTTGCCGGTCATCCGCCAGAGAAGAACAACCATTGTTTCAAAAACTGCAAACATCATGAACAGTAAAGAATACTTTTTGGATAAGCCCTGAGTCCTTCCAGGCAATAATGATAAGTTGTATTGACTGCTGATTGGAAATAAGGGGTAAAAAAAGAAGGTGGCGAGGGTGAGGGTTGAACTCACGACCAAGGGCTTATGAGTCCCCTGCTCTTCCACTGAGCTACCTCGCCAGCGGAAAAAGTTTACTACAGACGTATTTTTTTGTCAAACAGCGACTGACACCCGACTGACACCCATCTATCCGCACCTGTCCCTGCCATTCAGAAGACACTGCTGCTTTGCCCCTGCACTCAACCAGAATTGTTGTCAGGCATCAGGCAGAAGGCATCAGGCA
>CAZEEL010000153.1:0-2267 GCA_964511135.1 uncultured Leptolinea sp. | reverse complement strand
TGCAATTGGGCCATGTTTTAATTCGCCGGCTGGATATGCTTCTGCATGTATATATGAAATCTCTTTCATTTTCAAAGCGCCTTCATAAGCAATTGGCATATTGATCCCACGCCCAATGAATAACATATCACCTACATCTCGATATTTGACTGCAACAGAAGACACATCGTCATCCTTTTGCAGACAATGTCCAACCAGTTCAGGCACAAAACGCATATCCTGCACCAGTACACTCACCTGCTCATCAGATAAATAACCATTCATCTTTCCCAGATAAATACCCAACATATATTGATTGAGTAATGGAGCCGTAAAGGCTTTCGTAGAAGCAACTCCAATTTCAGGCCCTGCCTGCATGGAAATAAATCCATCAGCCACCCTCATGGCCTGTGAACCAATCGCATTGACAATCGACCACAGAATAGCCCCTTTCATTTGAGCAACTTCCATCGCCGCCAAAGTATCTGCAGTTTCACCGGATTGGCTGATAGCTAAAACAATCGTCTTATCATCAATAATCGGATCACGGTATCGAAATTCTGAGGCAATTTCTACTTCTACAGGAATACCGGTAAGCCGTTCCAATATCATTTTTCCTGCCATACCCGCATAAGCAGCAGTTCCACAGGCAGTTATATATATTTTTTTTATTTCAGACAATTTCTTTGCATCAATGTCTATATCAGGCAATGTAATTCGATTTTTTTGGAAATTAACCCTGCCAGACATTGAATCTGTCAGAGCTCTGACTTGTTCGTGAATTTCTTTTTGCATAAAATGCCGATAAAGACCTTTTTCTGCTGAAACAGGATCCCACGATATTTCCTGCGGCTTCAATGCAACGGATGAACCGTCAAAATTATATATTTCTACATGATCCGATCGAATGACTGCATATTGACAGGACTCTAAAAAAACGATTCGTCTGGTATATTCCAAAATGGCTGGAATATCACTCGCGATATATGTTTCGGTTTCACCAAAACCAATTACGATCCCGCCGGCATTTCCAATTCTGGCGGCAATGATTTTATCCGGCTCCAATGAAGAAAATAATACAATCCCCTGAGCGCCTTCCAGCCGGCTTAGTACCTTTCGGGTAGAAGTAACAAGATCATTGCCATTATTAATTTCCTGGTCTACCAGTTGCACAATCGTCTCAGTATCTGTCTCAGAATTAAATGCTACCCCGGATTTTTGGAGTTCTGATTTTAATTCAAGAAAATTCTCAACAATCCCATTGTGAACCAGAACCACCTTACCGCTGGCGCTGAGGTGTGGGTGCGCATTCGTTTCATTCGGTATGCCATGCGTAGCCCAGCGGGTATGACCAATACCTGTCTGACCAAAAACAGGCTCTTGTTGTACTGATTTAAGCAGCCGATCCATCTTCCCTGCTTCTCTTCTGACTTGAATTTCATGATTACTGTCAAGTACAGCGATCCCGGCAGAGTCATACCCCCGATACTCCAACTTCTTTAAACCATTGAGAATAATCGGAGTAGCATTTTTAGTGCCAATATAACCAACAATTCCACACATGAATCCTCCAAATGCGTTCTTATTTGTCTTTATTCAGTTTTAAGAAATACAGAAAAGGATGAGAAAAATTCCTCAAAGGGCTTCCGCTGATCTTTCGATTTTCCCAGTTATGCTATTTAACTGGTTAACTCCTTTTTGCAAAAGAGAACCCTTCCCCTCGTCAATCTCAAAATGTGAGATCCATGCGCTGCCTTTTCTTTTTTTTACCTCCAGAAAGAGAATTATATCAAAAGAATTTCCGGCGTTTTTGACGGACATTCCTCCCCCTTACAATTGCTTATCAGGATCATTGGCTGTAAGATAATGCAAAATACCAATGAACAGTGATGCAGCACGGATATTTTTAATAATGATCTTAAGCTGACGGAGTATAATCATTTCAGAATAACTGACATCTCTATTTTTATTTGACACCATGAAACGACTTATTAGAAAACTGATAAACTGGTTCACGCGGCCTAAAACTCCCGGAGTTAATGCAAAAAATTTCACGTATGTACAAATCGATGGGATTGGCGTTGGGTTAGCCAATGCTGGCGCTCCATTTCTGCCTGTTTTCCTCACGCATCTGGGTGCTGAAACCATTCATGTTGGCTTGCTGTCTTCAATGCCCGGCATTGCCGGGTTGTTGACTGCCATCCCACTGGGGCAGTTTCTGCAAACCAGACGGAATATTATTCCCTGGTTCAGTCGGGCACGTCTGATGGTTATTCTCAGTTATGCGC
>CAZEEL010000152.1:0-2301 GCA_964511135.1 uncultured Leptolinea sp. | reverse complement strand
GGTTGTATGCGGTCAGCTTGCTTTCTCCAGAATTTCTGTCATTTCTTCAGCGGATAAAAGAATGGGGTTGGCTTTCATACTGTTGGCCTGACCGGCTTTTTCAAGGATGCTGTGAAAATCGTGACGGTTAATCCCGAGTTCTTTCAGACGCGGGATGCCGAATAAATTGACGCTTTCTTCAATCCATTGGATGGCCTGCTGAGGCGTTGCAGAAGCCTGCCCGCAGAGCAGAGATGCAATTTCATGAAATTTTTGGAGCAGTGTTTCATGGTTTGGATGAGTCATGGCATGTTTAAAATTAACCTCCATGACTGCAGGGAGCAGCCGCCCGCAGATGACGCCGTGCGGCACATGAAACATTCCGCCAATGGGAGCGGCAAATCCATGCACGGCGCCCAGTCCGGCGTTTGCCAGCGCCAGCCCGCCGAAAAGGCTGGTTAAAGCCATGTCTTCACGGGCCTGATGGTTGTCTCCCTCAAGGCAGGCAGTTCGCAGTGAACGCCCGGCCCGCTGTATGCCTTCTCTGCACAGAGAATCTGCGAGGGGGTTTCCTTTGCTGGAAAGGAAGGGCTCAATCACCTGCGTGAGCGCATCCAGGCCGCTGGCAGCCGTTGCCGATGGGGATAATGAAAGGGTAAGCACGGGGTCAACGATTGCCATGCAGGCAAGCATAAGCGGACTGCGCAGGCTGACTTTTATTCGTTTCTCGGGTATTTCAATGACTGCATTTTTGGTTACCTCAGAACCTGTTCCGGATGTTGTGGGAATGGCAATAAATGGTTTGCCCGGGCGGGTCAGCGGTTGATTTTTTCCAACGATTTCAAGATAGTCTGTTATTTCGCCGGGGTTGGTGAGCAGAACGGCAACCGCTTTTCCGGTATCGAGGGCGCTTCCGCCGCCTATGGAAATGACCATGTCAACCTGTTGGCTGTGCGCCAGGTGAACCGCGGTTTGGACAGTGGCAAGGGTGGGTTCGCCTTTTGCCCGGCAGGCGATGGTCTGAATTCCCTGGTCTTCAATTTTTTGCAGAAGCGGGGCGGACCATTGTTCGCCCAGACCCAGAACCACCAGGGCTTTATTCCCCAATGTTTTCAGGGCAGGCAGTGCCTGATCGAGGGCATTTTTACCAAAAATAATGCGGCTTGCGGTTGCAAATTCAAACATGCTTCATCTCCGGGAAACCTGTTTATGCGTATCTTCCATCCATCGTACCATACGTATCGTATATAACCTGATGATATAACCTGATCTGTTTTATTCCTGATTCGTTATTTATGGCAATATATTATAAATTGGCTATAATAATCTATGAATACAAAAAAACAATAAGGAGTCAGTTATGATTGTCACCACGAAGAAGTTATTTGAACATGCTTATGGAAAATATGCCATTGGCGCTTATAACATTAATAACCTTGAACAAACCATGGGGCTCTTTCGCGGAAATCTGGACAGCCAGGCGCCTTTTATTATTCAAATCAGTAAAGGGGCCCGTTCGTATTCTCATAAGAAGATGCTGGAAGCGATTATCAGGCAGGCCGACGAAGTATTTCCTGATGCGCTTTTTGCGGTGCATCTGGATCATGGGGATGAAGCGACCTGTTATGACTGTATCAACAGCGGTTTCTATAGTTCGGTAATGGTAGACGCCAGCCATGAAGATTTTGATAATAACATTGCGGTTACCAAACGGGTAGTGGATGCGGCACACGCGAAGGGTATTGTGGTTGAGGCTGAGCTGGGTCAGTTGGGCGGCGTTGAGGAACATGTAAAAGTCAGTGAAGCAGAAGCGAAGCTGACGAATCCGGATAAGGCCAAAGAATTTGTCGAACGCAGCGGGTGCGATTCGCTGGCTGTAGCCATTGGAACCAGCCATGGGGCGTTCAAGTTCTCCGGGTCTCAGTCTCTTCATTTTGATGTGCTGGCAGAAATTCAAAAAGAATTACCTGGCTTCCCGCTGGTAATGCATGGCAGCAGCTCGGTTCCGCAGGAAGAAGTAGCGCGTATCAACGCGGCGGGGGGCAATCTGAAAGGGGCCAAAGGGGTGGATGCAACCCAGTTTAAACGGGCGGCTGAATTGGGCGTTACCAAGATCAATATTGATACGGATGGCCGCCTGGTATGGACGCGGGTGCATCGCGAATATTTTCTTGAGCATCCTGAGACGTTTGATTTTCGCCCCATTGGGAAAGTGTTTATGGATGAATATGCCAGGTTTATTGCTCAAAAGAATGAGTATCTTGGATCAGCCGGTCAACTGGAAGCGGTCAGAAAGACTCTTTAGCCTCCCTTCTTTTTTAT
>CAZEEL010000151.1:281-2367 GCA_964511135.1 uncultured Leptolinea sp. | reverse complement strand
GCTTCGTATATGGAAAGCGAACGCACCCGCATAAAACTTACAGAACATATCAGAAAACTTCCCATGAGTGTTTTTAATTCCAAAGACCTGGCAGAACTTACAACCAATATGATGGGAGATGTAACTGTCAGTGAACACGTGATGAGTCATGTAATTCCTCAGCTTGGAGGCAACGCACTTTCTTCAGCCATTATTTGTATCCTGCTGGCGGTTTTCAACTGGAAAATTGCCCTCGCTGTTTTCGTCAGTATTCCTGCCGCTTTCCTTGTCATTTATCTGTCAAAAAAGATTCAAATACGTCAGGGAACAGAACATGCCAAAGCCAGGTTAAACGTTTCCAGACAGGTTCAGGAATATCTGGAAGGGATCAAAGTCATCCACGCCTGCGGATTGGACGGAGAAAAGTTTTCCGCCCTGGATAATGCCCTGCGCACCATGAAAAAACTGGCCATCCGTTTCGAACTGGTCAGCGGAATCTTTGTAACCAGTGCTCAGGTCATCCTTCAGGCAGGAATAGGAGTTACCATTCTGGCATGTACACTTCTGATAACCAACGGAAATCTGGATTTTATCGTCATGATGGCCTTTCTTTTTATTGTTGTCAGAATATATGGCCCCTACCAGGTAGAGCTCACACTGCTCCCTGAATTGTTCTACCATCAGGTAGCCCTTCAGCGAATGAAAGCCCTGACAGCGATTGAACCCATGGAGGGAGACAAAGAGACCGAAATAAAGAAATATAATATTTCCTTAAAAAATGTATCCTTCTCTTATAGTAAAGAAGGCGAAACTGTCATTCAGGACATGACCTTCGATATTCCCGCCGGTGGAATCACCGCTTTAACAGGCCCCTCCGGAAGCGGAAAGAGTACACTGTCCAAACTGATCGCACGGTTTTGGGATGTAAATTCAGGCTGTATCACGATTGACGGTATAGATATAAAAACCCTGGATCCGGAACATCTGATGAGTTATATGTCATTCGTATTCCAGGATGTGGTATTGTTCAACGACACCATCTACAACAACATTCGCATTGGAGATCTGAACGCAACCAAAGAACAGGTGCTGGCAGCCGCCAAAACAGCCCGCTGCGATGATTTTGCCATGAAACTGCCGGAAGGTTATAATTCACTGCTTGGCGAAAACGGCGCTACCCTGTCCGGCGGTGAACGGCAAAGATTATCCATTGCAAGAGCAATCCTGAAAAACTCGCCGATTATTCTGCTCGACGAAGCCACCGCATCCCTCGACCCTGAAAACGAAGCCCTGATCCAGGAAGCGATTTCTACCCTGATCGCCGGGAAAACTGTGATTGTCATCGCTCACCGCCTCCGCAGTATCGCTGAAGCAGATAAAATCATCGTTCTGGAAGAAGGCCGCCTGAAAGAACAGGGAACGCATGAAGAACTGATGAAAAACAAAAACTTATATCACCGCCTCTTTACCCTGCAGCAGGAAAGTCAGGGCTGGAGCGTTCAGAAAGGATAAAACAATATGGATTTAAAAGGCGTCGCCGACACACTGTTTATTCCGCTTGTCGCAAGAATTTATGTATCAAAAAGATACCCCGAGTACTTCTATGACCAAAAAGCGCTGGAACTGGAAAAAAGTATTCCGGATGAAAGCATTGCAAAAAAATCCTATGAATACTCCTTTATTGCTTCCGCAGCCAGATATTACAACATGGATACTGTTGTACGCAATTTTATTGGCAGATATAACAAATGCAATGTAATCAATCTGGGCGCCGGTCTTGAAACCATGAATTATCGGCTGAATGCCCCCGGAGTACACTTTTATGAAATAGATTTTCCGCAGGTGATCGAAAAAAGACGTGAACTTTTAGGCAGGGCAGACAATGAAAGCCTGATTGGCTGCGATATATTTGATGTAACATGGATACAGCACACAGACAGAACCATTCCAACCCTGCTGATTGCAGCTGGAGTATTCATGTATTTCAGAGAAGAGCAGGTTCTCAGCCTGATTGAATCTCTGCGCAACGCTTTTGATTATGCTGAACTTGCTTTTGACGCCGTCAATAAAACCGGACTCAAATACGCAAATAACTATGTAAAAAGAA
>CAZEEL010000151.1:0-271 GCA_964511135.1 uncultured Leptolinea sp. | reverse complement strand
AAGAACCGGTAATACAGACGCCATGATGTATTTTTATGTAAACGACAGCGCGGCGTTTGCAAAAAAAGCGCATGCGAGTTTAATGTCAGAACCGCAGCCATTTTTTACCGATACACGGCGCTTGTTATCCGGAAAACTGAATCTTTACACCCGTATAGCCATGAAAATTGTTGACAACCTGCGCAGAGCAATCATCCTGCATATCAAACTGTAGAATACCAGGCAGGGCCCATGTTCCAACAAACACAGACCCTGCACAGCATTCATATAT
>CAZEEL010000150.1:0-2382 GCA_964511135.1 uncultured Leptolinea sp. | reverse complement strand
ATGATATCGGCCACGGATTTTCTGGTGGTGGCAGAAGCAATGGCATCTTAAAAAAAAGTTTTTTTAAATCATGAAGCATTTAACGTTATTCAGGGTACTTGAAAATCAATATCAGGTATGATATGATACTTTTGCCTCATGAAACCGGAACATATTAAAACGCTCCAATCGGAGTCGTTTCTGTCTTAAAGAGACAGTGAAATTTATACAGGAAAGATAAAAGGACTGAGATGCCTACTACGTTTTTAACCAGTGACGGACATCGTAAATTGCAGGAAGAGCTTGAACAGCTCAGAACTGTTAAAAGACAGGAAATTGCCGAACGTTTACATGAAGCTATGGAGGGGGGGGAACTGATCGAGAATGCAGAGTATGAAGCTGCAAAAAACGAACAGGCTTTTGTTGAAGGCCGGATTAAAGAGCTTGAAATTCTTTTGGCGACCGCCAGGGTCATTGATGATGCATCTGCTTCCAGCGGATCGGTACAGGTTGGCTCAAAAGTAACACTCCAGGAAGAAGGGGTTCCTGACGAGCTGTTTACGATTGTCGGAGCGGCTGAAGCAGACCCGAAGCAGGGGTTAATTTCCAATGAATCTCCGCTGGGAAAAGCCTTAATTGGTAAAAAAGCCGGGGATACAGTACAGATTGAGGCTCCGGGCGGTTCGTTTGTGGTTAAAATAACAAAAATCGATTGATGGTTTCGAGCCTGGTAAAATAAAAACGCAGCGTGAACAGGATCGCTGCGTTTTGTTTGTACACTTCAGGCACTTATATAGAAGAGGGCAACATGGAATTTAATGATCTGGAAAAAGTAAGATTTGAAAAAATAGAACGGATGAAAGCCAAAGGAATAGAACCCTATCCGACTACGGCGCATCCTACGCATACGATTGCTCAGACGCTGGCTATGTTTCCGCAGGATGGGGCTTCTTTGCCGGAAACGGTCATCACGCTGGCAGGACGTATCCGGGCAATGCGGCCCATGGGAAAGCTGACTTTTATTCATATCGAAGACGCTACCGGTAAAATCCAACTCTTTTTCCGGATTAATGAAATCGGACAGGATCGTCTTAATGAGCTGACGGAAGATTATGACCTGGGAGATTTTATTGAAGCGCATGGAACTTTAATGCGTACTCGGACCGGCGAACCTACTTTGTTGATTTCTGAATTCAGAATGTTGTCCAAGTCAATTTCTCCCCTGCCGGCAGCCAAAGAAGAAGTGGTAGATGGTCAGGTAATACGCCACACCGGTCTGAGTGATCCTGAAACCCGATATCGTCAGCGGTATGCGGATCTGGCGGTTAACCCGGAAGTACGCAAAGTGTTTATCACCCGTGCAAAGGTGGTGAGCGCCTTACGCTCTTTTTTGGATACGCGCGGGTTTGTGGAAGTTGAAACTCCCATCCTGCAGCCGATCTATGGCGGAGCGGCTGCCAAACCGTTTGTCACCCATCATAATCAGTTGAAACAGGACCTTTATCTGCGGATTTCGTTCGAACTGTACCTGAAACGTTTGCTGGTGGGAATGCTGGATCGGGTGTATGAAATCGGCCGTGATTTTCGTAACGAAGGCGTATCTTATAAACATAATCCTGAGTTTACGCAGCTTGAATACTATTGGGCGTATGCTGATTATCATAAAGTGATGGATTTTTCAGAGCAAATGCTGGCTTATGTTTGTGATCAGGTATTGGGTACCCGTAAGCTTTCTTTTAATGGTACGGTACTGAACTTTGATCCGCCCTGGCAGCGGGTAGAGCTGCGCCAGGGGTTGATAGACAGTGTTGGCATCGATGTTCAGCAATACCCGACTCAGATGGCATTGGCAGCAGCGATTCAGGCAAAGGGTATTAAATTTAACCCCAATGCTACCCGCGGTAAATTAATTGATGGCCTGATTGGTGATTTTCTTGAACCGAACTTTATTCAGCCCACTTTTCTGTATGATTATCCGCGTGAGATTTCTCCGCTGGCAAAAAGCAAGCCGGGCGACCCGCAGACGGTCGAGCGGTTTGAAGGATTTGTCGGCGGTATGGAATTACTGAATGCCTTTACGGAGTTAAATGATCCCCTGGATCAGGAAAGCCGTTTTCTGGAAATGAAGGAAGATTATGCCGATGATGACGAAGAGCAGCATCCATTGGATGAAGATTATCTGCAGGCGATGAAATATGGGATGCCTCCCTGCGGCGGTTTTGGAATGGGAATCGATCGGCTGATCATGCTGTTAACAGACAATCGTACCATTCGGGAAGTCATTCTTTTCCCGCATCTGCGGGAACGGGAAGAAGAAAAAGAATAAAAAATGCCCCAGGAGGGAATCGAACCCCCAACCTAAGCGTTAGGAGTGCTTCGCTCTGTCCATTGAGCTACTGGGGC
>CAZEEL010000149.1:0-2565 GCA_964511135.1 uncultured Leptolinea sp. | reverse complement strand
TTCAATTATAGATGAAATACGATGAAATGCAGAAAAATTAAAGAAATATTAAAAGAAACAGAAGGCGTCCTCTGTCATTATATTCTGTCCAGGCAGCCCGAATTTGAGATCATTTTGGCGGCTGAGTGAGAGAGCCAGGTTATGGTGTTATTGTTCTGACAATATACCTGAGCCGGAATACCTGAAAAGGTTTTATAATGTACCAGGCGGTTGTAATCTTATTATCTTTTTATGCGGTTATTGACGATGAAGAAAAATCTGCTCATTCAGCGCACCTTCCCTGTCCTGGTTTTGCTTTTCCTGCTGCTCCGTGCAGCGGCACCTGCCTGGGCACAAACCCCGACTCCCGCTAAAACGCAGGAATCTGGGCCGGTTTATCTTTACCTGTTTTATGGCGATAGCTGCCCGCATTGCGCTCATGCCAAACCTTACCTTGAATCTCTGGCGGCTGCCAACCCGTTGATTATCCTCAAAGAATATGAGGTTTACAACGACCCAGCCGCTCAGGAGATTTTTCGCCGGATGGCTGAAAAACACAATCTGGATCAGTTATATGTTCCCACTCTTTTTGTTGGCGGAGAGACCATCGTTGGTTATTCTGACGAACTGTATAAGGACGTCGAAGGGCTGATTACCGTATGTATGCAGATTGGCTGTGATGATCCGGGGTTGGGAATTATCTCATCTCCGATGGTTTCGCCTCTGTTCCCGCTGGCAGGCACGCCCACCATGGCCGCTGCTCAACCGGCTGCAACGCCTTCTCAGCCTTCGCCGACCATTTCCGCTCAGCCGACGGCAACGGTTACTGCAACGGCACTGCCGCCGGTCACTGTTCCTGAGCCAAAAACGGGGCACATTCTGACGTTGCCTGTTCTGGGCAGGGTTGACCTTGATCAGCAATCCAGCCTGATCAGCACGATTCTGATTGCGCTGGTTGACGGTTTCAATCCCTGTTCATTATGGGTTCTGACCATGCTGCTGGCGCTTACTTTACATACCGGCTCCCGTAAAAAAGTTCTCTTCATTGGCCTGATCTTCCTGACGGTCACGGCTGTCATTTATGCCCTCTTTATCGTGGGTCTTTTCAGTGTGTTGAAAACTGCCCGATTCATGGGCTGGGTGCGCGTTGTGGTGGCTCTGATTGCACTGGTCTTTGCGGTGGTCAATATTAAAGACTATTTTTGGTACAAAGAAGGCCTTTCTTTTACCATTTCTGACAAACAAAAGCCTGGTCTTTTCCAGAAAATGCGGGCTGTCATGGATGCCAGTCAATCTATATGGGGGATGGCCGGCGCTACCGTGGCCCTGGCGGTTGGCGTTTCAATGGTCGAGTTTTCATGTACTGCCGGTTTTCCTGTTATTTGGACCAATATTCTTACTTCGCAGAATGTAAGCGGGTTAACTTTTGTCTTTCTTCTGCTGGTTTATATGCTGATTTACCAGTTGGATGAACTGGTTATTTTCTTTTCTTCGGTGGCCACCCTGAAAGCCGGGCGGATAGAGGAAAAACATGGCCGGATATTGAAACTGATCAGCGGCACGCTGATGCTGACCCTGGGCCTGGTGATGCTGATCAATCCGGCTCTGATGAACGACCTGGGCAGCTCACTGATGATCTTTGGGGCGGCTTTGCTGATTGCTGCAGTGGTTTTAACGGGGCATCGCTGGCTGCTGCCAAAATGTGGGGTTTATATCGGGTCTGATGCTTCGCAGCCGGAGAAAAAACTGAAAGAATCGCCGACAGAAAAGTTGAAGGAAAAGCCGAACGGAAAATCGAAGGGAAAGAAATAATGCCTTTTTGCCCTTGTAAAATTCTGTTTTCTGGCTGGCTTGCCTCTGCAGTGGCAGAGGCGGATGGGGGATGCACAGCGGCCGGACTTCACAATGAATCATTTTGAAATTCTTCTGACACTCTGCGGAAGCTATATCGCTTCCAGTATGGATGAGCTTCCGGTTTTGGCCCTGTTGTTGGCCGGGAAAAACAGATCTGAAAAGCTTGCAACCGGTCTGGCTTATCTGGCAGGCTCTGCCGCATTGATTGCGGCCAGTGTTGCCGGGGCACTGGGTGTTCGGTTCATGATTCCCGAAAGCCTGATCCACCGGCTTGGGCTGATTCCGGCTGGAATGGGGCTGTGGATTCTTCTGCGGCCCGGGGAAGATGATAAAACAAAAGAAGAAGAAACGTCAGCAGAAGAATCCGGGCGGTTTTCCCGCAGGCTGCAGTTTGCCGGGGTTTTTCTGCTGACTCTTTCGCTTGGTGTTGACGATATCGCCATTTATCTGCCGCTTTTCAGCCGGATGACGGCTCTGCAAACCGGGCTGGGCGTGACCCTGCTGCTGATTCTGGCGGTTTTATGGTGTTGGCTGTCTGATCGTGTCACGACCTGGAAGCGTTTGTTTGACTTTGCAGAAACACATGAGCGGCTGATTGAGGGCGGCGTATTTCTCATTGCCGGTCTGCTGGTCTTTTTTTCTTCGTAAGATGGGTTTTATTCATTCAATCAATGGCGTTTAAAGAGCTGGATATCAGGGTGGATGGATTCCATTTTTTTCATTTCAGTTCCC
>CAZEEL010000148.1:0-2765 GCA_964511135.1 uncultured Leptolinea sp. | reverse complement strand
CTCTTTTTTCAACCCCTCCTTCGACTTTAAGAAAAGCGTGCAACCTGGCCTGTACCTGCCTTGTCAGGGTTGTCTGGAAGTGCTATAATTCGCCTACGTTTGATATAATAATTAGGTACAAGGAACGCGATAGCTGTCTGTCCGCTCCATTCCCAAAAACTCTAAAATATCCTATAAGACTATCAAAAGTAAGAGTCGTGCTTATTAAATAACCCCTGAGAGTTTATAAAAACTATCCGATTAGTGAGAATTAAATATGAAAATTGTTGAAATGGAAAGTTCTCCCCTGCAAAAACTGCGTGCCCAGGCAGAGGAATTAGGCATTAAAAATGCCAACCGTTTGAAAAAGGAAAACCTGTTAATTAAAATCAGGCAGGCAGAAGCAGAAAAAGATGGGCTGGAAGTGCGCGGCGGAATCCTGGAGATTATGAATGAAGGGATTGGTTTTTTACGGAACAACTATCAGATCAGCCCGGATGATGTTTATGTCTCTCAGGCTCAATTACGCCGTTTTGAATTACGGAACGGAGATTTGGTTATTGGGAATGTGCGCCCCCCGCGGGAAACCGAACGGCATTATGGATTGCTGAAAGTAGAATCTATTAATGGTCTGTCTCCGGAAGAAAGCGCTTCAAATCGCCGAACTTTTGAAAATTTAACGCCAATTTTTCCTGATAAGCGCTTTGATCTGGAAACCGACCGCTCAATTCTTTCTGCACGCCTGATCAATCTGATTGCTCCCATCGGGCGCGGACAGCGCGGCATGATCGTTTCTCCGCCGAAGGCAGGAAAAACAACCATTCTAAAGCAACTGGCAAATTCAATTTCTACCAACAACCCGGAAACCCATCTGATTATGACTTTAATTGGAGAGCGTCCGGAAGAAGTGACTGACATGGATCGCTCGGTAGATGCTGAAGTAGTGGCTTCAACTTTTGACGAACCGGTTACAGCGCATGTCCGTACAGCAGAAATTACCCTGGAACGAGCCAAGAGATTGGTAGAAATCGGGCGGGATGTCGTTATTCTGATGGATTCTCTCACCCGCCTCGCCCGGGCATATAACCTGGTGGTCAACCCATCCGGACGTACGTTATCAGGCGGGATGGACCCTTCAGCGCTGTATCCGCCAAAACGATTTTTCGGGGCGGCCCGTAATCTGGAAGAAGGCGGTTCTCTTACCATTATTGCTACAGCGTTGGTAGATACCGGATCACGTCTGGATGATATGGTTTACGAGGAATTTAAAGGAACCGGAAATATGGAACTTCATCTCTCCCGTAAACTGCAGGAGAGAAGAATCTTTCCGGCCATTGATATTGAACGGTCTTCAACCCGCCGTGAAGATTTGCTGCTGGGGCCGGATATACTTCAAAGAGCCTGGTTAATGCGGCGCATGTATCTGCAAATGACATCCCCTCCGCCGCAGGGCGCAGGTATGGATTCAGCCGTAGCGACTGAAGCAATTTTGCAGCGCATGATAAAAACCAAAGACAACCAGGAATTTCTGGAAAGTCTTACGGAGGATAATTGATTCAACCCAATCAAGCCATAAAACCGGATCAGCGCAGCATTAAAATCAACTCGGCTCTTGCTGTGTGGCTGCTGGCCGGATCCTGGGGGGCCACAGTCATGATAGTTGCTGTTTTTGGCTATCTGATTTTGAGCCGAGGTGTTTTTAAAGATATCCTGGCCGAACCAACCCAGCCAATGATCGTTGTGACACAGGAAAGCTCCGTACCGGATACCCTGGTTGGGCTTCCGGCTTACAATCAGGGGAATGGCCTGACCGAAATCAGGCGGGTCGTTAACCCCCATACAGTCCTCATTAATCGCTCAAGAGAAGGGGCCGTTGAATATACCGTTCAGAAGTCTGATTCGGTCTTTTCCATTGCCAACAAATACAAACTTAAACCGGAAACCGTCTTATGGGCAAATTACTCTCTCTTAAATGACAACCCCAATTTCTTAGCCATTGGGCAGGTATTAAAAATTCCTCCCACGGATGGAATTTATTATCAGTGGAAAGAAGGCGATATCCTTGAAAAGGTTTCCGGAGAATACAAAGTAACCCCCAATGATATTCTCTCGTGGCCGCAAAACAAACTGGATATGGCCAACCCGGTTATTGAACCTGGCTCATATATCATGATTCCCGGCGGGTGGCGGGCCAATCAACAATGGGTCATTCCAACCGCGTGGGTGCCTCGTTCAGGAACCATTAAAAGTATTGATGGGCCAGGCGGATGTGAGTTGGCTGCCGGAGGCGCTTATGGCAGCGGCAGCTTTGTCTGGCCGGCTGATAATCATTATGTGTCTGGCAACGATTATTGGTCAGGTCATCTGGCGATTGATATTGCAACCGCCGGAGGGGCTCCGATTTATGCCGCTGACGGCGGAGTGGTTGTCTACTCCGGTTCCATTGGCGGTGGATATGGCATCATGATTATGATTGATCATGGTACCGGTTATCACACATTATATGCCCACCTTTCAGAAGTATTGGTAAGATGCGGACAAAGTGTATCGCAGGGCGCTTTAATCGGGCGGGCTGGCAGCACAGGCAATTCTACCGGGCCGCATCTCCATTTTGAAGTCCGTTATAATGGCGGCTTTGTTAACCCCTGGACGGTTCTTCCATAAGCAATCAGTGTTTATCATCCCGCTTATATTAGATCATAAACGAGGCTGTCAATTGGACAGCCTCGTTTATGATCTTTTTTCCTTTTTATAAACAGCGTATAATCAAACTATGTTTGATTTCT
>CAZEEL010000147.1:0-2797 GCA_964511135.1 uncultured Leptolinea sp. | reverse complement strand
GCCAGTCTCTGCATCATTTTTATCATGGCGGTTGTTTTTTCTTCCGCTCGGCTGATGATTTGCGAGGCGCCGAATACAATGACACTGCAGTAATGGGTTGCATAATTCGGTGCATCCAGATTGTGTTCTGATACTACCGTCAGACATACCTTTGCATTTCTGCGAATGGCATCCATTTTATGACTTTCTGCAGATGTGCTGTGAATATAAATTTTTCCATCTATATATCCATAGTTAACCGGTACGCTGTACGGGTAACCATCATCTCCGTAAACCGATAAGACGCCCCATGTTTGCGTTTTTAATATTTTAAGGGTTTGTTCGTCCGACAGTTGGCGTTCTTTGCGCCGCATTTTTCTGATCATTGGCTTTTCTCTCTGATATATCTGGAAATTTTCTGGCCAGTTATGCTTCTGAAAGGGTTTAATAAAACTTCAGGGAATGATCTGCTTACCATCGGATTCATGGGTACTGCTCAGTGTATTTCCTGAAATTCTCAGCCTGTTCACATACTCTGCGAAGATTTCCTTATCCCAGGCCGGCGGGCAGCCATTCCTGTGTAAGCATGTTCATTCATTGTAACCGCTTTGACTTTTATTATTGTGATTTGACGGTGATTTTGCAGTGATGTTGTTTCGCAGTGATGATCCGATACGAAATACGGGAGCAGTGTCTTTCTTTATGGCTCGCTGAACCATTTTCTTTTTAAAAAGAGCAGGGGCTGCTCTTTTTTTGCAGCCCCTTAATGTTTTTATCATGCTGTGTTTTATACAGGGTTTATTTCAATGGAATGCAGTATTATGGTGTATGCGCTGTGCGCGTGTGTAGTTTTTTGTGCAGTCACGCACAAAAAATATATATCAGTGTAACCGTTGCGGCTGAATAGGGTATTTGCGAATGACTAAATCTTTGGCATTCAATACCTGCCCCATTACCTGTTCTGGAACATCCACATAGCTCTGTTTGTCCTGAATGTAGATTTTACCGATCAGACTGCCGGATATCTTCGCATGGGTTGCAATGGCGCCAACAATGTCGTTGGGGTGAATGCCGTGTTTTTTACCAACTGCCAGGCTTAGGCGCACCATGCCTTCTTCATGTGATGTGTGTGATGCGGCTGATGAAACCTGTGGGCGTTGTTCTCTGCGACGGGGTCGTAAGGTTCGCTCGCTGCGGGTGGTTGCCTGTTGTATCTCGCTGATGGGCGCGATGGGTCGTTGTTTCTCTTCAGCGCGTGCCATTTTCAATGCAACGGCGGCAACTGTAATGGGATCATTTCCCTGTTCGATCAGGTTTTCTACCAGTTCACGCTCGCGCCGGCAGCGCCCGCGCTGTAACCATTTGTTAAGTTCGTTGACTAAAAGGGTTTCGCGGTGATTCAGAATGTCCGTTTCAGTAGGCAGTGTGCCTTTTTCAAGTTTGCGGCGGGTATACGCTTCAATCTGACGCAGATGGCGGGTTTCCAGGGGGGTAAGCAGGGAGATGGCGACGCCTGTCTTGCCGGCTCGCCCGGTGCGCCCAATGCGATGAACGTAGATTTCTGGATCATCGGGTAAATCAAAATTAATGACATGTGAAATGTTGTCAATATCCAATCCGCGGGCAGCGACATCAGTGGCTGCCAGTACCGTAATTTTTCCCTGGCGGAAACGGTTCAGGGTATGTTCGCGGGCTTCCTGGCTTAAATCGCCGTTCAGAGCTTCAGATGGAAAGCCACGGGAAGTGAGTGCATTGGCCAGTTCGCCTGTTCCGGCACGTGTGCGCACAAAAATAAGCGCGCTGGAAATTTCTTCCACTTCAAACAGGCGGGTTAAGGCTGCCAGTTTGTCGGCAGGGTTAATCATGTAATAACGTTGTTCAATTGAATCTGCGGTGACATGTTCGCGTTGAATAGACAGCGATTGCGGCTCATTCATGTAGCGTTCAGCCAGACGACGAATTTCTGTTGGCAGGGTGGCTGAAAAGAGTGCGGTTTGGCGATCTGAGGGTGTGGCAGACAGGATGGTTTGGATATCTTCCACGAATCCCATACTGAGCATTTCATCGGCTTCATCTAAAACGACACTGCTTACCCGATCCAGGACGAGTATTTTACGTTCCATCAGGTCCATTAAACGGCCGGGGGTTCCAACTACAATATCAACACCGCGTTTCAGCTGTTTCATTTGCGGTACGTAAGGAGCGCCGCCATAAACTGCCAGAACCCGTGCATTCATGAAAGCGCCGAAGGTGGTAAAAGCTTCTGCTACCTGTAAAGCGAGTTCGCGGGTAGGTGTCAGCACCAAGCATTGCACGTGATTTTGATTGGGTTGTAAGTTATTTAAAATGGGAAGGGCAAAAGCGGCCGTTTTTCCGGTGCCGGTCTGTGCCTGGCCAATTACATCATGCCCGGCAAGCATCACTGGAATAACGGCGGTTTGAATGGGCATGGGGCTTTCATAGCCCAGCCCTGCAATAGCCTGCTCCAGCTGTGGGCGCAGGTTGAACTGGTAAAATGCGGATGTCATCAATACTCCTAAAAGGTGTTTTGATGACTCCATGGTTTACCCTGAAATGTCGACGGTTGAGCTGCGCTTCCTCGCGGAGAGTGGGCTGCCGGCAACAAAAAAGCCCGACCAGCTTTGTCGGGCAATCTTTTGGAAACATCAAAACAGAACCCAGAAATGGCGGATCCGATTACGGATCACGATTGATAAGTATACCATAGAATGTTGCAGATTTTACTTGCCTTGACATTATGTACAGGGCAATCGCATCAAAAAATATAGGATAATGGTCATAGATTAACGAACAAGGA
>CAZEEL010000146.1:0-2971 GCA_964511135.1 uncultured Leptolinea sp. | reverse complement strand
TTCAAGCATCTGACGGTCCTGTGTAAGCCGAAATGGAAAAGTATCACGCATCAGACCATCTGTTGCCAGGAAATCAATTGCATTTTCAGATTCGATCGTCTGAGGAAAAACGCTTCTGATATGAATCAATTGATCAGAATCAGTCATTTGTATCGTGGTGGTTCCCTGATATTGAAGATCAGCCAGAGCATACGCAACCCCGAGATTAGGCGGGTAGACAGCTTCTCCGGATTTGATTTTTTCAGTTAATGGGGTTTCCAGGTCACCGGAGACAAATATGCGATAGTGCGGGTTTTTTACAAACTGATGTTTGACCTGGATATGAAGAAATTTTTCGTCTTTTGTGTTTAAGAAATTAATGGCGCCGGAAAACCAGGAATTAAAATTTAAGCGCTGGATCGCTATCCGTGTCCCTTTCATATGGCTCCAATACAATGCCGAAGCGGCCTGAGAATCACTCCCGTTATCAAACCCCAGAATAGCGGAGATCAAACCCGCCACAGCCGTGGGCGGAGGCAATGGGTAAGATACTGTTGAGGTGGTTGTATAGGGCTTGCGAAATAAAGCCATAGAGCCTTTGATATCAAAGACAATCGCCATCGCTTACCCAACCTGAACAGTCAGTTTATCTGGCAACAGTTTTTTCATTTCCTCCAGATAAGATAAATTCAAATCATCTTCATAACGCAGATGTACCGATTGAATACTTTCTTTGTGTTTCGCCAAAGACGCCACCAAGGGCTGAAGGGAGAGATTTACATTTTTCAAATTCCTCAGCGTGAGTTGCGCTTCAACATCCAGGGGCAGGTTATTCTGCTCAAGTTCAACTTTTTCATCCAGACTGCCTATTAATCCCTGATAGTTTTCCTGATACCTGATCTCGAGAAATAAACGCGGCTGATGACCCACTTTGCTGCGGGTAATTAAATTTTGCGTTCCGGCCCACAGCGCGTCAACCAGCAATTCAAGATCATCATCGGTAGCCCCGGTTATTTCAGACGCATTCTGGTTGGCAATTCCATAAACCCCAAGAACCACAAAGGGAACCAGATATTCATTTCTGAAAGTTCGCTGTTCCGCTTCATCTTTTGTTGTAAACGCGCCGGTACCCTGAATCAGTTCAGCTTTTGCCTGGTGCAGTGAACGCCCCCATTTAAACTGCACCGGCCCTGTCCAGGAAAAGGCTTCCTTTTCTATTGGAGAGGTAACTCCAAAAAGACGCGCATCCAAACATTTGCGCATGGATTCTTTACTGTCAGGGGTTGAAAACTGCTTTTTCAATTCCTGCACACGCGTTTCAGGTTTTTTGGGCAACGCATCAATAAACACCGGTTTGCCTTCCCGCAGCCATTGATCACGGATCGTGCGCTTAATCCTTACGTCAGATACCAAAATCTGATTGCTTTCCTGATCAAAGCGGGGATGATTGGCATTTAAAGGATCTCCATTCGGGTTTGCGTCTTTCACCGAATAAACAAACAACCACTCCCGACGATTTTTAAAGCTCATGATTTGCCTCCTTATTATTTGAATTTGACTCACCTGATTCATTTTTTTTCAATTCAGGATATGCCTGGTAAAAATATTTCCAGGCATTCAATTCGTAAGCAGTCTGTAAAAAGCTGTCAGCCGCCATGCCGGTAAGTTCAGTCAACTGTTTTTGATACGGAATATCATATGCTTTCAATTGAGTCGGAAATTCGCTTAACTGTCTTTTTATATCCCGGGTCTGCAGCTTTCCAAAAAACAGTTTTTTAAAAAGCGGGGCATCATTGATATGTCCTCCTTTTCCAACCTGACAGGAAGCCACCATTCCCAATACGATTCCGCTCAGAAACGCGCCCCTGCCGCCGGTTTTCTTAATCGCCGGGTCTTTTAATTCTTCAAGCCAATTCAAATCCATTTTAGTTACCTCTTCTGTTGTTTTGGTTAAGTATGTATAAAAAGTTAAGCACCATCCAGACACGCTCAAGGCAATAACCGCCCGAATATTTGGCATCATTAAGCCAGGCAGGGTCAGACAATAATCCCGGAAATCTGGCTACCGCGCTGCGGCGAATGGTTTCTGCATCTGTCTGACAGGCACTTAAAATGTCAGCAATCAGATTAAGTGAAAATTCACGCATTACCTGTTTATCGGCGTCTGTTTTTCCCGCCAGAGACATAAGAATCGCTGAAATCTGGCTGATAATGCCATCCATTCCATCCGGTTTGCTTTCTTTGTAAAAATTTCCTTTGTTGTTGTTCCAGATGTGGATAACCGTTTTAAAATAGCTGGGGGGCACATCTTCGACCAAACGGTGTACACGTACCTGAGCCTGTTTTTTTTCTGAAAACAGAAAATGATAAACGAAGCTGCTCCCGCTGTTCAGTGCACACTCAAACCATTGTTCTTCACGCGCAAGACCGGCCTCAAAAAACTTCTTTAAATTCCGAATCAGTGAAGCATGCAGTGAGCCGGCGCCCAAATATTCGGGAATAATGGTCAGGTTAATATCCTTTAAACCTGATCGAATGACCAACTGTTGAGTCGCTTCAAGATACCCGCGATTGAGAAGCGCAAAGCAGGGTTCACAGACAGGAAAAACCGACGTTGCATATTTTTTGTTATGGCCAGGCAGAAACCCCGGCTTATCAAACGTTGAGAACTTAAAAACCTGGTCCAGCGCCGCGGTACCGGAAGATTCTTTGCGGCAGACACTGCAGGGTGATATTGCCTCACTGTCTGAAGCTGCTTTTTTTGAGATGGGTTTGGAGCGGAAATATTGCTGAAAGACCGGAAGCTGAGAAGGAAACACAAAGTTCCCGTCTTTTTGTACCCCAAACACCAGAATATAAGAGGCTTTGGGCAGAGACCATATTCTGACGATTTCATCCACACGGGATTCGAGGTCTTTCATAATACGGCCGGCGCTGCCTGGAGTAAAAAATTGACTGGTTTCAAAATCGGCCAAAACACTTTTTCTCAGTT
>CAZEEL010000145.1:0-2990 GCA_964511135.1 uncultured Leptolinea sp. | reverse complement strand
CAGAGCTTTTTTCCAGGCTCTGAACTGCGGTTTTTCTCGAACCGCACGATAAAACTATATTTCGGAGGTATTTATGAGCACTGCTGTTGTTAATCAGAAAAAAACCAAACTGACTTTAACTACTCAATTAATTATTGGTACGGTGATCGGTCTGGCTTTGGGAATTATTGTCGGGCCGGCGATTGCCCCCATTAAAATCATTGGCGATATTTTCCTGCGATTGGTCATGATGTCGGTTCCTGTTCTGTTGTTAGGGGTAGTAACTGAAGCTGTAGGAAGTATTGCTCCGAGAGAATTGGGCCGGGTCGGGCTGAAAACCATTGCATGGTTTATCATTACAACCATCATTGCGGCAGCCATTGGAATCGCGGCTGCTGTAATTTTTAAACCGGGCGTTGGCATGCCAGACATGAATCTGGTGACTTCCATTAAAAGTCACGACCAGACTACTGCTGAAATCATCACCAACTTCTTTCCCAACAATATTATTGCGTCTCTTTCAGCCGGCAATAATATGCAGGTGATTGTGTTTGCGCTGTTCCTGGGTATTGCCACCAGTATTTATATTGATAAAACCAGTGATCGAACGGTTTTAAATTTTCTTACTTCTTTCAACAAAACACTGCTGACGATCATCAGCATTATCATGAAACTGGCTCCCTTTGGTGTGGCAGCATTGCTGGCCTGGGTAGCCGGAACCATGGGAGCCAAGGTGATTGGCCCGCTGGTAAAATATCTCCTGATTTTGCTTCTGGTTTGTTTCCTCTTTATGGCGGTACAGCTTCTGGTTACGGCGGCGATCTGTAAAGTGAATCCATTGACATTAACCAAAAAACTGATCCCAATGTCTCTGATTGCGGCTACCACCACTTCTTCTGCCATGTCATTGCCTCTGCAGATGTCTGACTCTGAAACAAAATTAGGTGTCAGCAAGCGTATTTCCAATCTGGTAAATCCCTTGGGGATGGTGCTCAACAGCACCGGTCAGGCAATGTTCCTGGCTGTTGCCAGCGTTATGCTGTATCAATTCTTCGGAATGGAAGTAACCACAGCAAAACTGTTTCAGACGGTCATTCTTTCAACCCTGGCCTGCATGGGAACCCTGGCTGTTCCAGGCGGAGCGCTGGTGATCTTTGCCGGGTTGATGCCCTCTCTTGGAATTCCGGTTGAAGGAATTGCTCTGATTGCCGGGGTTGACTGGTTCAGAGGCGCTATTACAACGATCCCCAATGTAAGCGGTGATGCTTTGATTGCCATGGTGATTGCTTATGGTGAAAAAGAATTTAATCGCGATGTCTTTGATGGCAAAGTAAAATTTGAAGATTCAGACCTGCGTCCGAACGGTTAGAGACAGACAATGAAGATTTTATTGGCAAACCCCAACAGCTCAGTCAGTGTGACAGAAGCCATTCTTGCCACGGCCCGCCGAAGCAATCCTGATCCAAAAACCGAACTGGTGCCTTTAACCAACCCAAAGGGAACCAAAGGGATTGACAGCACTTTTGCAGATTATCAGTCTGCCTGGTCACTCCATCGCGCTGTTTTGCAGGAATTGGATAAGGGAGGGTATGATGCCGTGGTTATCGCCGGCTTTGGAAACCTGGGGATCAATGGACTGAAAGAAGCTACCTGTATCCCAACCCTGAGCATTTCTGAGACGTCTATGGCCGTTGCCAGTACCCTTGGACATAAGTTCTCCATTCTTACTACCCTCAATCAGTTTATTCCTGCCCAGGAAGATATTGTTAAACTCTTCGGCATGGAAAATAAATGCGCTTCTGTTTGTGCCATTGATGTAAGCGTGAAAGACTGTGTTGAGCAACGAGAAAAAACCCTCCGGCTTTTATGCAACGAAACCCGAAGAATTGTAGCGCAGGATAAAGCGGAGGTCATTATTCTGGGAAGCGGAGGTCTGAGCGGTTATAACCTGGATGTGCAAGATGAGACTCATGTTACTACACTGGATCCGGTGCAGGTGACAGTCAAATTTGCTGAAATGATGGTGGAATTGGGAATTTCTCACAGCAAAATTAAGAAATTTGCGCTTCCTCCGCAACCTTTGACCAATTATTTTGAATAAAGAAAGCCGGCATCCGCACGGTTTTTGCAGAAGGGAACCTGTTTATCATGGAATTATATCGAATTTCGGCAACCGGAATATCTGTCAACTATCTGCCTCAATATCTGGCGGAAGAACTGGGCTTTTTTGAAAAACAGGGATTGCAGATTGAAACGCTGGTGCCGGATTCCTGGATAAACTGTCTGAAAGACATTGATTCAGGCGCTTTTCAGGCTGTTTGCGGCGGAATCTGGGTTCCCTCCATGTACATCAGCCACCATGTGGCTGAGTATCGTACATTTGCAAAAATTTCATCGAAGTGTCCGTTTAAACTGGTTGGCCGCTCTGAATCAAAGAACTTTAACTGGCAGCAACTGGAACATAAAACCATTCTCATTCCCTGCAATGGAGGCGCCAGCGCTTATATCTTTCTGCTCGGTACTTTAAAAGATAAAGGGGTGAATACCAAAACCATCCGCTTTGTACATGATTTTATGGAAAGCATGCTGCTGGACTGCTTTGCGGGCGGTACGATGGGAGATTATCTTTTCTGCAATCCGGTAAGCGCTGATCGCCTTGCTGAAGATGAGCGGTTTTTTATTGCCGCTGAGATGGTTAAAAATGACCAGCCCAATCCCTGGTCGGTCTATTACGCAACGGCTGAATCTGCTGAAAAAGATGCCAGCCTGCATCAAAGGTTTGCATACGGTCTTCAGCAGGGTCTGGATTGGATCCGGTCACATCAGGGACAGGATTGTCTGTCGATCTTCAGAAAGAAATGGCCGCAATCCAACCCTCAGGTTCTGGCGCAGACGGTTGATCTGTTTATTCAGCACCGCATGTGGGAGCAATCCATTGTGGTTGGAAAAGAGGAATACGAGGCCTATGCCCGTTATCAGGTGGATGCCGGTATTATTGATAAAGTTCTTCC
>CAZEEL010000144.1:0-3006 GCA_964511135.1 uncultured Leptolinea sp. | reverse complement strand
CCCGTAAGCTTGCTTAAAATCCGGTACAATAAGCAGACATAAAATGAACTCAAGCTTTTTTGAATTCTTTATCATCCTCCTTTTAGTCGCGCTCAATGGTTTTTTTTCGCTTTCAGAAATGGCCCTGGTTTCAGCACGGAAGATTCGATTGGAACAAATGCAATCCAAAGGCAACCAGGGTGCAGCCAAAGCCCTCAGATTACTGGAAAACCCTTCCCGCTTTCTGTCCACCATTCAAATCGGCATCACCCTGATCAGTATTTTAAGCGGCGCCTTTGGAGGCGCTACCCTGGCAGTGGCGCTCCAAAAACTGCTGGCACGGGTTCCGCTTCTTGAATCATCCAGCCAGCAAATATCAATGGCCATTGTAGTTCTGCTCATCAGCTTCCTTTCCATTGTATTCGGAGAACTGATTCCCAAGCAAATTGCTCTGCAATATTCTGACAAACTGGCCGCGGCATTAGCCCCGGTGATGAATACACTCACAATCATTGCCAAACCTATGGTCAGCATCATTTCCTGGAGCACCGGTTTTATTTTTAAATTAACCGGCTTTCACACAGACAACCGTGACCAGACCGTTACCGTTGAAGATGTAAGATCCATGATTTCTTCCAGCGCCAAAGAAGGCGTTATCGAAAACAGTGAAAAAGTCATCGTTGAGCGGGTATTAAGCCTGGATGACCGCTCTGTAGCTTCTGTCATGCGCCCCCGCACTGAAATCAGCTTTATTGATATCGAACAAGCCTGGGAGAAGACCTGCGAGACCATTATCCAACATCCATATGAGCAATTCCCGGTATATCAGGGCAACCTGGACACTGTTCTTGGAATTCTCGATACCCGCATCCTGTTCAGAATCAGCCTTGATGGAACATCCCCTGAAGAAATAGATCTGCGTACCATTCTCCAACCCGCTGCATTTCTTCCGGACAGCGTGACCGCCCTGGACGCTCTGGAGTTTATGCATTCCCATAATGTTGAAATCGCCATCATTATTGATGAATTCAGCGGGGTACTCGGTCTGGTGACCCGCTCAGACGTTATCGCAATGCTGCTTGCTCAGCTGCCCAGCGGCAATCGTCTGGATAACGTATCAATTACCCCTGTGGCAGACGACCGATGGCTGATCGATGGCTTATATCCCATTGAAGACTTCAAAACTGCCTTTCATTTGGGCATTCTGCCCCGCGAAGAAGAAGTACATTACGAGACTCTGGGAGGCATGATACTGGCGCTCATGGATAAAGTGCCGCGTGCCGGTGATTCTTATGAGTGGAATAACTTAAAATTTGAAGTTGTAGATATGGACGATTTTCGAATTGATAAAGTGATGATCACCTGCATCGATCAAAAGAATTCTGATCCTGAAAAAACAAAAAAACACTGATTCTCCGCTGCTTCAACCAGGTTCATTGATTCACCATCAGGTACACAAGCTTATCCTTTTTTGAGAATGAAGGAAATATTCATGAAAACAATCCCCGAATCACATCGTTCCTTATTGAACTCAACCATAACCGTTTGCTTTGCCACCTTAATGCCCAATGGACAGCCTCAGATCACTCCCGCCTGGTGCGATCTGGAAGGAGATCTGATCTTATTAAATACTGCCGTCGGCCGGCAGAAAGACATTAATCTGCAAAACAACCCAAAAGTAACCGTCTTCGCAATGGATCCGCAAAATGATCATCACTGGATAGAAATCCGCGGGCATGTTGCCGAACGCACAACCCAGGGAGCGGTTGAACACATTGATAAGCTCTCATTCCGATATTTTCAGAGAGGCTATGACAGCTGGAAACCTCACCCCCCGAAGACAGAAACCCGGGTCATCTATAAAATTGCGGCAGATTCGATTAATCTCTGTTGATACTTCTTTCTATCGGGTTCGGTCAATCAACAGACATCGGCAGAAAAAACAGCATGGATTGTTTTCGCCGGTATGGAAAAAAGATACCAGACGCAGCAGCCCCCCTGCAGATCAGGCAGGGCGGATTGTTTTGCGCTTCATGACCGAAAGATGCAAATTCAAGTGCTTGCAAAAAAAGATCGATCAAAGCGCCCTGGCTGAGATTGACAGAGAAGCGATAAATGCCAACCGGTGCAGCCAGCCTTATCAACGCTTCAAAACCCGCCAGATGCCCAACCATAATGGCCCAGGCAATGCAATACCGTCAGATGCGCCGAAAGATCATCTTCCAGACTTACGGATGAAAGCGCGTAGTACCGCTGTTAAAAGAGATGGGAACGTGTTGCATAAATATCTCTATGGGCGGCAAGAAAGCAGGGTTATGGATAACACAGACAGACTATGCCGACATTGCACGGTACAGCACAGGAAATCCTGGTGAAGTTTCTCGAAGACAACAATTTCTTTCAAGCGCGGCAAGAGTAACTGTCAAAACCGTCTCCTGTATATGCAAATAACGCCAAAGCATAGACATGTGCATAAAAGACCTGTCAGCATACACTTCCCTCTCACCCGCAAACTGACAGTGATCCTGCTGAGCTGAAGGGAACGTGACACACCTGTATCCGCTTTGCAGCGAAGCCCATACCCGTGTTCCTATGGGCCGGCTGGTCAGAACCGATTAAGCAGAGATACAGGGCAATCATCAGGTTGATTCATGAAATACCGTTCATGTTTTTAACCGTGCAGCACAGCCAAAAATAAACCACCTTTGAACCTGAGCCCTGAACATCCAGAAAGTCAGAGAAATGGCACAATTCAGCCGCGTAAAATTCTATTGTTCGTGAAGCGCGACCTGATGTTTTACGATCCATCAGAAATTGATTGATACCAAGTTGTGCAGACCGGCGACCACCTGATGAACCGTCAGAGAACGTAAATTATTTTGAGTCAGTGGGTTGCAATTCTTTAAGTCCATAAAACAACCTTCCTTGCCGCCATATGTGGAAGCAAGAAAGGTATATCTACTGCATGTACTACTATAATGACTCACCAGGGACTTGAACCCTGAACCCACTGATTAAGAGTCAGTT
>CAZEEL010000143.1:0-3112 GCA_964511135.1 uncultured Leptolinea sp. | reverse complement strand
TCTCTTTGAAGAGTATGCTGGTTTATTCTGAAAATTGTTGTTTTAAAAACTGTCAGTATTAAGCAACCAATGTTACATCAACAGCCTGCAGCCCTTTAGGCCCCTGTTCTACGGAGAACTCGACTTTTTGCCCCTCTGAGAGGGATTTGTAACCATCGTTGCGGATCTTTGAATAATGAACAAATACATCAGGCCCGTTATCCTGCGAAATAAAACCAAACCCCTTTGTATTATTAAACCATTTGACAGTACCAACGATTCGATCCGACATCTTCTGCTCCTTTAAAAATTAATCGATTGCCCGGGCAACCTTGTGAGAAAGGTACCTTCATCTCGATTCAGGATGCTCTGCAATTTCGTGATTAAATAATAGCATTCGAAAAAGCTTAAGTCAACTATACAACTTGTTGTCTGAACAACAGTCGGGCAGAAAATCAACAGCGATGACAATAGTCAGCATGTCAAATCAGCGTTTGTATCATTTTTCTTTACTTCAAATGTAGAATACCTGACATGTTGAACAGGTATTCAAATGCTTTTAACTCCGGCAATGTTTTGCTGTACCGGATGTGTGGCTGGCTGTATAATTGGTCATATGCCTGAAGAACATTCTTATGACCCCCGGTATTTCACTCCATTGCTTGAAGCAGAAGATCGTTACTTCTGGTTTCGCATTCGCAATCAAATCCTCAGCCACTTTTTAACCCGTCTGGATCAACATCTGCCCGAAAAGTATCAGGTGCTGGAAATTGGCAGCGGCACCGGCAACACCCTCAGAGTGCTTGAAAGCGCCTGCAAGCGGGGCCAGGTCACCGGCAGCGACCTTTATCTCGAAGGGCTGACCATTGCCCAAAAAAGGGTACAGCTCTCATTGGTTCAGGCTGACATTTTCAATTTGCCATTTTCAGATACATTTGATCTGATATGCCTGTTTGATGTTCTGGAACATCTGCCAAATGATTCCTCTGTCCTGCAACAGCTTTCTCAATCGTTGCATACTGAAGGCCGCCTTTTTCTGACCGTACCGGCTGACCCAGACCTCTGGAGCTATTTTGACGATGCCAGCCATCATGTACGCCGTTACACATACCAGGGGCTGCAAACACTGCTGATCGAATCCGGATTCACCATTGAAACCCTGACAGCCTTCATGAATACGACCTACCCCTTCCTTAAATTACAGCGTACCTGGAAAAACCTGTGGAATAGAGGAAAAAAAGAGCTTTCAGAAACACAAGCCATCAATGACCTGAGCCTGCCGGAAGGAATCAACCAAATACTCTACCGTCTTTTACTCCATGAAGTAAAAGAACTTGAACATGGAAAGGTTTTTAAAAAAGGAAGTTCTCTGCTGCTGATTGCAAAAAAATCAACCGGGCAGGGCAGCAATCGTAACGACCAGATCAACATTCCCGCAGCGCAGTAGATCATTTGAAATAATCACAGTGGGTGTGGAAACGCGTTCGTCATTCAGGAAGGTTCCATTCGTAGAAGCTAAATCTTCAATCCACCATTGGTTATGATGATAACTTAATCGAGCATGGTTGGAAGATACGGTATCATTTATGATTGAATAATCGCAATTAGAATCCCGCCCAATAAGCACATCAGGTTTTGCAAACTCACTTCCCGATGAATCAAGCTGCTCCAAACGGGAAATAGTCATCGCCGGCACCTGCCGTACAGAGGCTAACTGACTGGTTGACTTAACATCCTGCCAAAGCGTAAACATGACCAGAGCAACAAAGCCCAGCAGAACAGCTGCCAATAAAAACCGTAAAATTAACACCAATACAGCGCTCATTTTTTTACAATCCGCTCCGTGATATCATCCCGCTCCATTCGATTTTCATTATAAATCATTGTATAACCGGCCAATGAAATAACATCCCCCGGCTGCAATACCCGCTGCGTAATTCTATGGCTGTTCACAAAAGTGCCGCCGGTAGAATCCAAATCAAAGATCACATATTGATCTTTGATTAAACGAAGCTGAGCATGATTTCGTGAAACCCGCATATCTGGAATAATCAAATGATTATCTTCCCGTCTGCCGATATTCACAACCAGCCCCTCAAGAGGATAAACATCTTCACCATTCATAATTAACACAGCCTCTAACGGAACAGCATTTTGAGACGCCGGTGCGTCATCAGGCAAAACCCGTATGAAAGAAGTCTTTCCATCGGTCTGTTCTTTCTCGACAGGAACCGCAACGATACGAAATTCATTCACAGAAATTGTGTCAAGCAGTTGGATCGTTACCTGAGGCGGCGAATCATAGAACAAACCCTGCTCAGCTGCCGCAGATGCAATCGCACCCGCCAGGCCCTCGGCATATTGGTCAAAAGATGAAACCTGCATTAAAGTCGTCCGATTCACCTGCAAAACATAAGTACGCGGGAGGGCTGATTCAGCAGAAACACAGGTCTTCAGGGCGTCCATAATCGCCATACTCAGGCTGGCTGACAGACTGGTCGCCTGCCCAAAGAAAAGGAGCTGCGGAACACCTTCAATCAATCGCTGTAAACTCTTTTCAAAAACATCGAGGTTAATTTTCATTTTTTCCATTATACATGACTCGTTAACAGATCAGGCAGTAATTGAACAAACGCTGGCCTGCGTAAGAAGGATTAAATCGCTGACCTTCAGACGAAGATTAAGCCCGCGCTGACCGCCTGAAATATGAATTTCATCAAATTCCATAGCCGATTCATCCAGCACAACCTGAAACCCCTTGTTCATTAATGCCAGGGGAGAAATTCCGCCTGCCAGAAGACCGGTAAGTTGCTCAGCTTCGTTCTGAGTAGTCAGATACACTTTTTTTTCATTAAGAGCCTGCGCAACACGTTTCAAATCAACCGTCTGATCCCCGGGAACAACCGCCAAAATTGCCTTACCAGGTTTATCCCGCCGGAGAACAATGGTTTTAAAAATCTGATGAAGCGGCACCTTCAATATTTCTGCCGTCCTGGCAGCCCCTGCTTTTTCAGAAGGCAGTTCAAAAGCAGTATACGCTATTTTTTTAGAATCAAGAAACCGCGTGACATTATTGGTTATCATTTTTTCCTGAAGTAAATCGGGTTGGAAAAAATCCAACCTCGAAGCTTCC
>CAZEEL010000142.1:0-3174 GCA_964511135.1 uncultured Leptolinea sp. | reverse complement strand
CTTGCCTGCCAGGGGCCAAAAAAAGGAATTGCAGGAAGCAGATGGCTGCCCAGACCAAAAATATCGGCCATGCCGGTAAAGATCGCCAACACATATCCGGTGGCAATTAATCGTGTTCCAATATCCACAGCGATGCTGCGCGCTTTAAAACGCCAATAGGCCATCAGGCTGATATATCCGCCCAGGCAGATGAGACCCAACCCTGTCAAAAATACAGCGATCTGCACAAAACCAACCACCGGGCTGCGGTCCAACCCAGGAAGGCCAGGATCCGTACCGACGATAAAAATCAGAAAACCGATCAGAGTCGTTATTAACCCAAAGAGAATCCGTTTAATGGATCCTTGTGTCATAATTCCAGATCCCCGTTTTTTTGTTTCCGGAGAAGCAGACAAAACTGGTTCACTCATTCCTGCGGCAGTATCCTTTCCAAAATGCGTTCCCAGTTGCCATGAAATATTCCGGCAACATCTTCCTGAGTATACCCTCGTTCCAGAATTCTTTCTTCCAATAAAGGCATATCGCCTATTGTATTCAGTTCCAGGGGAATCGCCGGCCAGCCAATGCCGCCGTCAAAATCTGTTCCAAAAGCCACATGATCGGCGCTTCCGGTTAATTGACAAATCGCATCAATATGCAGCACAAGCTTCTCAAGCCGTATGTTGGAGCGCGGGTCGGTATCCTTCCAGCCGGCATCCAGAAAGCGATTATAAGGAATCAGCCCGATCACCCCGCCGCGTTCAGCCAGTTTGCGAACCGCCTCATCGGTAAGATGACGCTCGCCCTGTACATCTTTGATCAGCCTGCGAAGATTGCCATGCGAACAAATAACCGTTCCGGAATATGAATCAAGGGCCTGCAAAACAGATTTATCAGTCATATGGGCAACGTCCAGACCAAACCCGCAGGCGTCCATGGCCTGCAGCAATTTATATCCTTCGCCGGTAAACGCTCCCGGCTCACGGGTGCCTCCGCAAAACCGGCCGCCTCCCCAGACAGGGCCAATCAAACGCACCCCCTCCTGCCACCATTTTTCCACATCATTTACCTCAGGCAACCACTCGGCGCCTTCGATGCTCATCACCAGCCCCATTCTGGATGGGATTGTATTGGATTCAGGTGTAATCATTTTCCAAGGCTTTAAAAGATCCCGAAAGGCCCTCCGGTTTGTAATTAAAGCAAATTTTTCAGGGTGGGCTTCTGCCAGGCGGCGGTAAGCGTCCATCTCACGATAAACACAGGCTTCTCCTTCCGCGGGGGTCGAATAGCTGACAATTGCCGGGTCATCCAGCGAAGTGGACATCTTCTTATATTTGTTTGGCGAACAAAACAAAGTAGCGAAAACCAAAGCGACACGGCCCCGCTGGTAATCAGCATAGCCAAGCAGGGTTTCTCCGCCCGCCCTCAGCGGAATATCGGTATTTTCCTCTTTGCGGCGAATAGATTCAGCAGAGAGGCTGTAGTCTCTCTGAAAACCAACCATATTGAAAGCCATATCTTCATGCGCATCAATAAGATAATTCATTGGCAAGTCCTTCCTTTCCAACCGCACTCATTGTATCGGATAAAATAAAAAAGCGCACCCAAAAAGTCGGGTGCGCTTTCGAAAATAAACCGTCTTATTTCGTTTCTGAAGTTTCAGCCGCATCATCTGCCGGCTGCGATTCAGTCTTTGGATTCTCGCCGCTGTCAGAATCCTCATCAGCATTCATTTGGTCCAGCAGAGTCTGCCAGTCCATATCAGCATAGGCCATTGATTCTACTTTTCGCATGCTCAAACCAATCCGATGATTTTCCGGATCAATCTTGATAACCCGAAGGGTGACGCTGTCGCCTTCTTTGATCGCTTCACGGGGATGTTCAATCCGTTTTTCGCTGATCTCAGAGATGTGAATGAGTCCTTCGATATCATCTGTCAGTTTTGCAAAAGCGCCAAACTTAGCCAGGCGGGTAATCACCGCATCAACCAACTGACCCACCTGATATTGCTGAACTGATTCCAGCCACGGGTCACTCTGCAGTTGACGAATAGACAAACCGATGCGTTTCTTTTCACGGTCAATATTAATAATTTTAACTTTGACTTCCTGCCCGACACTGATCGCCTTGCTGGGATGCGTGATATGATCCCAACTGACTTCTGACAGATGAACCAACCCATCCGCGCCGCCAATATTCACAAACGCTCCGAAATCAGCCAGGCTGGTTACCCGACCGCTGCGAATATCGCCTTCTTTTAAGTCATCCAATACACGGTCTTTTACTGATTCGCGGGTTTCCGTGCTGGCAGCCCGCTCTGATAAAATCAGGCGGCGGCGTTCACGATCAACTTCGATAACACAAACATCAATCGGCTGCCCTACCATCTCAGACCAGCGTTTATCAACACTGGTTTCTGACGACTGGCTGGCGCGGCGGCTTAAACTTACCTGCGACGCAGGAATAAAACCGCGCAGACCGCCCAACAGAACGATCAACCCGCCTTTGTTATACCCAATAATAGAACTGCTGAAGCTTTCTTTACTTTTCAGAAGCGCTTCCGCTTTTTGCCAGTCATTCTCTTCCCGCGCCCGGGTATACGAGAGAACAACGTTGCCATTCTGATCTTCAGGGTTAATCACAAAAACCGGAATGGTTTGACCAACCTGCAACGAAGCCAGTTCGTTTTTATCCATCGTCTCCAGTTCACGGCCGCTGATGACCCCTTCTGACTTGGTACCAACACTGACCAGAATTTGGCCAGGGCTGATGCTGGCAATAATGCCATCACGTATCTCACCCTGACGAGGAAAATCTATTTCTCCCTGTTGAGCCAGTAATGCCTCCATGTTATTATGATTTTCATTTTCGGGCGTGATGTCCCGATCGCCTTGGGTTTGATTGTTTTCCATAAAATGACATATCTCCAATATAAGATGCTTCATTATAAATTCAACCGAAAGTCTTGACAACCCCCATTTTCACCCATTTTCCTTTTTCCATCTGGAATATTACAACCCTTCATCAGGCAAAGGCAGGCCGCAGTAAAAGCCCCCCATGACAAAGCTTTTCATCTTTTCCAAACCCCTGCCGCATGAAGAAAACCCGGCCTGTTCATTCAATGGTCACATGGCAAACCTTATTGATTTTCATGCCAGGTTTATGATGGCCTCCCCTGAAGATATACTTACATTC
>CAZEEL010000141.1:0-3206 GCA_964511135.1 uncultured Leptolinea sp. | reverse complement strand
CTGAATGCCTTTGAAAAAACAACACTCAGAATGATCATCATACCCAAAGGATTAAGCATGGCCCAGGTAACCCCCAAAGATGAACGCTTATATCGGGTAACAATATCACGCCGAATCATTTGGGTAATCAGGAAACGATACTGATAAATCTCAAGGACTCCCTGAAAAGGGATCTTTCGATCAGAGTCATAAACAGATCTTTTTTGTTTAGCCAAACATTCACCTGACTTCTTCACTTTTAATAATCAATTTTATCATAAGTTGATATTCACCTTACGCTCAGCAGGCAAAACAAGGTTGAGTTACACGATTTTGGACAGTAATACGAACATCCGCAAATACCGTTTTGCTCTGATACCAAAGACATTGAGCCTGGCAGCACCTTTCAGCAGTTCAGGTTTGACATAACCGCCAGCACGAAGCCGCTACAGCCTGCCGCCGCCTCTACGGGCAAACCCAATCCTGCCCATCCTCCAGCAGCAGATTCTTTTCATGATCCAACTGCAGGATGGCGTACGCCTGCACATCCATCGCCGGAGCGCTCCAATAACTATACTGCCGCAATTTACAGCCTACCACAATCACCTGGCTGCCATCCTGAAAAGCGGAGGGGTACGCCTTCCACTGCATATAACTGAGCAGGACATGGTCTTTATTCAGCATCAGCAACTCACTGCTGAGATTACCGGGATAATACGCCGTATCCCGGCTGTAACGCGGCTGATAACCATAACCAAATTGAACCACATGATCAGGCTGTTGAATGAAACGATTCCAGCTATCTTCCGAGAATTTTCCCTGCTCCTGCAGAATCACCCTGGCAGTATTCAAGGCCTCTGCATCCGGCATCATGCGCTGCGTGTCTGAAAAAGCATTAGATACTGGAACCAACCCGGCCACCAGCAAAACAAGACATACATGGACGCCAAAAGACCGCTTTGATTCCGGTCGGGAATCACAAGCGTGCGAATCCGGAATCGCAGGAGCCAACTGGTCTGGAAAGCCGGCTTTTCTGAGCAAACCGTTTATGATGGCAACAACACCCAGCCCAAAATAGAAGACGCTGATCCAGTTTACTGAGCTGATGTATCTTCCGCCAGAGGTAAATGCCAGTGCATGGGCAAGGTACGTGCCCAGCTGAACCAACAAAGGGATGCACCCCTGCCAACCCCATTTTTGTATCGCAAAAATGACGCCCCATAAAAGCAGCAATCCATTGATCATAAACATGATCTGGTTTTCCAGAGAAAAGTTCTTCAGCCAGATCGGGTAAATTTCCATTCTGTTCAGATACGGCTGTGAAATAACCTTACGGGCTTCCTGCAACTGCATGGTTGTCGGAAAAATAAACACCGAAGAATACAGGCTGTTCAGGGTATGTACCCCCACCTGGCGGATCACAGAACCTGAATCCGGCTTTTTTCCTTCCGGAAATGCGGCTTTCGGCACCGCTTTAAGCAATCCGATATTTCTGCGCGAATAATCCGTTATGGCTGTATCCCACAGGGTTTGAGAATCGGATGAACTTCGAGAATCGATAACCTGCCGAATTTTCACCCAATAAAAGTTGTTACCCTGAGCGTCATGAGCGCTGAAAAACCATGGCACGACAGCCATGCAAAAAGCAAGCAGGTACACAAGAATGTTTTGTATGCAGATTTTCTTTGAGCAGGTTCGATTCTGAATCAGCAGAAGAAAGAGGATCATAAAGAAAAAAATGACGGCATTGAAGCGAATCAAAACCGAACAGCCAATGAGCAGACCCGTCCACAACAAACAAGATGTCTTCTTCCTTAAACTCACACTCCATGTCAGGTAAAAATACAGGAAGAGCGCTGTAAAAAGGGCCAGCAGGTTTTCCGTCATTTCCAGTTTTGCATTTGGACTGCCTGCCCATTCATAGAAGCGGATATTGTTAATCTCCAACACAATATAAAGACCGGCAATTGCAACCGCCCAATGATCTTTCACCAGTTTGCGGGTTAACCCATAAATCAATACCGGTAAAAAAGCCAGCGCAGCTATTTGAATCGTTAAATATGCATCAGGAGAAGTTCCAAAAAGCAACTGCCCAAGCGCTAAAAACACCATATAAAATGGTTTATCCGTCGGCCAGTGATTATAGATACCCTGCCCCAAAGAAATGTAATGAGAACCAACGGTATAAACCGCGTCTCCAATCTCCGGGTAACACTTATAGTTTGGCGATACCGCAGACGCCAGATCATTAACACAGGTAATTGGGGTGGCCCGATACAGAAGAAAAGCGGCTCCCCACAGAAAAACCGGAATGATGACCGGAACCGCCCGTTGTATTCGATCTGAGAAGGTAATTTTTTTGAGGTTTCCCGCCATAAAAAACAAGACAGCGACAAACCAGACCAGGAAGACCTGTGATTGCAGCAAAACATTTCCCACTGTTGATATTCCATCTCCTGGAGCACGGTCAACACCCAATAATCTTAATAAATAGAACAGCAGGATCAGAAAAAAAGCCAGACCGAAATACAGAAGATGTTTTTTCGTAAAAACCGGTTTTACGGAAAACACCTCTGGATACTGAACAAAAAGGATAAAAAGAGCAGATTGAAACAGGATTAATGTTAACCAGAGTAAAATGGGCCAGAGGCGTACCAGATAAAGAGAAAGTACCGCAAAGCGTATTTGAGGATACAGAATCAGGAAGAGGATTCCGGAAAACAAAACAAAAATAAAACAGGCAAGAATTGTTTGATTAACCTTAAAAGAGTGAAGCCAATCAAGGATTCTGTTTATCCGCTTTTTACTGAAAAAGAAACCCGTCAGAATAAGCAGAACAACCAGACAGAAAAAAATCATTGACCAGCGGCTGAGTGAATATCCAAAAAACAGTCGATATTTAGAATCTGCCGGAACTTTAAAGAAGTACAGAAGAACCAGCAATCCTTCAAAAATGGATAGCCCCGGCACAGCCTGACAGGTTTTCAGAATGGATTTCTTTGGTTGGTCAGAATATTTCATCATGTTGTAATCAAAAAGGCATCAGCCGCATCAGATATCCTTAAAACAGGAGCGCAGGATAATTTTTTTTGTTTTTCCGCATTCGCTTTTTTATTTTATCATAGACAGTCCTTCCATAAATATCAGGCCAGGCAATGGGTCGTAACCGGGTCAGACTCAGGGCAGGCTGTTAAACAGATTTATTTCCTTTCTGAAGATCAGCAGCA
>CAZEEL010000140.1:0-3285 GCA_964511135.1 uncultured Leptolinea sp. | reverse complement strand
TCGTGGCATGTTGTTTACCTCCTTTCTCAAAATATCTATATCTGACATATGTCAGATATATTATAGCTTATATCCGGCATATGTCAATTACTTTTTAACATTTTTTCAAAAAACCGATGGATAAAAAAAGGCGCCTCATGAAGAGGCGCTTTAGAGACCCGTTTTTATGGGCTTTCTGAAATATGATGATCTTCAAAACACGGCTTTTTCATTTTTCGTTTTCTCTGAAACAGGAATTCTTTGCAGAGCAACCCAGGCAGCCGCCGCAACCACCCGTTGTCTGATTCTTTTTATAATCAAGCGCCATTTTGGCCACTGCCGCAAAGATCACCCCAAAAACGACAAAACCAACCAGAATCGCAGGCAGATTCACGGCAAACCACTCAGACATTGACCGCCTCTTTCTTTTGAACGACCGCCTTTTTTGGTTTTTCATATGGATTTTTGCGAAACACCAGCCACAGAAAAGCAACCAGAAAACCCAAAGCGGCAAGCGTCATCACAGTGATCCCATTACCCTGCACCAGCAGCCCTGTCTGATACACAAAAAACGCCGTCATATAAGCAAAAACCATTTGATATCCAATCGCAAACCAAAACCACGTTGAATTATTCATCTCGCGCCGGATGGCTCCAATGGCGGCAAAACAGGGAGCGCACAGCAGATTGAATATCATGAAAGAAAAAGCCGACAGGGTTGTGAAATGGGCTGCAATCGCCGATAACGCGCCATAAGCCCCCTCATCCACCAGGGCCAAAGCATCTCCCTCCACACCATAGAGTACGCCAAACACCCCCACCACTTCTTCTTTTGCCACCAGGCCCATGATGGTTGCAACACATGACTGCCAATTGCCAAACCCCAAAGGATTAAAGATGGGGGCGATCACACCGCCAGCTGCCGCCAGCATACTCTCGTTGATGTCTTCTACCATGTGAAGCCCTTCTGAAAAACCAAAACTGGAAGTGAACCAAATAAACACGCTGGCTGCCAGAATGATGGTTCCGGCCCGTTTGATAAAACTCCAGCCTCTTTCCCAGGTGCTTCGCAACACCGTGCCCCGGTTTGGAATATGATAAGCCGGCAGTTCCATTACAAAAGGAGCCGGATCTCCGGCGAACATTTTTGTTTTCTTTAAAAGAACACCGCTGACAATGACTGCCGCAATTCCAATAAAATAAGCCGAAGGCGCCACCCACCATGCTCCGCCAAACAACGCCCCGGCAATTAATCCAATAATGGGAATTTTCGCACCGCATGGAATAAAGGAAGTTGTCATCACCGTCATGCGCCGGTCTTTCTCATTTTCAATGGTTCGGCTGGCCATAATGCCCGGCACTGAACAACCCGAACCAATCAACATCGGGATGAAGCTTTTTCCTGAAAGGCCAAATTTACGGAAAATTCTGTCCATAATAAAAGCCACCCGAGCCATATAGCCTACATCTTCCAAAACAGACAACAGGAAAAACAAAATCAGCATTTGCGGAACAAACCCAATCACGGCCCCAACGCCGCCAATAATCCCGTCAACGCTCAGCCCGATCAGCCACGGCTGAACGCCAACGGATTCCATCCAGGCCGCCAGGGGTTCGCTGATCCAGGAACCCACAAAAGTATTATTGGTAAAATCAGTAACCAGGGTTCCTATTGTCGTTACTGAAATGTAATAAACCAAAAACATGATTAAGGCAAAGATTGGCAGCGCCAGAAAACGATTGGTAACAATCAGATCAATTTTGTCTGAAGTCGTGTTCTTTCCTGTTTTTTTCTTTTTCACTGAGCTGTGAATCAGGTTTGCAATATAAGCATAGCGCTGGTTGATGATAATACTTTCAGCATCATCATCCATTTCGGTCTCGCATTCAACAATATGTTCTTCCAAATGCTCTGCAAGATTCTGATCAAGGTTTAAACCTTTTCGAACTTTTTCATCCCGCTCAAACAATTTAATGGCATACCAGCGCAGGCAATGCTGCGGAACATTGGTCTCAATCGATTCTTCAATATGCGCAATCGCGTGTTCCACCACGCCGTGAAAGACCGACGGGGCTTTTGGAAGCTTTTTTTCCATCGCCAAAGCAACGGCCTTTTCAGCAACCTCACGGGAACCCATTTTTTGCAACGCTGAAGTGGCCACCACTTCACACCCCAGTGCATTTTGCAGCTTTGTAATATCAATTTCATCTTCCTGCCGGCGAACGATGTCGATCATATTCAGCGCGACAACCACCGGAATACCCAACTCAATCAACTGAGTCGTCAAAAAGAGGTTTCTTTCAGGATTGGTCGCATCAACAATATTGATAATAACGTCCGGTTTTTCATCCAGCAGATAATTACGGGCAATCACCTCTTCCTGCGAATAAGGAGAAAGCGAGTAAATTCCCGGAAGATCCTGGATAATCACCGTGGGATGACCTTTCAGCCGCCCTTCTTTTTTTTCAACCGTAACGCCCGGCCAGTTACCGACATATTGCGCCATACCGGTTAAGTCGTTAAACATCGTGGTCTTTCCACTGTTCGGGTTTCCTACCAAAGCAATTTTAATATCCATCTTTTATTCCTTTTTAGTTAGTTATATCTAACCTTCAGACAAAAAAACTATTCCACCTCAATCATTTCAGCATCACATTTCCGTAACGACAGCTCATAGTTTCGCACCGTAAGCTCCATCGGATCTCCCAGCGGGGCAACTTTACGCACATAAACTTCGGTACCTTTGGTAACTCCCATTTCCATAATGCGCTGTTTAATCGCCCCATCGCCATGCAGTTTTTTTACGGTTGCAGTCTGGCCAACCTTTACATCTTTCAACGTTTTCATTTTTCTCTCTCCTTACACCATAATTCGGCTGATCAGTTTTTTATCCAGGGCAATGCGGCTGCTTTTCACCGCCAAAATCATATTTCCCCCGTTTTCTGACAGCACCGTTACCGATTCGCCAACCACAAACCCCAGTTCAGCCAGCCTCAGCCGCACATCATCTTTTCCGGTAATTTTACGAATAGTATGGGTCTCACCCACTGCTGACAATGTAAGAGGAAGCATCTTATTAAATCCAGCCGACAAAATTAGTTAGAGTATCCTAACTTCAGAGGATTTTATCATCTCCCGTCAGATTCTTCAAGAGATAAGAGGATTCTGTCAGGCTTTGATGTCAGGTTTTGATGTTCCAGGTTTTGATTGACATCACTCGGGTTGGTGCTATGATTAACGTATACATATAGTGGAACACAAGGGAAGCAGGTGTAAACCCTGCACAGAGTCGCTGCGGTATGCAC
>CAZEEL010000139.1:0-3321 GCA_964511135.1 uncultured Leptolinea sp. | reverse complement strand
GTGTCAAAGCAAAACCCCTGCCGCCCCCTGAAAGAACACAGGCTGAGCTCATGAATCAGTTGCCTGAATATTTTGCAACCACCACAAACCGCCCGCCTTCAGAAAGATAGGAACAGGTAGAAAGGGTAATCAGCTCATCGCCGAATGCGGCCGTTTCAGGAATGTCATAGGGCGTCAAAGACTTAATATGCAAAAGATAGTCGTCAAATTCCTGCTCATCTGCAAAATTAAACTTATCGTAATATCGAAATTCCTTTTCATTTATTGCCTTATCTTTGGTTTCAAAAGCGGCAATAATTTTATATTCATGGGTTTGGTACAATGTCGAAAAGGTAATCACCGGGTGCTGTTCATAAAACGCTTTTTTGCGATACTTAAGCAGGTCTGTAAACATCAACCCGTTTTTCATATGATGACCATAAATCATGGTATTGTCTGAAGTCTCTTCGCTCCCCTTCCAGATAAAAGGCGTACCCGCCTTTGACTCTTTTTTATCAAACGTTTTGCGAAGATAGTATTCCGGGTCCTGCGGGGTATACATCACCGGGTAATCCACTTTGGTATCTTGAATTTTGATCCAGCCATACACATCGGGATTTCGTTGATACAGCACCGCCATTCCCGGCAGCATGACCGCATTGCCAACCAGCGCCCCGCGGCTTGCCATGACATTGCCTTCTGCTGCGATCTCAGGCGGGCTGTCGGGCTGCGGGGCAGCGCCGCTTTGGGGCGCCTCCTGCAGAAATGCCTGCTCCATCATACTGCGCAGTTCATCGTATTCTGTTTCTGTTTTTTCAGATTGAAAAAAATAACGACCCAGCATAAAAACAGAAAGGATCAGCACTCCGGTGAAGACAAGCTGCAAAAGTCTTTCTGCCACAGACACCCTGTTTTTTTCTTTCTTCATTTCATTTTCCTCCGGAAGTGTGAAAAGCGGGTATGGCCTGTAACCATACCCGCCCCGCATCTTCTTATTGTACCAATCCCTGAGGATGTCTCTGCAATCTTTTTAAGACACCCTCTTTTTAAAACCTGGCGGCAGCCTTCTTCCTTTCGCGCAGAATGATCAGCGATCCGGATGAGATCATGAATAAGGCCAGCCATATCAGCAACTGGAAGCTGTCACCGGTCACCGGAATAATAAAACTGCTCAGTTTTTTCACAATCGGTTTCAGCGCTGCCGGAATATTCGACTGCTTCTCCGGTTTTACAGGAACATTTTTGCTGTTCACAAAGCTGACAACGGTTGTTCCTCCGGCATTGATCTGCCCCGTCGCATTGGTTGCCGTTGTGGTGTAGCCATTCTGATTGGCTTCTTCTTCTATGACCGTGTAACGCGTGCCCGCCGGAAGCCCGGTAATGGTGATGCTCTGCCCATGCGCAAGGGTAACCTTTCCGCCGCTTTGAATGACGCCCGTCTGACTCCCGGTATACGGGTAGCTTTTGGCATCGCTGAACTCAACCCGGAAGGTGAAACCCCGCGTTTCTGCAGCATTGCCGGTAACGGTTTTTCTGATGATCAGATTGCCGGTAAGCGGGGCCGTTCGCCGGTTGTCAAAGCTCACCCTCGGCAGAGCGGCGCTGTCCTGGTTTCTGGTAATCGTCTGGCTGATTACCAGCGTTCCGGGGGTTGCCGCATTGCGGGTAATGACCGCTTTGACCATAAACACATTGGCATCCATGACGTAACCGGCCATGTTCAGCGGCTGTTCAGTGATCTTGTAATAATAAGTTTTTCCAATATCCTGATGGGTGTAATGGATCGCACTGAAATGAATGGCGCTGCCGTCATTCTGAACCGTTTCCTGTTTTCCGCCGTTAATCACTGCCCCGTGTTCATCAACCTGCACCAGGCCAAATGTGAACACCTCGCCGGCCGCCGGAGCCGCGCCGTTTACCGTCTTTACCGGGTCAATCGACAGCGTTCCGCGGGCTTCAAACCGGTTCGCAAAGGTCATCCCTCCCGTCAGCGGAGCGGTTTCATTGTTTTTGGTGATGGTCTTTGTCACCGTCAGGCTGTTATCGGCAGCCAGGCTGATGACCGCTTTCACGGTATAGGCCGTGGTGTCATAGGTATAACCGCTCAGGGTTTCTCCCTTTTCGGTAATTTTGTAATAATAAGTCTGACCAATGTCATTCACACCATACTGGATTTCTGAAAAAGCGACAGATTTTCCGCTGTTCTGAACCGTTTCCTGTTTTCCGCCGTTAACCACTGCCCCGTGTTCATCGACCTGCACCAGGTCAAATGTGAACACCTCACCCTCTGCCGGCGCTTCGCCGTTTACCGTCTTTTCCGCATCCAGCTTCAGGGTGCCGGCTGCTGCAGCAAACTGGTTCGCAAAGGTCATCGTTTCATTGAAAGGCTCGTTATTTTTGGTTATCGAGCTTGTCACGCCGATAGCAGATACCTCAACCGTTACCACATAAATCGTGGTGTCATAGGTATAACCGCTCAGGGTTTCTCCCCGCTCGGTAATTTTGTAATAATAAGTCTGACCAATGTCATTCACACCATACTGGATTTCTGAAAAAGCGACAGATTTTCCGCTGTTCTGAACCGTTTCCTGTTTTCCGCCGTTAACCACTGCCCCGTGTTCATCGACCTGCACCAGGTCAAATTTGAACACCTCACCCTCTGCCGGCGCTTCGCCGTTTACCGTCTTTTCCGCGTCCAGCTTCAGCGACAGAGGCGTTGCCTCCGGTTTCTGATTAACCACCGTAAGTGTCAGATAGGGTTTTCCATCAAAAGATTTGACAGCGCTGGAGCTCGCTTCAACACCGTTTAACCAGAATTTGGTCTGTTCCGGATGGCCTTCATTCAGTTTTCCAACTTTAATCACCCAGCGCTCTGTGCTTTTGACATACCCTTCAGGAGCAGTTTCTTCGGTAAGCGTATATTCGTAGCCGGAGCTGGTCGTCAGATCATCTGAAGTGCCATAGCGCAGCCCGGTAATGGTCACCTGACCATTATCACTGATCGTAATCGACTGATCCAGCTCAATCTGTTCAGTCACAGGGTTTTTGGCAATCAGACGGAATACAGCGCCATTCAGAGGGTTCCCCTGCGGATCGCGTTTAAGCAAAATCAGCCCGGCATCGTTTCCCGTAATCGTTCCGGAATTGGCGAATTCGCGCAGATAAATCAGCGATGAGCCGGCTTCATAAGTATGCAAGTCCGCCTGCAGTTTAACACTGTTGCTGAGCAGCGCATTGTAAGAAGCCACCGGGGTCGTGAAAGTTAATTGATAGGAGTGTGTATGATCAATGCCAGTCGGAAGCGTAAAGACCACTGTGTTATTTGCCTCCGTATATTCTGCC
>CAZEEL010000138.1:0-3368 GCA_964511135.1 uncultured Leptolinea sp. | reverse complement strand
CTTAATTTATTTACTGAAAAAGCGGATGAAGTGCTGGGGTTTTTCCGGATCGAGCACCCCGTCGCGTTCACCGATATATTGGGTGAGTTTGTACAGAGAATGTGCATACCCCCATTCGTTATCATACCAGGAGATGATCTTGAAATGGCGGGGTTCGTTTTCCAGGTTGAACTGCAGGGTTGCGGTTGAATCATATACTGAAGCATGTTTATTGTGGATAACATCGGAAGAAACGATAGGATCGGTCTGATATTCCAGAATTCCATCCAGATACGTTTCTGAAGCTTTTTTCATTAATTGGTCAATTTCCTCAATGGAACTGTCGCGCCTGGTGCTGACGGTCAGGTCAACCACAGACCCGGTGGGCACCGGAACCCGGAAGCTCATTCCGGTAAGAATTCCGGCTACTTCAGGGATAACAGCGCCAACGCCCTGTGCGGCCCCGGTCGTAGCGGGAATGATATTGAGCGCTCCGGCCCGGCCGGAACGCCAGTCTTTCCCGGAGGATCCGTCAACCAGATTCTGAGAGGCGGTGTATGAGTGAACGGTCGTCATCAAACCGCTTTCAATTCCAATGCCTTCTTTTACTAAAACATAGACCAATGGCGCCAGGCAGTTGGTTGTGCAGGATGAATTGGAAATGATATGGTCTGTTTCCGGATCGTACAGGCGGTGATTGATGCCCATGAGCAGCATCTTAATCCCTCCTTTGCCGGGCGCACTCAGGATGACTTTTTTTGCGCCGGCTTCCAGATGTCCTTTAAGTTGATCTTTTTTTGTAAATCGGCCGGTACATTCAATGACATAATCAACGCCCAGTTTTTTCCACGGCATATCTTTGGGGTCATTGGTGCCTTTCAGACACTGGATATAATTCTTGCCGCCGATCACCATGACATCATCCATGGGGGCGTCAGGTGAACTCTTTTGAGTACTGATTTCCATGGGAAAAGGTCTTTGGGTGGTGTCAAATTTGAGCTGATAAGCAAAACGCTTCGCATCAGCTTCACTTGCAGACAGGGCAATCAGCTCCATATCTTCACCAATGTGGGCATTTTCAAATAAATGTCGTAACAGCAAACGACCGATGCGCCCGAAACCGTTAATGGCAAGTTTCATAGTCATATTGAATTAAACCCTCCCGTGTTTAATAAAGTAAAGATCACTTGAAGTCTAACAGATATTTCAAAAACGAGTTGTGCTCAGACATTATAACTCAGGAATAAAAATGAGTTGGGCGTGCGAAAGCTGTATTAATGAGCGTTCGGGATCATCCTGTACATACTGTCGTCAGGGGGCATGTGAGTCTGTTGAACCATCCATCGTTTCCGCAACAGCCGGCTTCGCTGTGTCTGTATGACTATTCATGCAGGTGTGTGGAAATCGATGTTTTCGATCAATCATAATGAAAATAGATTACAATGTTTTTAATCAGATTGGCGTATTGGCGAACGCCTGTGTTATGCATAAAACGCATAAGCATATAGTCTAAAACAATTGGTCAGAAAATCGAAAGTCATTACAATGAAGTCAGAATTTGCAGAAGGGATCATGATGAACAACAAAGAAACAGAATTAGAGAATCCTCGCATTCATATTGATGCGCTCTTTCATGGCTTGTTGGATGACCCGCCCCATTTGGCTGATCATAATGAAACCATATTGGATCTGATGCTGAAGGGCGGTGTAAATACCGTGTCGACCACGGTTGTCGCAGATACATATAATGACGTTACATTCAATGATCTGTGCAATGAAATATATCGGTATTATCTTCTGGAAGAGGCCTATCCTCATCAGGTCAGGATTATTCAGGACTATGAAGATATTTTCACGGCGTACCGTGAAAAAAAGCTGGGTGTCATTCTCAGTACACAGGGGTCAGATTTTCTGGAAGGTAACCTGCGGTTTATATCAATTGCTTATAAATTAGGGCTGCGGATTGTTCAAATTACTTACAATCAGCAATGCAGTATGGGCAGTGGAGTGTTTGAGCCGCATGATACAGGGCTGACCCGTTTTGGGCAGCAGGCAATTTATGAGATGAATCGGGTGGGAATGGTTATCGATGTGTCTCATGTTGGTTATCAGACGGCTCTTGATGCGATCGAGTGTTCCAGTCAGCCGATTCTTTTTTCACATTCCGGTGTCATGGCGCTCTGTAAAAACAAACGCAATGCGGATGATGTGCAGATTAAAGCGCTTGCCAAAAAAGGCGGTGTTCTGGCGCTATGCCCTCATAGTGTTATGTGTACAGATGATCGCAGCAAACCGCCAACCGTCGATGTTTTTATCGATCACATGATTTATGTTGGTAATTTAGTGGGTATGGACCACGTAGCGATTGGCACGGATCGCTTTGTCCAAAAAACACTGGAACATACCATGGGAAGAATCAATTTTGAACGGACTCTGCCCGGATTTTTTGGCGGGTTCGATATTTCTGCCAAACAGGTTCAAGGCTTTAACCGTTTTAGTGACTGGTCTACTATTGCTGATGCCATGTCAAAAAGAGGAATCAGCAACGAAGATATTACAAAGATCCTGGGAGGGAACCTCCTCCGACTTTTTAAGTGTACGTGGTTTAAATAATACTTTCTCTCTCTCAAAACAAATCCAGTTCAATGCAGATATCTCAACGATTTGTTTTGAGAGAGAATATAACGTATCATCCTGTTGAAGACGATAAAACCAGGAAAGGAAAAGAATGATTCAACGAATTGACCCTCATAACGGCATGTCTCGAGCTTCTGTGCACAATGGTGTGATTTATTTTGGAGGCCATGTGGCCGGCGGCAAACAGCCAACGATTTATGAACAAACCAAAGCCCTGCTGGCTCGTTATGATGAACTGTTTGCTTTACACGGAACGGATAAAGACCATTTGATCATGGTTACAATCTATTTGACGGATATGACATTAAAACCTGAAATGCAACGGGCCTGGCTGGAATGGGTGAGTATGGACAACCCACCTACACGAATGTGTGTTGCGGCGGGTCTTGAAGAAGGTTATTTGTTGGAAATGACAGTAATTGCGGCATTAAAGTGATGAATAATAAGGAGATAAGAATGAGTACAAACATCAATGAACAAAATGAATTGGATGCGCAGCGACTGGCTTTATTGGTCAGAGAACCCAGCGAAAAAATTCGTGAGCAGATGAAGAACGATCCTGAAAACCCGGACCTGTGGTACAAACTGGGAATGTCATTGTCTGACGAAATAGATCATAATGCAGGGATTGATGCCTTTTCGCAGGGATTGGCTTATTCTCCATTTTCGGCCGCGTTGTATTTTGGCCGAGGCCGAAAATATATTGGTCTTCACCAATACTGGCGCTGTATTGCAGATACAACCATGGCCAT
>CAZEEL010000137.1:0-3388 GCA_964511135.1 uncultured Leptolinea sp. | reverse complement strand
CTGACATATGTCAGATATAGATATTTTGAGAAAGGAGGTAAACAACATGCCACGATTGGATGGAACCGGCCCGGAAGGAAAAGGCTCTGTGACAGGCAGAGGTTTTGGGAAATGTCAGGGCGCTGACATCGCTGCTGAAACCGGCGTTGATTTTAAACGCGGACGAAGAGGCGGATTTTTTTTCGGAAAAGCCCACGGTGGTGGGCGGGGTTGTCGCCGCTCTTTCTTTTTTGCCGGCGGCGAAACACAAAAAGAAATGTTGGAGAATGAGCGCCGCGTTTTAAAAAACAGGCTTGCTGTGGTTGATCAGGCGCTTTCGGATCCGACTGAATAGTGAAAATGGCAGGCAGGAGACGTTCTGTCTGCCTGTTTTGAGGGTAAAATGCCAAAACCAAAAAAATGCAGACATGTCTGTGCATTGCCGGAAACCAATCGCTTTGGGCCGCTGGGTGTTTCAGCCGGCCAGCGGGATACGGTTGAAATGGCCATTGATGAATACGAAACTATTCGCCTGATTGATCTGGAGCGGATGACTCAGGAAGAATGCGCGATTCAAATGGATGTTTCACGAACAACCATACAGGGAATCTACGATGAAGCCAGAAAGAAGCTGGCGGATGCCCTGGTCAATGGCAAGTGCTTAATCATCGCCGGCGGTCATTATCGGCTGTGCGATGAAGTGCAGCCTGGCCGGAGAGGGCGGGTGTGTCATAGCTGTTGGGGAAGGCGTGGAAACGGGCGTGTGTGAGCTGTGGCAATGGATAACAGATTGCCGGCTGTCAGCACAATAAACCAAATCACCAGGGAGAGTCATATGATTGCAGTGGTTCCTGTAAATGAAGAAAATATGGACGGCGGTATCTGCCCGTCATTTGGAAGAGCTCCTTTTTTTCTTGTGTATAATTTTGAGCAAAAAACATATTCCTTTTTGCCCAATGCCGGGATGCAGAGTTCCGGCGGCGCAGGAATTCAGGCCGCTCAGACGGTTCTGGATTCTCAGGCAACGGTCTTGTTAACCCCCAGGTTGGGAGAAAATGCCGCTGAGGTGTTTAAAGGAACGGAAGTAAAAATATATCAGACTGAAGGCACAGGCATTGCCGAAAACCTTGAAGCCTGTCAGGCAGGGACGTTGTCTTTGCTGAATGAAGTGCACCCTGGTTTGCATCATGGAGGATGATTGGTGAAGATTGCGGTATTGAGCGGAAAAGGGGGAACCGGAAAAACCTTTGCTGCGGTAAACCTGGCGGCAGTGATCCATGATGCCGTATATGCAGACTGTGATGTGGAAGAGCCCAATGGGTATATTTTCTTTCAGTCAGATGAGGTTTTTTCAGAAACTGTCTCGGTCAGGAATCCTTCAGTGGATCAGGCGCGGTGTATTCAGTGCCGCAGTTGTGTGGTTTTTTGTCGTTTTAATGCTTTGGCTGCGGTGGGCGGTAAAATTCGGGTTTTTGAGAGTATCTGTCATTCGTGCGGGGGGTGTTCTCTGGTGTGCCCGGTTCAGGCAATTTCTGAAGTTGATCGTGCTGTGGGCACGGTCACATCGCTGAAATCGGGTCAGACCCATGTTTGGGCGGGTGAAATGAATGTGGGAGAGGTATCCGGTGTTCCCCTTATCAAGGCATTATTGAAACGGATAAACCAGCCTGACGCAGGTGTGGTGATTCTTGACTGCCCGCCGGGGAGTTCCTGTACGGTGATAGAATGTGTTCAGGAAGCTGATTATGCGCTTCTGGTGGCTGAACCGACTCTGTTTGGCCTGCATAATCTGGAGATGGTATACAGGCTGATTCAGAAGTTTCGTATTCCCTGCGGCGTGGTCATTAATAAAACGCTTGAATTTGCGGATGACCCTGTTTTCAATTTTTGTGAGCGTCATGCCATACCGGTCCTTCTGAAAATTCCGTATGACCCCCAATGGGGGAAGTGGATTGGCGATGGGAAGATCGCTTCGCACTGTTCAGAAAGCTGCCGTTCGATCTTTGCGGCTTTGGCAGAAAAGATTCTGCAGGAGGCTGCCTCATGAAACAGGTACTGATACTCAGTGGGAAGGGCGGCTCCGGGAAGACGACGGTGGCAGGGGCTCTGATCAGATTGTCGCAGGCAAAAAATTATGCAGATTGTGATGTAGATGCGCCAAATTTACATTTAATTTTTCATGAAAAAGAAACGCCGCAGCATACAGATTATTTTGGGTTGCCCAAAATGAAGATTGATCCGGAGAAATGCATTCGTTGCGGAACCTGTAAAGAGGCGTGCCGTTTTGATGCCATCGGTTTGGATGGCGTTTATTTTATTCGGCCTTATGCCTGTGAGGGGTGCGGGGTTTGTGAATATGTCTGCCCGGCTATGGCGATTTCAAAAGTACCCACTCCAACCGGTTCTCTGAATCTGTATAAAAATAATGATCGGGTGTTCTCAACGGCCTGCTTATATATGGGCAGCGGGAATTCAGGGAAGCTGGTCAGTGCGGTTAAGAGTCAGTTAAAAGAGCATATGTTGAAAACTTCAGGTGAATCTCTGGTGATTGTGGATGGATCGCCGGGAATTGGCTGCCCGGTGATCGCTTCGATCAGCGGGGCAGATATGGTTCTGATGGTTACAGAACCAACTTTGTCTGGATGGAGCGATCTGAAGCGGGTGATTCGAACTGCGGAACAGTTTCGAACCCCTGTGGCGGTATGCATCAATAAGCATGATATTAACCCTGAACTGACAGAAAAGATTATTTCCTGGTGCAGTGAGCATGAAATTGCTTTTCTGGGGGGGATTCCTTATGATGTTTGTGTATCAGAAGCGATTAATCAGGAGAAGTCAATTGTTGATTTTGATTGCCCGGCTTCTGCAGCTGTTCAGATGGTATATGAGCGGCTTTGCGATATGCTTTTTTGCAGTACCCATACAAATTGACATTAAAAAACAAACAAGGAGAAAGAAGGATGAAAAAAATAGCAGTTGCCAGCGATAAAGGAATGGTCTCGCAGCATTTTGGGTTTTGTGAGGGTTTCACGATGTTTGAGACGGAGAATCAACAGATTACCGGCCAGGAGTTTTTTGCCAATCCCGGACATCGGCCTGGTTTTTTGCCCAACTTTTTGAATGATCAGGGCGTTCATGTGGTGATCGCCGGTGGAATGGGCGGCGGGGCCGTGACAATTTTTAACGAAAAAGGGATTGAAGTGATTACCGGCGTCAGCGGGACGGTTCAGGATGCGGCTATGGCTTATCTGCAGGGGATTTTGCAATCTTCAGGGACGATCTGTCATGAGCATCACCATGCAGATTCGTGTGGCGGGTAGGTTGTTAATCTGAGACAACGTATTAAGAAATAATATCCTGTATCGGGCTGTCTCTGCTGTTTTGAATAAGCAGGATGACAGCCCTTTTT
>CAZEEL010000136.1:2936-3410 GCA_964511135.1 uncultured Leptolinea sp. | reverse complement strand
CAGCCTCTATTATCGTCTTTTGAGGCAGATTGGTCAAGGGAAATGACAGGGGAAATGAGATAAAAAACAGGTTTAAACACAAAGCGGCTTCAATACTAAAGCCGCTTTGTTGATGGCTGTTATTTTAAACATGCGCCAGAAAATGGCTTTTGTTTGGATTAACCGCTTACCAGGGTGCCGACCGGTCTTCCGAGCAGGGCATCATGCAGGGCAGCCGGGTCCCATAAATTCAGAACCAGAATGGGCAGTTTGTTTTCCATACACAGTGAAATGGCGGTGCTGTCCATGACTTCTACCTGTTGACTTAAGGCGTCAATAAAGGTTAAGTGATCAAATTTTTTGGCATCCGGGAACTTTTTGGGATCGCGGTCATAGACACCGTCGACTTTTGTCGCTTTAATCAGTATGTCGGCGTTCACTTCTGAGGCTCGCAAGGCGGCTGCGGTATCGGTTGTAAAAAAGGGATTCCCGGTA
>CAZEEL010000136.1:0-2926 GCA_964511135.1 uncultured Leptolinea sp. | reverse complement strand
GCCAAAAATGACGACCCGCCCTTTTTCAAGATGGCGGATCGCGCGTCGTTGAATGTAAGGCTCAGCCACCAGATTCATTTCAACAGCCGATTGTACCCGGGTGACGATATTAATTTTTTCCATTGCATTCATCAGTGCGAGGGCGTTCATAACGGTTGCCAGCATGCCCATATGGTCAGCGGTCGCTCGATCCATACCGGCATTAATGCCGACCTTGCCTCGCCACAGGTTGCCTGCGCCAATGACGATGGCAACATCTACGCCCATTTCTCGAACTTCTGCCACCCGTTTGGCGATCTGCATGGCTTGCTGTGGGTCAATGCCCTGTCCGGTTTCTCCGCTTAAGGCTTCGCCGCTTAGTTTTAATAGAATGCGATGATATTTCAACTGATCCATTGTTCCTCCGTAAAGATTCGGTAATGATTTAAGAAAAAGCCAACCTTTCGGTTGGCTTAAGGATCGTTTATGCTTCTTCCAGGTCTTCGCCGAGTGTCCAGCGGGCAAACCGCCGAACAACGATGTTTTCACCCAGGGCTGCAACGGTCTGACTTAATAGCTTTTGGATCGTTATGCTCTCGTCGCGGATATAGGTTTGCCGCATCAGGACGACTTCGTCTTTATATTTGTTTAATGTACCTTCAACAATTTTGGGAAGAATAGCGTCCGGCTTTCCTTCTTCACGGGCTTTGTTGATGGCAATTTCCTTTTCGTGTTCCAGAACCGCTTCCGGAATATCTTCTTCTTTAACATAGATGGGTGCGGCGGCTGCAATTTGAAGGGCTACTTCATGGGCAAATTCACGAAAGGCGTCAGAACGGCCAACAAAATCGGTTTCGCTGTTTACTTCTACCATAACGGCTACGCGGCCGTTTCCGTGAGAATACAATTCAATCACGCCGTCAGAAGCAACGCGTGCCTGGCGTTTGGCGACCATAGCAAGGCCTTTTTCACGCAAAAAGTCGAGCGCTTTGTCAAAATTGCCTTCAGCATTGACAAGGGCATTTTTGCAGTCAGCTACACCGGCCCCGGTGAGTTCGCGTAGTTTTTTAATTTGCTCGATGGTAATTTCCATTTTTATCCTTCACTTCCGTTTTGTTCATTGTCAACAGTCTGAGCCTGTGAAGAGCTTATTTTTGCCAGGGTTGAATGCCCCAGAAGGTCTCCGTCATCCAGTTCCAATTCGTCTTCTACGCGGGTGCCGGAACCTTCGGTATAAACATTCATTTTTTCAGCCGCTTCAAAACTTTCCATATCATCGTCTTTGCGCATGCCTTTTCCTTCAATGGCCGCGTCAGCGATTTTACCAACCAGTAACTTGATGGCGCGAATGGCATCATCATTGGAGGGGATGACGTAATCAATGCCGCGCGGATCACAGTTGGTGTCTACCAGAGCAATGATCGGAACATTTTTAATGTTGGCTTCGTGCACTGCGGTGGCTTCGCGGGTTACGTCTACAATGAAGAGCAGGGTTGGCAGACGGGTTATGTGGCGAATACCGCCTAAACGCATTTCAAGACGGTCAATTTCACGGTTGATTAATAACCCTTCTTTTTTGGTGAGTTTATTAATCTCGCCGCTGTCGCGCATCTTTTCGAGGCGTTCAAGTTCCATAATACGGTTGTACATGGTGGACCAGTTGGTGAGCATGCCGCCCAGCCATCGCTCAGTGACATAGGGCATTCCAGCCCGAATGGCTTCTTCTTTGACGGTTTCCTGTGCCTGGCGTTTTGTTCCAACAAACAGAACATTGCCGCCGTTCATGACGGTATCACGAACCAGATTATAGGCTGTGTTAATGCATTTCACAGTCTGTTGCAGATCAATAATATGAATCCCGTTCCGTTCTGAAAAGATATACGGTTTCATTAAGGGATTCCATTTATTTGTACGATGTCCAAAATGGACACCACTTTCCAATAGCGCTTTCATGGAAATAACAGATGACATAATATTCTCCTTTTGCGTTTTATCCTCCGCTTTTGACAAGCTGCCCTGTACTGTTCTTATAGCCCAGCACGCCAGGGTGAAACAAAAGCGTGTGTGATGAATTAAGCCAAAGAAGTATACCACGATTCAATCAAAGCCCGCGGCGAATGACAGCGAATGACACACAGGACATTTCTATTTAGCCTTGACATGCGATTGCCCTGAATCGTACATGCTATGAAAGCTTATTTACGGTTGATGATCGTATAATTGGGGGAGTGTTACAACCTTTATAAGGATCCCCCTCTGTTTTTGGGTTTCATGGTTTTTAAAATGAGGAATTTTGGAAAGTACAACAGTGGATAACGTTATAACCCTTTTTGAGAGACAAATAATTCCTTACGAGGCTCTTGGCTTGACAGCCAACGATCCATTGTTGGAAATTTTGGATCGTTTAAATCAAAATTCAGGAAAGGAATTGATCCGCATTGAACGCAAGGGGTTGCGCGCCACTCAATTTGTGGGGGTGATCAAGGCAGGTGGACGCACGATTCAAATCTTACCTAAAATTGACTGTGATCCAGAAGCCAATACTGAAGCAGTCGTAGGCTCAGCATCTTATGAAAGAGCGGCAGTCTCTGCATCGCAAAACTTTTTGCACTTATTAACCCATGCGCGCCACCTGAAATTACATAACCAATCTTTGGCGTCATTAAGTACCAATCGTGGCACATGGCTTGAAATGCTTACCCGTCTGTTCGCTGTCGAACTGCTAACCCAATTACAACAGGGTTTTCACCAGGATTATGTTCGTAGAGAAGATTTACTCCCATATGTGCGCGGGCGATGGAACATTGCACGACAATTTTCCCGTCAGCCGAACTTAACTCAAGGGTTGGATGTCTCTTATGATGATTATTTGCCAGATACTTTACTAAACCGGGTTTTCCGTCTTGCAGTAGATCGGTTACAGCGGGTTTCACGTGATACACAAAAT
>CAZEEL010000135.1:0-3411 GCA_964511135.1 uncultured Leptolinea sp. | reverse complement strand
ACCTTCTGGATAATCCTTATAAAGAAAGGCGCATAATCCTGGATAAGCTTGATTGGGAATTTGAAATAATGAAATTTCAATGCGCGAAGTCACCTGCAACCGGATGCATGTACCTGGAACTAAGGACAACAGAGCCAACATAAAACAATTTTACAGGTACAATCAGTACAACAAAAATTATTGAGAGAATAACCGCTATGATACCCGAAAAAATTGCCATCGTTCATGACTGGTTTGACACCCTCGGAGGCGCTGAAAACGTGGTTGAGCAGCTCTTAAATCTTTTCCCGCAGGCGGATCTTTACAGCCTGGTAGACTTTCTGCCCGAAAAAAACCGCTGGATCATTAAGAACAAGCCGGTCACCACCAGCTTCATCCAACACCTGCCCTTTGCCCGCCGGAAATTCCGCAATTATCTGGGCTTAATGCCGCTGGCGATTGAACAGTTCGATCTGTCCGCTTATCCGCTGGTCATCTCCAGCAGCCACGCTTTTGCCAAAGGTTTTATTTCTTCCCCCGGCCAAATTCATATCAGTTATGTCCATACCCCCATCCGGTATGCCTGGGACCTGCAAACCCAGTATCTGAAAAACGCCCGCCTCGAAAAAGGCCTGCTCTCATGGTATATCCGTCACACCCTGCAGCAAATCCGCAACTGGGACAGCCGCAGCGCCAACGGGGTAGATGTGCTGCTGGCAAATTCACACTTTACGGCCCGGCGCATCTGGAAATACTACCGCCGTGAGTCACAGGTCATTTACCCGCCGGTGGATACCAACAGCTTTACCATGAAGTCACATAAAGAGAAGTTTTTTCTGTGCATGTCCCGCCTGGTACATTACAAACAGGTTGAAACGGTTGTAGAAGCCTTCCGCAGTCTGCCGGATCAGAAACTCTATGTGATTGGAGACGGCCCTTTATACAAAGAAATCAACCGCAGCAAGCCCGCCAACGTTACCCTGCTGGGCCGAATCGAGAAAGCCGCAGTGGCAGAATACATGCAAAATGCTCAGGCGCTGATCTACGCCGCCAAAGAAGACTTCGGCATTGTCCCGGTAGAAGCCCAAGCCTGCGGCACGCCGGTCATTGCCTATGGTGCCGGCGGAGCGCTGGAAACCGTGCGCGGGCTGCCTGACCCGCAGCCAACCGGCATGTTCTTCATGGAACAAACCCCCGCATCCATTGCAGCCGCTGTTCCGACATTTTTAGCCAATCAATCCGCCTTCTCCCCTGAAAACTGCCGCAAAAATGCTGAAAGGTTTTCCAACCAGAGATTTTTGGATGAAATCAGCGATCAGATAGCTGCAGCATGCAGTCCATAACCGGTAAAACAGACAGAAATGATTGTTTTCAGGTGCCTGCAGAGATATGAAGGATAATCAAAAAGATCTTAAACTATCTTCCCAAACCTGGCATCGCTCTCGGATGCAAACTACGCGGCCTGGCAGCCCAGCCACAACTTTCATCATCCAAAGTCAGCCAGGGGGAATAATAAGGATCTCCTTCAGTCAGAAAATCCTTCCAGCGGGTTTTAAATAAAGCCGCCTCACGATTAAACCGCTCCACTTTTTCGGGAGTATCTTCATAACCCCGCGTTTTTGATTCAAAGTGATAAAGTGTTGCCAGAGGGGTCCATACGATCAGATAGCCGGCTTTTCGCAGACGTAAACAAAAATCGATATCGTTAAAAGCCAACAGGAAAGACAGATCCAATCCTCCCATTGCCTGATACACATCCCTGCGCAGCATCATGCAGGCGCCGGTTACCGCGCTGAAATTCTGCACCCCCGCCAAACGCCAGCCATGTGCCGGAAAATCATCCGGGTATCTTTTATGTGAATGACCTGCAGTTTGTCCAATTCCCACAAATACTCCGGCATGCTGTAAAGAATTATCCGCATAAAGAAGCCTAGCCCCAATCGCTCCAACTTCCTGACGAACAGCATGCTCAGCCATTCGTTCCAGCCAATCTCCGGTAATAACCTCCGTATCATTATTTAACAACAACACCAATTCACTGTCTACTGTTTCCACCGCAGCATTATTAATACGGGAATAGTTAAACGGCTGTTCATTGAATTCCATAATTCTGATTTGCGCATTTTTTCGCAGCATATCATAATACGAGAAGAGTTCAGAATCATCACTGTTATTTTCAACAATTAATATTTCATACTGAGAATACGTCGATTTATCAAGAATTGAACGGATGCACCTTTTCAGATATTCAGGATGATTATGACTGGGGATAACAATAGTCAGCGAAGGAAAACGACTTCCCCGGGATCGAAGATAATAAGCAGTAGAGCCTGGCCCTGTCGTGGCTGCCCAATTTAAGTTCAGACGTTCGCTATGCTCGTTTACAGCCAGAATACCTGACTGCGTTGCGTAAGGTTTATTATCCGGATTACTGGCTGTTGATTGCGGTGCTGCACGCCAGTGATATAAGATTTTGGGAATATGAGTAACCAAACGGGCCTTTTCAACACAGCGTAAGATAAAATCAAAATCCTGGGCGCCCTCAAAGCCAGACCGTATCCAGCCAACCTGATCGCCCAGACTTTTTCTCACCACCAAGAAATGGCACATATAATTGAAAAAACGTAAATAATCTATTGAAAAAGCCGGTTTGAAAAAAGGCGCATAACGTTTATTTCCGGAACAGTTCAGCAAATCCTCATCAGAATAAAATACATCCGTTTCCGGAAATGCCTGTACGGCTTTTACAATCTCAAAGAGCGCAAAAGGCGATAAAGTATCATCATGGTCAAGAAAGGCCACAAACTCTCCGGCAGCCATTTGGACAGCCGCATTGGTATTCCCCGCAATTCCCCGGTTTTCTTTCAAAAAAACTGTCTTTATTCTCTCATCCTGCTTTTGAAATTCAATAAGCGCTTCGCATAATTCCTGATTATCTGAACTGCCATTGGCAATACACAATTCCCAATTCGTATAAGTTTGCGCAAAAACCGAATTAATCATGTCCTCAAGAAAAGGCAACGGGGTTTTGTAAAGCGGAACAACAAGACTTATCAAAGGCCGAGAACTGAAATGAGCGCTTTGCTCTTTTTGCTGCTCCAATTCCTGAACAGACGGCTCATTCTGTTTAATAAAATGCTCATACAGCAGTCGTTTTTTAACAATTTGTCCTATGCCCGAAATTCCTATTGTTTTAAGAAGTTTTAAGCCTTTTTTTATCTTTTTTACACCAGATTGAAACCTGTTCATTATTCCTCCTTGTACAAAACCGGTAACACCAACACTGTCGCATTAAAACTAAAAGTATGAGTACCGAAAGAAATACAACCCTAAACGGCTCTTAAAACTTATAAACATTATTATATAATAAAACAATGCATGTAAGAGCAACATGATAATGTCCTAAAGCAGCAATTTAGAAAAGTCCTAATT
>CAZEEL010000134.1:0-3567 GCA_964511135.1 uncultured Leptolinea sp. | reverse complement strand
GATAAATTTTTCAGTTTTACCACAAACTTTCTCATTTTTGCCTTCAAATAAGAAGCGCAGCCTTTTTTCATTCTGCCTGAATATCGCTAAGCGTTAATAATCCCCTCCTTTTTCAGGAATGATTCGTTTTATTTTCATTACCTGAAAAGGGATGTTTGTATTCATTGTGTTCACGGAAGATGAACCCAAAATGAGTTTTATCTTTCTTAAAACAAAAAACAAGGAGGAAGAAATCGTATGTCAAAAAAAAGTATGATGATGATGGTTGGGTTACTGATGATCGCCAGCATGGTTCTGTCAGCCTGCCAGCCCACTGCAACCGTTCCTGCAGCGCCTGCAGAACCTACCGCGGCAGCTCCTGCTGAGCCCACTGCGGCTCCGGCGGAACCTGTAAAAACCCAAACCACCCGAACGGGCGGATGGCTGGATGAAATTGTGATCTCTACCATTGACAGTGCATCGGTCGTTACCCAATTAAAGGCAGATGCAATGGATATTTATGCCAATGGTCTGGGTACCCCACAACTGCCTGAATTAAATGAATCAGGGTTGCCTTATTCTACATACAATGGCACCTACTATTCAATCATTTTTAACCCGGCCGTATTTACCGATACGACAGTGTTGAACCCCTTCTCGAACCGCAAAATCCGTGAAGCATTCAACTACCTGATCGACCGCAACTACATCAATCAGGAATATTATGCCGGCGGCGCGTTGCCCAAATGGTTTACGATTATGACCAACTTCGGCGATTATGCCGACCTGGCCGAGACCGCCCGTGCTTTGGAAGCCAAATATGCCTACAACTTTGACACAGCCAAAGCCATGATTGATGAAGAAATTCAGACGATGGGCGTCAAAATTGAAAACGGCAAATACATGTACAACGGCCAGCCGCTCAAAGTGACATTCCTGATCCGCAGCGACGGTGATCTGACCCGCAAGGGCTGGGGCAACTATCTGGCTGATCAGATGGAAAAAGTGGGCTTCACCGTTGAACGCAAAGAAGGCGCCGGCTCTGACCTTTCGCCGCTCTGGATTAGCAGCGAACCCACCTCCGGCCAGTGGAGTTTATACACCGGCGGCTGGGGCGCTTCGGTGCTGAAACGCGATGAAAGAAACGCTTTCCAGGAAATGTACCTGAATACATCGCAGCAGGGTCTGCCGCTTCTTCTTGCAAATGTGTCAGATCCCGCCTTCCAGAAAGTGGGCGATGATCTCTACAACGGCGCGTATAATACCCTGGAAGAACGCCACGAAATGATGAAACAGGCCCTGGAGCTGAGTCTGCAGGATTCTGTGCAGGTGATGGTAGTTGATTCCAAAACCTACGTTCCCTTCCGTGAAGGTGTGCAGCAGCCAACCACTGACCTTGCGGCAGGCGTTGAAAGCGCTCAGATCAGCGCTTATACCCTGCGCTTCCAGGATAAAGAGGGCGGCACCATGCGCTGGACAACCCAGGACTTTTTGTTCTCTGACCCCTGGAACCCGATTGCCGGTTCCAATACCACATCTGATCAGGGTGCGCAGCGGCTTACCCAATCTTATGACTTTATCTATGATCCTTATACCGGGCTGGTGCATCCCTTCCGGGCTGAAAAAGCCACGGTAACTGCCCTGAAAGGCCTGCCAATTCAGAAAACGCTGGATTGGGTCACCCTGGAAACTGCTGACAAAATTGAAGTGCCGGAAGATGCCTGGGTCGACTGGGATGCCAAAACCCAGACCTTTATCGCCGCCAAAGACAAAAAAGATGCTGATCTGACCGCCAAAGTGAAAATTGAAGTTACTTACCCGGCAGATGTATTTGAAAAAGCCATCTGGCATGACGGTTCAAATGCCGAGTTGTCTGATCTGCTCATGAACCTGATTGTTACTTTTGAGCGCGCCAATAAAGACAGCGCCATCTACGATGCTCAGGCTGAACCTACCTTTGAGATGTTCAAGTCATCTTTCCGCGGTTTCCGCATTGTGTCTGAAGCTCCGCTGAAAGTAGAATGGTACACCAATAATTACAGTACCGATGCTGAACTGACCGCCTATGCTTACAGCTTATGGCCGACCTATACGTATGGTGAGGCTTCCTGGCCGGCCATGGCCATGATGAACAAAGCCGAAGCGGATGGCAAACTGGTTTACTCGGCAGAAAAAGCGGCAGAAACCAAACTGGAACAGACCAGCCTGATTGGCGGCCCCAGCCTGGAAATTCTGACAGCAGCTCTGGACGAACTGATTGCCGGAAAAACCATTCCGTACGAAGCGACCCTGGGCAAATATCTGACGGCCGATCAGGCAGTCAAACGCTACGAAGCCCTGAAAGCTTTCTACACGAAGAATGGCAACTATCTGCAGGGAACCGGTCCCTATTACCTGGCATCGGTAGATATGAACGGGAAATCCCTGGTGCTCAAACACTTTGATGCATACACCGATCTGGCAGACCGCTGGGATAACTATGCAGCGCCGAGGATTGCCGAAGTCGAAATTGAGAGCCCGAGTCAGGTAAGCCTGGGTCAGGCGGCCACATTTGATGTCTATGTGAGCTATGACAATCAGCCCTATGCAAATGCAGACATTAAGAAAGTCAAATACCTGATCTATGATGCTACCAACAAAGTAGTTGCCGTAGATGAAGCGAAAGCGGTAGAAGACGGCCATTATGTGGTTGAATTAACCGCCGAACAGGTGACGGCTTTGGGCGAAGGAGCCAACAGGCTGGAAGTTGCCGTGGTTCCGATTGTGGTTGCTCAACCGACCTTCAGTTCGGTTGATTTCGTAACCGTTAAATAATTTGTAAAAATGATTTATCAGAAAGGGGCAGGCAGATTTACCTGCCCCTTTCAATTTGGCAACGGTTCATTTTTATTATTTTGCTTACAAAATAACCTGTTTATTTTCTGTCATTTTCCCTCACTTTCAACATTTTACTGTTATACTGATACAAAGAATGGGATTTGTATGAAGAAATGCCCATATATTTTATCTTTTTTATGGGTTTTTCTGGCTGCAATCCCTGAGTATTCGTCAGGTTGACAAAGCATTTCAGCGAAGGTAAAATTTTTTGATGGAAAAAAGCGGGTTTATGAATGCAGGAATGGTTTTCGTATTGGGGTAGTCTGGTGAGTACCATACAGACGGCTTTTCAAAAGCAGTGTATTCATTCGTTCCGATTAAAAATCATGCTGTTGAATGGGTCAGGAAGTGTTTTAACGCGCCCTGTTTTTCCTGCGGGATGGATATCTTCCTGCTGTAACTTTTTCATTTCCGCCATAAAAATCCTGTTTTCTGTCATTAATATCCCTCAGTCCGGTGTTAATTTGTGTTGCTTAAGTTCTCTTGTTGAACGATAAGAGCTAAAATGGAAAACTCGTCCTTTTAAAAGTGGTAATCATGTGATAATTGTCGTATCATCAATTATGAAAAAAGCAATGAGCTTTTGCTTTGAATAAAAAAACAAGGAGGAAGAAAATCGTATGTCAAAAAAAAGTATGATGATGATGGTTGGATTGCTGATGATCGCCAGCATGGTTCTGTCAGCCTGCCAGCCCACTGCAACCGTTCCTG
>CAZEEL010000133.1:0-3583 GCA_964511135.1 uncultured Leptolinea sp. | reverse complement strand
GCACCTCATTTGCGATCCGCGAAGGCGGGTTAACGGTAGGCGCCGGAGTCGTTACAAAAATTATAAAGTAGGTTAAGGTTATGGCAAAACAAAAAATTAGAATTCGCCTGAAAGCATATGACCATCGTGTTCTTGATCAATCCTCCAAACGGATTGTTGAGACTGCTGAACGCAGTGGAGCCCAGGTAATTGGTCCTGTACCATTGCCAACCCGGATTGAGCGGTTCACTGTTCGACGATCAACTTTTATTGATAAAGATTCTCATGAGCATTTTGAGATTCGAACCCATAATCGTCTTATTGATGTGCTTGAGCCGGATGCCAAGACGATTGATATGTTGATGCGGTTAAATTTACCCGCCGGCGTTGATATTGAAATTAAAATCTGATTCATTCTAAAAAAATGAGTCAGCCCGAAAGGGTTAACAAAAGAATACAATATAAAACACTGATTATTTCAGGTTTTGTGATATACTTGTGCAGTTTGGCGATCTGCCAAACGACAGAAGTGTATGTCTTGCTTTGTGGGCGCTAAAACAGAAAAGACGCAGCAGGCAAGGAACTGTACTTCTGAGAGATGATGCAACCAAGCCCAGGTTGACAGTCTCATTTTAGAAAAAAAAGGAGAATAGACTATGTTTAAAGGGCTAATTGGTAAGAAAATCGGCATGACCCAGATTTTCGATGAAAATGGTGCTGCAATTCCTGTCACCTTAATCGAGGCTGGGCCATGTTACGTTACGCAAGTACGTACAGCCGATCAAAATGGCTATATGGCCATCCAGTTAGGTTTTGACGAAGTCAAGCCAAAACGACTCGCTGCAGGCGAGTTGGGTCATTTAAAAAAGAATGATATTCCTCCGCTGCGTGTGTTGCGGGAATTCCACTCAAAGAACGCAGAGTTGAAAGAAGGGGATACTGTTCGGGTAGATGACGCTTTTAATATGAATGACTTTGTGGATGTGGTGGGGGTCAGTAAAGGACGTGGTTTTCAGGGGGGTGTGAAACGGTATCACTTTGGCGGTGGTCCCAAAACGCACGGACAATCCGATCGTCTGCGTGCTCCCGGTTCGCGCGGCTCAGGTACAACTCCAGGTCGCGTTTATAAAGGTTCGCGCGGTCCCGGTCATATGGGTGATGATAGGGTGACTGCACAGAATCTGAAGGTTGCCCTTATAGATGCCGAACGCAATTTGATTGGGGTTCGGGGTTCAGTTCCTGGCCCGCGTGGTGGCTTGGTTCTTGTGAAAGAAGCCCGAAAGCAGTAAGGGAAGGAGCTCAGAGACTATGGAAATTGATGTTCTAAATATGAGTGGTCAAAAGGTAGATACTGTTGAATTACCTTCTGCCATTTTTGAAGCCCCGATTTATCGCGATTTAATGCATCAGGCTTATGTTCGCCAGCTGGCTAATGCCCGTTTGGGAACGCACGATACAAAAGTCCGCGGAGAAGTTGCGGGCGGCGGCAGGAAACCCTGGAAACAAAAAGGAACCGGGCGGGCTCGCCAGGGCTCATCCAGGGCGGCTCAATGGAAAGGCGGCGGGCGTATTCATACTCCGCATCCGCGTTCTTATGAACAGGCCATGCCCCGTAAAATGCGATTAATGGCGCTCAGATCCGCTTTATCTTCAAAAGCTGCCGATCAGTCGGTCGTTGTTGTGGATGAGCTTGTACTGGCTGAGCCTAAAACCCGCCTGATGGCAGGTGCATTAAACAATCTTGTTGGGAGTAATTCAGCGTTAGTATTAATTCCTAATAAAGATCAATATCAGGATGTTATTCGATCGACCAATAACTTGCCTGATGCTAAAGTTCTTCTATCCAGCTATTTAAACATTCGTGATATCCTGTATTTTGATAAAGTTGTTTTGCCTTTAGCTGCGTTAGAAGCCATTAATGCTCATTTAGGATAGGAAGGAGAGAGCATGTCTACTATTTACGAAGTTCTCCGCCGACCGCTGGTGACTGAAAAGTCAAACTATCAGGTTAATAAGCTTCATCAGTATGTTTTTGAAGTAGCGCGTGATGCAACGCGTACATCTGTCAAGGATGCTGTGGAAAAATTGTTTGAGGTTTCAGTAATTCGTGTTAATATCTTGAATTCACCTGCAAAACGATCTCGCAGGGCCCGCAGCCGGAAGTTGGCTGTGCGTGCATCCGGATACAAGAAAGCAATTGTAACCCTGACTGCTGAAAGTAGAATTCCGTTTTTCGAGGGAGTTGAGTAATGGCCGTTAAAGTATATAAACCGACTACTCCTGGTCGTCGCAATATGACCAGCTACACCTTTGATGAAATCACAAAGTCTACTCCGGAAAAAAATCTGGTTGTTATTCGCAAGAACTATGCCGGACGGAATAATCAGGGCCGAATCACCGTTCGCCATCAGGGCGGCGGACATAAACAATTTATCCGTTTGGTTGACTTTAAGCGTGATAAAAAAGATATTCCTGCGAAAGTTGCAGCGATTGAATATGACCCCAATCGTACTGCGCGGTTAGCTTTATTGCATTACGCGGATGGGGAAAAACGCTATATTCTGGCTCCGGTTGGGGTGAAGGTTGGCGATAAGCTGGTTTCCGGCGCGAATGCGGATATTCGTCCTGGAAACTGTCTTCCCATTTCTAACATTCCGGTTGGTTCGACCATTCATGCTGTTGAAATGTATGAAGGGCGCGGGGCGCAATTGGTTCGGACTGCCGGCAGTTCTGCGCAGTTGTTAGCCAAAGAAGGCGATTATGCTCAAATCCGTATGCCGAGCGGCGAAGTTCGCTTAATTCGACAGTCATGTTGGGCCACCATTGGTCAATTGGGGAATGTTGAACACGGCAATATCAAATTGGGAAAGGCCGGACGCAAGCGTCATATGGGTATTCGACCTGGCGTTCGCGGTACGGCAATGTCTCCGAGAGATCATCCGCATGGTGGTGGTGAAGGACGTCAACCTGCCGGTATGCCGAGCCCGAAGACCCCGTGGGGTAAACCTACCCGTGGCTACAAGACTCGTCGTAATAAAGCAACGGATCAATACATCGTCCGCCGGCGCAAAGCTGGCAGCCGCTAACCGAGAAGCGTGAGAAGGGAATAGATCTATGTCACGATCATTAAAAAAGGGCCCGTTTATCAGCCCAAAACTATTAAAAAAAGTAGAAACAATGAATTCTCGCAATGAGAAAAAAGTTGTTAAAACCTGGAGTCGTGCCAGTACCATTTTTCCGCAAATGGTTGGTCACACAATTGCTGTACATGACGGAAGACGTCACGTGCCAATTTATATTACAGAAAACATGGTTGGCCATCGTTTGGGTGAATTTGCCCCGACTCGTAATTTCCGTGGTCACATGTCCAGTAGCAAGGGTTAAAGAGAAGGCGCAATATGGACATTCGAGCTGAATTGAAAAATTGCAGTGTTTCTCCCCAAAAAGCACGTTTGGTGGTTGATATCGTGCGCGGGAAACCAGCTGTAGAAGCTATTAATACTTTGCGTTTTATGCCGAAGGCAAGCGCTTATCATGTACACAAATTATTACGCTCTGCTGTTGCGAACGCCGAAGAAAATTTTGGCATTAGCCGTGATGATTT
>CAZEEL010000132.1:0-3992 GCA_964511135.1 uncultured Leptolinea sp. | reverse complement strand
CCCGAAAATCGTTCAACCCCGCAGGGCGGGATGAGGGCATCCCGCCGCAGAAAAAGCATTTCCACCCGAATGGCGTCACATCAAAAAACTATCATGCCATCAGACAAAAAAGCACACCAGGTTAAGCTTCGTCGTCTGTTCCCCCCCGATAACACGGGCACATTTTATATGCATCCTCCGCATCAAAACAACTTCATCGGAAACCGGCGGGATGTGGGCATCCCGCCCTACACCTGCATTGATTCCGCGCACGGCGGAAAGCATACCCCCATCATCCCGCCGAATTTTTCCACAGAAAAAACCATTCGCCTTCTATTTAATCACCACCGGAATTCCTGCAACCATGAGAACGACCCGGTCAGCAGCCCGCGCCAGTTGCTGATTGGCGCGCCCCAAAGCATCGCGATAGTATCTTGAAGAAGCCGCCGGAGGCACCAGCCCCAACCCTGTCTCATTGGAGACGATCATCCACCGGCCAGGGTGTCGCTGATAAGCAGCCAGCAGGGCATCGATTTCAGCCTGCATGGCCTGCTGATAATCTCTCTCAACCACCGGTTCAGGCAAAGAGAACAGAACATTACTTGTCAGTAAAGTAATACAGTCAACAATGACCCAGGCAGTCGGAACAGCCTGGAGAATTTGCTCCCCAATATGAAGAGGAGCTTCCAGCGTAGCCCAGTCACCGGGCCGGCTGGCCTGATGCGCCGCAATGCGGGCGGCCATATCCTGATCTCCGGCGGTAGCAGTCGCCGCAAATAAAACCGTTTCACCGGTTTCTGTTACTGTCCGTTGAGCATAGGCAGATTTCCCGCTTCTGGCTCCCCCAAGAACAAGGGTCAGTTCTTTTCCCATTTTATCTCCAAATTCAAATAGTCCATTGCCTGCTTTAATGAGCAGATCGAGGTCAAAAACGCATCTTCGCTGAACACTTCAAGGGTCATAACCCCTGCAAAACCCGATTGCTGAACACAATCGATCACCCGTACCAGCTCCATAAAGGGAACATTATCCAGCGATTGATGATCGCGGTCAGCAATGCCATGCATATGCAGCACGCGGGTTTGTTTCAGGTTCTTTTCAAGGTACGGAACCGGGTCATGCCCATCCAGCCATACATGGCCAATATCCATACAACGGCTGACCGGAATTCGTTCGAATATTGCATCCCAAAAATTCAGAGGGTAGCCTTCAAGATTTTCGACCGCCAGGCGTTGCGGCGTACCAACCCACTCTGAGACCATTGCCAGGGCTTTGACCGCCTGATCCAGCCATTTTTCTTTGGCAGTCCGGCCCGGATTGCCCAAAATTTCCTTTCCGTCCAGGTGCAACACATAGGCCCAGGGGCAAAGTTCATGAGTACCGTCAATCACTTTGCGGGCTTTAAGCAGAGATACATCCTGTTCGCCTTCCGAAGAAGCAAGGCTCAGATCCAACGGCAAATGTACGGTAAAACTCAACCCATGCATGGCAGCGATCTGTTTCAGTTCAAGCCGCTGGGCTGCGGTAAGCAGATTGCAGGGGCCATCATCCACTTCAAAAAGCACCAGTTCAATATCTTCAACTTTATCCGCCAGATATTTCACATTGGGAAGAATATCATCCGGAATAATGTAAGAAGTTGTACCAACCCGAAAGTTCAGTAGCGGCATTTTATCTGCCCTGTCCTTTTCATCGTTTTCATCCTCTTCATTTTTTTCTTCATCCGTTTCATCATATCAACGGTTTTCAGCCTGTTCAGCTTCATGAACGTCTGATTTTTCAATCCGGTTTAAAGAACACAAAATGCGGTCAAAACAAGCATTTCGGTACATTCAACACACAAACCAAAAATATCTCCGGTTATCCCGCCCAGACGCTTCCGGGCTGCCCGAAACAGGAACCAGGCCGTCAGGTGCGCCAGGAGCACCCCTGTCAGACCCCGCCATCCGCCCGGCACAGTCAGCGCTGCAACCGTCAGCAGCGCCGGCAGCCAGGCCTGGCGATTTAACCCCCGCGAAAACGCATCACCCATCCCTCCGGGCCGGGCCGCAGGCTGCCGGCCGGCCGGCAGCAACATCCAACGGCCGGCAGCCATCGCCAACGGCAACGCAAACCACAGGCTCGTTCCGGGCAAACAGTATATCAGCGCACATTTAACCAAAATGGTCAGAATCAATCCAATCCCGCCAAAAGTTCCCATCCGCGGGTCTTTCATAATTTCCAGCCGGCGTTCCGGCGAAGCAGCATTCAAAAGGCCATCACAACTGTCTGTCAGACCATCAAGGTGCAACCCACCGCTCAGGGCGATCCATACGGCGGTACTCAGAACTGCTGCCAGGGGTAAAGGCAACACAAGCCGAAAACCGGCAGCGGCTGCCGCAACCAGCCCGCCCATCCCCCCCCCAATCAGCGGAAACCATCCCGCAGAACGTCCGTTATCTTCAGGCTCAACCCTTTCAGGTATTTTGACAGGAAACACTGTCAGAAAAGCAATGGCCAGCCGTAAATATTTCATGGAAGCTCTGACGGATTATTCTTATGATCTTTTTCGTCAACCCCGGCTTCAGAAAAGGTTGCCATTTCATCAAGAATGCCCACTGCCGCTTCGAGAACATGAAATGCCAGTACAGCCCCGGTTCCTTCACCCAGTCGCAGCCCCAGATTTAAAAGCGGTGTTAAACCCAGATGTTTCCAGATTGCATCATTCCCAATTTCAACCGACTGGTGCGCCGCGAAAAGATAAGGGATCACCCCGGGAAGCAACCCGGCAGCAATCAGAGCTGCTGCACCTGAGATAAACCCATCCACAACCACGGGCACACGTCTGGCAGCCGCCCCCATGATGACGCCGGCCAACCCGGCAATTTCAAGCCCGCCTACTTTGCTTAACACATCCAGAGGATCATGGGGGTCAGGGCGATGGATACGGATCGCTTCACGGATAACCCCGATTTTATGGTTTAAACCGGCATCATCCAACCCGGTTCCCCTTCCGGTTACCTTCTCAATCGGAGTTCCGGTGATTACTGAAGTGATCGCCGCCGAAGGGGTCGTATTGCCAATGCCCACCTCTCCGGTAGCCACAAGATCAAGACCATTTTCAATCCCGTTCTGAACAACGTCAATTCCAACCTGAATGGCTTCTTCTGCCTGGGCGATGGTCATGGCCGGGCCTCTGAGCATATTGTTTGTTCCATAACTGATTTTCCGATTCAGCAATCCCTCAGCCCCGTGGAAATCATAAGCCACCCCAACATCCACAACCGTAACACGGGCATTTGCCTGACGGGCTAAAACATTAATGGCCGCCCCGCCATGTAAAAAATTAAGCACCATTTGAGGAGTAACCTCAGCCGGATAAGCGCTGACGCCTTCCAAAGCGATTCCATGATCAGCCGCCATAATGATGACCCCTTTTTGATGGAATCGGGGGCGCGGATTTCCGGTAATACCGGCTACCTGCACCGAAATATCTTCCAGTCTGCCCAGCGAACCGGATGGCTTGGTAAGCCTTTCCTGACGAATTTTTGCCGCCTGGGCAACATCATGACAAATCGAAGGAATAACAGGTAAATTCACAGAACTCTTTCCTTTCATAATGAACGATCATCCATGCATTTTAAGTTGTTCTCGTCTTTCTGTGTACTGATTTCAGGAAACAGGAACAAAATCACAGATTTTTTATGCCATCTGTAAAACATCGTGTTTGTTTTATAGAAACAGATACAGAGCATCCCATCATGCCGTTCAGGATAAGGCATGTACACACCCAATCATGAGCATTGCAGGATCATTATCTGGCCAAAGACAGCCATCTTTTCCAAAACAGACAGCTCCGCTGCGCCGGCATGACCATTCATCCAACCAAAATCTGATCTCAAATGCATGGTCAACAGCCTTTCCCGTAAGAACACCCGTCCAGAACGCTGAAAGAGCTGACAGAGCGCCGAACAACATAAAAATCAGGACACTCTCAGCACAATATATGATAGACTTTTACAGATAAGCAGATC
>CAZEEL010000131.1:0-4112 GCA_964511135.1 uncultured Leptolinea sp. | reverse complement strand
AAACGTTGATTGAGATTGATTCTTGTGGTATGCTTAAAAGTTAAGGTCTGTTATTTTAGCTTTCTTCATTGTTAAATTAAATGTTGACAGATATCATCAGACCGTCCCAATATATTCTGGTTAAAACCGGAAACAACGCCAATAAGGAGAAGAAGAAATGAGTAAGCGTTTTACCCAATACATTCTGCTATCAATTTTGCTTGTGGCCAGCCTGCTGCTTGCAGCATGCGGCGGCGCAGCAGCCACCCCGACAGCAGAAAAGGCTGAAGCAGAGAAAGTTGCTACTGAAGCCCCGGCCGAAGTTGCTGATGAAGATGCTATTATGATTGGCGCTTCGATGTGTCTCACCGGTATTCAAGCTCCGCTGGATGAGCCTCAATTAAAAGGCGCTCAGGTCGCCATTGATTACTTAAACAAAAACGGCGGTATCCTGGGCAAACAGGTTCGGTTGGTTAACCTGGATGGAAAAAGTGATCCGGTAACCGTTGGTAACAATACCATCGAACTGATTCAAAAAGGCGCTGTTGCCATTATTGCCCCGAGTGATTTTGACTTTGGCAGCCCGGCCAGCCGCGAAGCGCAGAAAGCCGGTATTGTGGGTATTTCTCCCTGTGCATCCTCTCCATTATATGGTTCTGATGCTCTGGGTGATCTGCAGTTCACCATGTCTATGTGGAACACAACCATGGGCGCAGCCGCTGCCGAATATGCATACAACGAGCTGGGTTATCGAACCGCTTATGTTGTAACGGATACCTTCATTGACTATACCAAATCTCTCAGCCGCTACTTTATTGAAGCCTTTACCCAATTGGGCGGCGAAGTATTTGCTGAAGATACTTACGTGCAGGGTGACCAGGACTTTTCCGCACAGTTGGCACGCATCAAAGCTCTGGAAAAACAACCTGATTTCCTGTACATTTCCTCTTATATGCCTGACTTGGGCATGATTATCCGCACGATTCGCGAAGCCGGAGTGACCCTCCCGATTGTTGGCGGCGATTCTTATGATGATCCTGGTTTGTTTGAAGCCCTTGGCCCGGAAATTGGCAACGATATTACCTGGACCACCCATTCCTGGATGGAACGCGATGCTTCCCCCGAAATGGCGTTGTTCCTGGATGAATACAAGGCAAAATTCAACGATGTTCCTGAAGCCATGTTCTCTGTAGCCGGCTGGGATGTGGTCATGGTGCTGGCGCAGGCCATGGAAAAATCCGGCACCACGGAAGGTGCAGCTGTTGCCAAAGCCATGGAAGAGATGGAGTTTGATCTGCTGACCGGCAGCCTGAACTGGAAACCCGCTGATGAAGGCCACGCCACGGATAAAGAGGTTTGTATGGTGAATTTGATTGACGGCAAACCGAATTTCCTGGGCTGGGTCCGCCCTGTAATTTCATTGAAACCATAGTTTATATTTGTTTTTCATAAACGCCGGTGGGTTTTGCAGAAGATATTTACAAAACCCACCGGATGGATCAATGGACGTCATAAAATGGAAAGTTTGTGATAATGGGGGGCCTGAATTATTTTTTTAAAAAAACAGATTGTTTTGTGAGCAGTGCATCATGTTTAAAATTCCTAAAGAGAGAATAACCTATGAATCCTTCAAATAGTGGAGGGAATGACTCGCAAAGCCTGGTCATTGAATCGCTTGGAAAAAGTTTTTCCGGTTTGCGTGCTTTGGATAACGTCAGTTTTAGCATGCGGCAGGGTGAGATACTGGGTGTGATCGGCCCCAATGGTTCCGGGAAAACGACTTTGATTAATGTAGTGACCGGGCTGTTGCCTGCAACTGATGGCAAAGTGAAGGTATGCGGTAAAGATATTACCAACCAGCATTCTTACAACGTGGCAAAAGCAGGTATTTCGCGAACATTTCAAACCATTCGACTGTTTCGTGAATTAACGGTATTTCAAAATGCTGAAGTGGCTGCTATCAGTATGGGCATCAGGCGCAAAGAAGCACGTGAACGCGCTGCCAATGCCCTGAAAGTGATGGGTATTGAGCGCTGGGCTGATCAGTCGGCAGGGGGGCTGCCCTATGGACATGAGCGCCGCGCTGAAATTGCCCGGGCATTGTCCATGTCGCCAAAATTCTTACTCCTGGATGAGCCTGCTGCAGGGCTTAATGAAGATGAAAGTGACGAGTTGCTGTCCATCTTAACGCCTCTGCCGCAGAAAATGAATCTGGGTATGTTAATTGTAGAGCATGATATGCGCCTGATTATGCGATTATGCCACCGCCTGCATGTATTGAACTATGGCCGAACGATTGGTGAAGGGACTCCTGAAGAAATACGCAAGATTCCCGCTGTTATCCAGGCTTATCTGGGTAAAAATAAGACTTAGGAGCGAGCCGTGTTAGTACTGAATAACATTCATGCCCGCTACGGCGCTATCACAGCGCTGCGCGGCATTTCTCTTAAAGTAGACGAAGGCGAACTGGTGGCATTAATTGGTGTCAACGGAGCTGGAAAATCAACTACCCTGGCTACGGTTTCCGGAGTTCTTAAACCGGTGCAGGGTGATATTCAGTTTCAGGGGCAGTCACTGGTGGGCAAATCGCCTGAACAAATTATTCGACTGGGAATTGCCATGGTACCGGAAGGGCGGGATATTTTTCCAAGTCTGACTGTGGAAGAAAACCTGCGGCTGGGCGCCTATATTCGCAATAATCGTGCAGAATATAAACAGGATCTGGAGGAAATGTTCCAGTTGTTTCCCATTTTGGGCACCCGGATTAACCAGCCTGGCGGAACGCTTTCGGGCGGCGAGCAGCAACAGCTGGCAATTGCACGTGCGTTAATGTCTCATCCCAGATTGTTAATGCTGGATGAACCTTCTTTGGGGTTAGCGCCAGCGCTGGTAGACCAGATTTTCGAGCTGGTGATTAATTTACATAAACGGGGCGTGACCATTTTACTGGTAGAGCAAAACGTTGAACGCACGCTGGATATTGCCGATCGCGCTTATTTGATGCGCACCGGTAAAATTAAGGATGAAGGTACTCCGCAGCATCTGCGCGAGCGTGTTGATATTGAAGGCGTCTATCTGGGCGACAATAAGCCTGATCGGGCGTAGTAGTTAAGAGGAGGAAGTTTCCTTGTTTACACTGGACTTTATTATTAATGCTATCAGCCTGGGGAGCCTGTATGCCATCATTACACTGGGACTGATGATTGTCTATGGAATTCTAAAACTGGTCAACTATGCATATGGTGAATTAATTATGATTGCAGGTTATTCACTCTTTTTGTTGAGCAGTGCAGGGGTTTCCATTTGGGCCATTCTTGGAATTACGGCGGTATTCACTGCTACACTGGTCAGTTATTTGACCGAACTGATTGCTTTTCGCCCGGTACGTACCAAATCGATGACTGCAATTCTGGTAACGTCGTTTGCAATGAGTACTTTGCTGCAAAACCTGGTCTTATTGTTTGTTTCTCCGCGTTCGCGTGCGGTTCCCATCCCGGCATTGTTCTCAAAAAGCGTTAATATCCTTGGATCCGATGTTTCCATGCGGAATATATTAACCATCGTCATCAGCCTGCTTTTGCTGGGGGGGTTGTCATTACTTTTGAAGCGTACCGTCCTCGGAATTGCCCTGCGCGCTGCCGCAGAAAACTTTTCGATGACACGCATGTTAGGCGTACCGGCCAATATGGTCATTTCTGTGGCGTTTATCATCAGCGGCTTTCTGGCAGGAGTTGTCGCTTTGTTCTGGGTAGGCCGTTCCGGGTCGGTTATGCCCACCATTGGGACAGCCCCCCTGCTGATTGCTTTTGTGGCATGTGTGATTGGCGGCATGAACAGCCTCTCAGGCGCGGTTGCGGGCGGTTATATCTATGGGATTCTGTTCAGCTTATTGAGTCTGTTTTTACCGCAAGCGTTGCTGGATTATCGTGATGCGTTTATGTTTGCCATTGTTATTTTAATTCTGCTGTTCAAACCCGAAGGTCTGGTTCGCGGCGGATATGTACCGGAGCGTGTTGGATGAAAACGAAAATTGCATTCTCAGACTTTTTTAAAGAGCATTCCACACTGTTTATTTTGATTGTTCCGCTGCTGGTACTGGCTGTTGTCACACAATTTTTTGGGGCGCTGGTATT
>CAZEEL010000130.1:0-4142 GCA_964511135.1 uncultured Leptolinea sp. | reverse complement strand
GAAATGCTCCCGTGGATACGGGGCTGGGGCGCAGACTGTGAGGTGCTGGAGCCGCCTGAAATACAAAAGTCCATAAAAGACATGTCACAGGCATTATTTGCACTATATCGGGATTTATCATGAAGCCATATTATTCACTCTGGGCAAAGACCTCTTCAAAATCAGAACAATGGCATCCACTGGTTTGTCATTTAAGTGATACAGGGCATGTAGCATTGGCATTATGGGAAACCTGCTTTTCAAAAGCAACCAGGCAATTTTATATGGATAAACTGGGATTAAGTGCAGAGGAGACAGGCAGATTATTAGCTTTTCTTGTCAGCTTGCATGACATTGGTAAAGTCTCTCCAGGCTTTCAACGAAAATGGACAGCTGTTATCCCTATTTTAAAGAAAACAGGCTTTAATTTTCTGCCTGAGGGTATGCACCCTGCACATCATGGAGTAATGACTGCATGGATCTTGGAAAAATTACTTCCTGTTGTATGTAAAGAGTATTCATCTATATTTATTAAAAGGGTTGCTCGTGCCTTAGGTGGACATCATGGAATATGGCCAACATCCAATCAGTTTACCAGCCAGGCATTAAAGCGATCGGATATTGGAGATCAATATTGGCAGGATGTAAGAATAGAAGTTATTTCAGACTGCCGTTCAGTATTTCAACCGCCAGACACGTTTTGTTGGAATTTATCACCCGCTGATGAGAACGCATTTCTAACTCTTCTTTCAGGTTTTGTATCTTTTGCAGACTGGATTGGTTCCATGAGTGAATATTTCTCCTGTCAGCAGTTAAATTTATCAATATCTGAGTTTGAGTTATCTGACTACGCTTTAATTTCTCGCTCCACTGCACAAAAAGCTCTTTCAGAACTTGGTTGGCAAAATTGGCAGGCAAAAGGCAGCTATTTTGATTTTAACGAACTCTTTCCTTTTGAACCTAATCAAATGCAAAAGACAGTTATTCAAAAAGGAAGCACAACTGACTTGCCAGCCATGATGATTATTGAAGCTCCAACGGGTAGCGGTAAAACAGAAGCAGCGTTATATCTGGCTGGTTTATGGTTGGAAAAAACACAAAATCAGGGCTGTTATATTGCCATGCCTACCCAAGCCACCAGTAACCAGATGTACACCAGAGTAAAAGATTTTTTGTTAAAACTCTACCCACATGATAAACTGAATTTACATCTGGTTCACGGAGGGCAATTAAAAGCTTTAACCCCAGGCGGAATAACACAGATACTGGGAGAAAATGAGCACGATCCTGATCAGGATAAAATTCAAGCAGAGAGTTGGTTTCTTCCCAAAAAACGAACTTTATTAGCTCCTTTTGGTGTTGGAACAGTAGATCAGACTTTTCTCAGCGTTCTTCAAACACGCCATTTTTTTGTAAGAATGTTTGGCTTGGGTCAAAAAGTATTAATCTTTGATGAAGTACATGCCTATGATTTTTACATGTCAGAGTTGTTTAAAGAATTATTGGCATGGCTGAAAGGAATCGGTACCTCAGTTATACTGCTTTCAGCCACATTAAATCAAAAAGCAAAAAATGATTTAATTACAGCCTGGGGATCAGAGATTAAAAATCAGGAACCAGGTACTTATCCTGAAATGACCATTGCCTCATCAACAACCATGAAAACAATTTCATTTCCATCAACTGAGCACAAAAAGATTATTTTAAATCAGGTAGCGGATAACCATAATGACCTTACAAATGTTTTGACTGAAAAACTTAAAGATGGAGGGTCTGCAGCAGTTTTATGCAATACAGTTAACAAGGCTCGGCAGGTATATCAGGCATTGTTGGATATTAATGTCGTTTGTAATGATAACCTCTATTTATTTCATTCCCGCTATCCATACTATCGACGCATGGAAATTGAAAATACGATCCTTAATCTCTTCAGTAAAGGTGGAAAACGACCAGATCGTGCAATCGTTGTAGCTACACAGGTAATTGAACAAAGCCTGGATCTGGATTTTGATTATATGATCAGTGAAATTGCACCTATTGACCTCCTTATCCAACGATTAGGCAGGTTGCATCGGCATTGGATCAATCAGATAATGAGATCATCCCTTCTTGACAAGCCCATCTTCACTCTCATTCAACCTAATAGTAAAAATGGAATACCTGAATTTGGCATTAATAAAAAGATTTATGATGAATCCATTCTTATTCGAACCTGGGAATTATTAAAAAACAAAACTGAATTAATCCTTCCCGATGAAACAGCTTCTCTGGTTGAGGCAGTTTACGGAAAGATTAATGACGACAATTTATCCGATGCGATAAGAGAACACCTTAAAAAAACAGATGAACAATTACAGAAAAAAAGACATCAGGATATTTTCGAATCGAGAGTCCGCCTGATACCAAACATCAACATCAAAGATATAATCTTTAAAACGAATTCAAATTTGGAAGAAGATAACCCGGTTATTCATCACTCATTATCCGCTTTAACCCGACTGGGCGAGCAAAGTATTGATTTAATCTGTCTTTATCAGACAGAGAAAGGCCTTGCGATAACTCCGAATGGTAATGCCGTAATAGAAAGCCCTGATATTGTTCCTGATTCAGAGCAAATTCAGCTTTTACTACAGGCAAAAGTATCCGTTCAGGATATCAGGATTGTAAGATACTTTTCAAACTACCCGGTCTTATCTGCATGGAAAAAGTTGTCCGCTTTACGTCATACATATGCAGTGTTCTTTCCGGAATCCGGAACAACAACACTGAATGATTCCAACCTTATATTGAAGTTGGATAACACACTGGGTTTAATCATTGAAGAGGAGAAATAATGACATATTCGTTCAATCTGATTGATCGACCATGGATACCATGCCTTACTATGCAGGGTAACATACAGGAACTTGGTTTAAAAGACACTCTTCTCAATGCTCATACTTTGACAGGGGTCATTGGTGATACCCCCCTGGAGACGGCATCCATTTATCGGCTGTTACTGGCAGTATTGCACAGCGTGTATCGGAATGTAAAGAGCATTGAAGATTGGAATCAGGTTTTTCAGACAGGAAAATTTAACACTGATGCGGTAATGGAATATTTAAATCAGTGGCAGGATTGTTTTGATCTTTTTGACTCAAAAAAACCGTTCTACCAGAAAAAAGATGTTTGCAATGGCCTGAAGAAACCAGCCTTATCATTGGCTATGGAGATGTCCTCAGGAAATAACGCTACCTTATTTGACCATCATACTGACAAAGATGGAACAGCGTTAGTAGCTTCGAAAGCTGCTCGCGCTTTAATAACCATGCAGACTTTTGGGTTAGCAGGAAAAAATGGGCCGAAATCGCAATATACAGATGCTCCCTGGGCCAGAGGAATTATTTTTTTTATCAGGGGAAAAAATTTGTTTGAACTACTCTGGTTTAATGCCATTGTTTTTCCTGTTACACAACAGACCTGTCAAAAGGAACAGGAAGATATGCCATGCTGGGAAATGGATAACCCGACTGCATTTAACCGACAGGTTCCTTTTGGATACCTGGATTATCTGACCTGGCAGAGCCGGCATATTTTTCTCATTCCATCCGGTTCAGAATCCATGCCTGAAGTAGAAAAAATAATACTTGAGCCGGCATTACAGATTGATGCGGGTATTTCCGATCCATTCAAGTGCTACAAAATGAATAAGGATAAGAAAAAAAAGGAGGTGATCCGTTTCACAGAAGAAAAAGCGTTGTGGAGAGACAGCGCTGCGTTAATGCAGCTTCATTTTCCTGACAGCTATGAAATACCGAAAAGTTTGTTTGGCGCAGCATCATTAGTATATGATTATGAACTTCTTCCGCCATCCGTAACCCTTCAAGGCATGGTATTTGGCATGGCAAATGATCAGGCTAAAATTGAGTTTTTACGGCAGGAAGAACTTCTTTTGCCGCTGAAATATCTGGAAAATAACAATAAAGTTGGTCTTTTGGCAGACTGTCTTTCAAAAGCTGAAAGCCTTGAAGGCAGTTTACGGGCTGCCTGTAACGCCCTGGCAGTGGGTATTGCCGCGCCATCGAACATTGGAATTCCCTGGACTGAAATAGACAAAAAAAAAGACGAAGACAAAAATGAAATCAAGAAAAGAATCGAGTCTATGGCTGCATCCTGGGGTATTG
>CAZEEL010000129.1:0-4265 GCA_964511135.1 uncultured Leptolinea sp. | reverse complement strand
GTTAAAAACAAGCGGATCTGCTGAACTTTTTCGCTGTCGGTAACGCACCGCCCAGACCAAAAAAACAGCCAGCATGATCAGGCAGAAAACCATCACACCAGGACCTAAAGTCTGATGTAAATTTTCCCATTGAATAAACCAGCCTGTTTTTGAATCCGGTGTTTTGGCATAAACTGTCAACGCTTTTAAGGTCGGAAATACCCGTTTAAGATATTGTGACGGCCAGGTAAACAAAATGGGAGCGCCCACACCATACCCAATATAGGTTAACCCAAAACCGACAAACATGGTTTCAAAAGTCGAAAGCCATTTTTTGTATACATCTTTTCCCTGAGACAATAAATATGTGAATATTACCGCCCCGAAAATGAAGACGCCATTGTATTTACTGCAGGCAGCCAGACCGGTAGCAAAGAACGCCAGATAAAGCCAAATTTTATTTTGCGTGCGGTAATACTTCAGGGATGCCAGTGCAACCAACCCTACAAAAACGGCTACATAAAGATCGTTATGGGCAAAATGGGAATTTACAGTAACCTCAGAATTGGTTGCCACCATTAAAGCGGCAGCCAAAGACAACAGACGGCTTGTTTGAGCCTGACGGGCTAAACCATAGGCAATCCATACCAAACCTGACCCCAGTAATACACTCAGAAAACGAGCGGCAAGCAGAAATGTCTCGCGCGAATATCCTGCTTTATCCGTAAGAAGACCCAATCCAAGCATAATATATTTCGGAAGCGACGGGTATAAAGTATCGGTCTGATTAATTTTGTAAGTACCATCCAGCGCCTGAAGTACTACCCGTGATATTTCATCCGGATTCCAAAATCCCGGCAATCCCCATGACAACCCCTGACTGTTTATCACAATCATGATAATCACCAGTCCAGACAGGATCCACACTTCATAACGGGCAAGAAAATTTTCTGTTTTTACCATCATAAAACTGCGCTCTCTTTTTATGGACTGCAATATGGCTTAAGTTCATGGGGAATTTCTCCCTGCCGTGGCGCCAGCAACTCAAACCCTATCTGCGGATTATATAAAACTGTTTCATAAGAACATTTCAATGGAAGTGAAACCCATATTACCCAGGCATCATTTTCACGTCCAAAACCTGCCTGATGCTGCGAACCCTGAAAATTCACAAATAAGGGTTCAGTGACAATCAACCCAAAGCGTTGGTTGTGCAAATCCTGGTAAAACTTTTGGAAATACTCCTGGTTATCAGCCATCGCCATATCCATCAGGAGTTTCTTTTCATACTCCGGAACCAATGGTACATTTTTAATATATTCAAAAGTCAGCAACTGCCGCTGATCCATAAACAATATCTCTTTCGGAAGTGTCTCATCCACCATTTTCTGAATATCGCCCAGCGCCTCATTTACCTTCTGAGCATCCGGAAGAACCAGCCGACCAGCAGACATCATCCCCCTGGTAGAGGGGTACAAAACCATAAGAATAAGCAGCCCTGCAATCCACCAGTCTGTCTTTTGCAGAGGATCAAAGAATACAAATTTTTTTCCGCCCGCTCTCCATACCAGGCCGGCAATGAGCAGCAAGGTAATCAGGAACATATCCAGATTATGCAAATTGCTGCCCCCTCCAATTTTCACACTGACAATAACCCCTACTGCAAAAAAAGCCAATAACTCTGTCCAAAGCAATAGTTTCTGCCAGCCATTCAACTTCCAGGGAAGACTGTGAGAAATGGTAAGAATCAGGAGAGAAAACGGAAGCGCCAACAGCGCCAGCGAAAGAACAATCCCCTGCCGGTTGGTGGTATTCGGCCAAAGCAGGTCCCATAAAAGCGGCTGCCTCCCTATCAGATCTGCAATCGCTGAGATATTAAACCCGTTTTCTCCAACACCCGCATGCGTCTGAGGAAAAACAGCAGATATTCCAGGGAAATATGGCAGGATTTTCGCCAGCAGAAATCCGCCAAACACCCCGGCCAACCCGAAAGCAACAGATCGTATCCAGCGCTGACGGGTATTTTGAATCAGCAGGTTGTCGGCTTCCAAAAAAGCCAGCAAAGCCCCCCAAAAGCCAGCCGTAAACATCCAGGTATACCGGGAAATATAAGCATAATACCCCGCCAGAATCAGGATAAGACATCCTGGCAACAATTTCATCCGGCGCGTGAACAACACCAGAATCGCCACCACGATCAATGTGGAATACACCGGCGCAGTATGCAAAAAAAGCATTGTCCATAAGCCTGCCAGAACCCAGGGCAAAGCTTTCTGACCTTTTTGCCGGAAGTTGAGCAATCCAAAAATCAGATAGGGCAAAGTGAACATCAAAGCATCCCAGGCACGAACCGCCTGAATGGATATATGGGGAAAAAGAAAGGGCAATCCCCACAAACTCTGCCGGCCTGCATCCGTAAGAGAAAAGATCGGCTGATCAGCCGGATAGATATATCGGCTCCGCCCATACAAAAGGGAGTAATCCCACAAACGGTTACCTTCTGACCAGGTCCACGAAAAAGGGTAAGAAACCGCGCACTGCATCTCATGCGCCAAAACAAATATACTGCCAAAACACAGTGCCCCGCCCAAAAAGCTTTCCAGCGTGAGCAGATACCGGCTTGAACGACAAAAACCCACTCCCGATAAAAGAAATCCAAAAGCCAGCAGAAAACTACGCATCCAGACTTGGCCAAATTCATCACTCCATCTTGAGTAAATCAACAGCCAGCATAGCAATACAAGGTAAACGACTCCTGTTGCAGAACCAACCCAACCCATTTTTGGCCGAAGCATCAATAAAAAATTTCGGAAACGGGGAAGCCAAACCACAGCCAGAAGAATCAGCATGAAACATGCGGAAACCAAAACTGCGCCCATTCCACGTATAAGTGCTGATTTCGATAACAGATGAGCTTTTTCAAAAATTGGCTGGAATAAAATCTGCATTTCAAGAAAAATTTGAAATGCCGCAATGCCCAATACCAGGGTACAGGCAAGTTTCAGAACAGTTAATATTTTTTGATTTTTTGTAATCATGTTTCAAAAAGAGCCCTGGATCAAAGCGCGGTAGATTCTGTTTCGGCAGGCGGTTGTTTTCTCCATTGATGAATTTTACCAATAATATCACGCAATACCTTCCCCCGATCTAACACCAGCAAAACCCAAAGGCCATAGCCCACCAGCAGAGACACTCGAAAAGCAACGTCCTGCCAGTGGGTGTTCACATGCACTGTTTGTAACAAAATCCAAATTCCCAGCATGGCAGCCAGCGAACCAATGACAGAAGTGAAATTCCATTTCAAAGGCTGAATATGATTGGAAAAATAAAAGAACAAAGCAGTATTTACCAATTCTCCGCCCATGTCTGCCAGTGCAGCGCCTAAAATACCCATGCGTGGAATCAGAAACCCATCTAATACCGCAGTCATTAAAAAACCAGCCGCCAGAGCCACTGAAATAAACTGGGTTTTCTTTTCTTTGATAATGCCCAACCCAACGATCGATGTAACTCCAACAAAATAGTAACGCAGGCTTACAAAAAGAACCAGGGGAGATGCTGCCAGATATTCAGGTAACGCCAGAATCAGAATAGTTTCTTTGGAGAAGATCATTACGAAAGTAACCGTAAACAAAACCGCCATACTGAAATACCACAAAGCTTTATTCAGTTTTTGATGGAAAGAGGGATTGTTCAGACCTTCCATAAAGAGCGGCTGCCAGGCCGTTACAAAAGCGGTAACCGCAAACTCAGTAATTCTGGCAGTCTTGAGAGCCAGATTATAATAAGCAATCTGCGACCATTCCGCCAGCAACTGCGTCAGAAAAATATTACTGACCGAGACCATTCCCCACTGGAAAAGAGATCCCGGTAAAGAAGGCAACCCATAAGCCGTCAGTTTTCGAATCCATTCCGTTGAAATGGTGAAGCGGATTAACTCACGGCATTGCCAGGCAGAGATCAGAGTAAACAGGATACCGGCAATCATCTGTGCCAGAAAGACTCCCTGCACCCCCATTTTTAATTGCACCACCAAAAACAATACCAGCACAAAATATAAAACAGCATAACCGAAATTCAGAAACAAAAAAGCCTTCGGCCGATGCTGCATTCGTAAAACACTGGTTAATGCATTCCGCAACGCCATGAATGGCAGACTTAATACTGCCAGACTGATTGCCAAAGACTGATCACGGCTTTGGAACAAAAACTGCGAAAGCCAGGGACTGAGCAATGTTCCTGATAAGGCGAACAGCCCCCCAAAAACCATGATAAACCAGGTCATG
>CAZEEL010000128.1:0-4277 GCA_964511135.1 uncultured Leptolinea sp. | reverse complement strand
TATCATTTTTTCCTGAAGTAAATCGGGTTGGAAAAAATCCAACCTCGAAGCTTCCCTGAAAAGTGAAGGTATACTTCTACCCGATAAATCCCCGGTTCAGATGTGCTGTACGTAATCAGATCTTTTTCCGCCCATTCGCCGGCCATCTCTCCATTTCGCATCAGGCGGATGAAAGCAGGCTGCGGAACTTTTACCTGAAAGGTCACTGAATCTGAAGATATGACATCATCTCCGATACTTCCCGAACAATCTCTTCCCTGAACTGTAAAACGAAATCCACGGGTGCAGGCCGGCAAATCATAGCCAATAAAACAGCTCCCTTTCTGCAAAGCCCCATAAATCATGCGCTTATCATGCAGCATATCGCCGGTCAACGCTTCATCCGTCATCAGATGGGTGTTAATACACTGAAAATGAAACTTATAGGGAAAGACAATTTTCGACAATGGGCCATATTGATATCGTAAGGCATGAGCATCTGAGCCCCCTATCGCAACGACTTTCTGCCCTTCATTTAATAAACTGTCCCAGATTTCAAGTACAGCAGGCTGCGGGCCATGAGCCAGGGTTTCAGGAAAAAAGACATAACGAAACAAATCGAATTTGGAGTGAGACACACTTTTTAATTCACTGAGGCCATTCCATAATTCAAGACCTGTGTACCCATGCGCATCCCATGCCTCCCACGAAATGGCAGTTTCTCCAAAATCAGGCAAAGCATCCTCCACCGGATGAGCCAGAAAACTTAACCCACCGGATGCATTAACCTGATCAATTAATATCTGCGGATGATAAGCATATGTCGCAAGCTCACGGTTGGCATTAAAAACCAGAAGATGGTTTTTCTGTGGGTTTCTGGCCTGATCGTGGACCTCTTCTCCGACTAAAAGCAATATTTTCCGTTTTCCGCTTTCATAATACCGCTCGACGCCACGAACATAGGTATTATGATCGGTAACCAGCACGGCGTCCACAATATTACTCTGCAAAGCGGCTCGGCCAATATCGGCGTGAAGCCCCTGGCCATCAGAATAACGAGTATGCATGTGAAGATTTAGTATAATTTCTGCCATAATTTGACGATTCCAGACAGAAACAGGTATAATTATGTTTCTGCTTATATTCAGGAGGATTTTGGTGAACCTACAAAGTTACTTTTACATCGCTTTAATTATAACGTCGATCGCATTAATCATCAGTGTGATCCTGCAAAACAAGGGTACCAGTCTGGGAGGATTGACCGGAACCGATACAAACACTGTTTTCAGCTCTCGCAGGGGAATTGAAAAAACCCTGTTTTGGGTAACAATCATTCTCAGTGTTGTATTTTTCATTTTAGTGATATCCACTATTATGGTCGGCAGTCTCAGATAAATTGAGACATAACAGGTTCATATCCCCTACAGGATTCCGTGAAATCGGGAAATATCCAGACGGCTCTCCTCAGTGGGGAGCTGTTTTTTTATTATAATTAGCGCATGAAACAATATCGTTGGCAAATTGCAATTGTCCTTTTAGCAGGACTGATCGTTGGTATTCTTTTGATTTTTGAACAGCCAAAATCAAACTTCGGAACCGCAGACACCCCCAACCAGGGAGGAACTTACACCGAAGGAATGATCGGGCATGTACAGCGATTAAACCCGCTGTTCGATTCTTATAATCAGACAGATCATGATATTAACCGCCTGATCTTCAGCGGCCTGATTAAATTTGATGATCGCGGCATTCCGCAGAATGACCTGGCCGAAAGCGTGGGTATTGCTGAGGATGGATTAACCTATACCTATATCCTGCGCGATGCCAAATGGCATGACGGTGCGCCGCTGCTGGCAGATGACGTACTGTTTACGATCAATTTAATCCGCAGCGAAACTTCTACCTGCCCTGAAGATATAAAAAAATACTGGCAATCTGTAGAAGTAAATGTTCTTGATCAAAAAACCGTTCAGTTTAAGCTGTCTGAAGCCTTTGCTCCCTTTCAGGATTATCTCACGTTTGGTCTTCTGCCCAGACACCTGTTAGATGGAAAAACCTTTGACCAAATTCTGGATGATCCTTTTAATCTCCACCCCATTGGCACCGGGCCTTTTCGCTTTGCAGAATTTAAAACACAAAATGGCGAAATCAGCGGCGTCACATTAAAAGCCAACACCAGCTACTACGCACAGCCGCCCTATCTGGAAGAAATTACCTTTATCTTTTACGCTGATGCAGTCAATGCATTTCAGGCTTTTCATGACGGGATTGTGCAGGGTATCAGTCACATTCCAGCCAGTTTATTATCTTCAGCACTGGTTGAACCCAACCTTTCACTATATACCTCACGCCTTCCGCAGCTTTCAATGGTCATGTTTAACCTTGCTGACCCCCAACTGGAATTTCTCCAACAAAAAATTGTCCGCCAGGCCCTTTATATGGGAATCAACCGCCAATACATGATTGACCGGCTGCTGAATGGGCAGGCGATTTTGGCCAACAGTCCGATTCTCCCCGATACCTGGGCTTATTACGAAGGAACGCCCAGCGTATCCTATGACCCTGAAAAAGCCATGCAATTACTGAAAGAAGCCGGCTACGTGATATCGAGTGAACCAAATGCGGTCCGAAAAAAAGAGGAAGTTGCGCTTCGCTTCACCCTGCTGCACCCGGATGATGAACTGCATACCGCAATTGCTCAAATGATTCAGCAAAACTGGCAGGATTTAAATGTTGCCGTAGAACTGCAGGCAGTAAGTTATGACGATCTGATCACCAACCACCTTGTTTCACGCGATTTTCAGGCTGCCCTGGTAGATTTAAACCTTTCCCGTACCCCTGACCCGGACCCCTATCCTTTTTGGGATCAGGCTCAGGCAAGCGGAGGCCAGAACTACTCTCAATGGGAAAACCGTGTTGCCAGCGAATACCTTGAAACAGCCCGTATTACGGTTGATTTGCAGGAACGCGCCCGACTATATCGGAATTTCCAGGTTGTGTTCAGCGAAGAACTGCCGGCTATCCCGCTTTATAATCCGGTCTACACCTTTGGAGTAAACCAAAAAATTCAGGGCGTTCGGGTTGGCCCGATGTTTGATGTCAGCGACCGTTTTTCAAATATCAGCTCCTGGCATCTGGTTACCGGCATGATGCAACCACAGCCAAATGAGCAGCCAACCCCATAAAGGAAAACCATGTCCGACTACCGTCAAGACAGGGTATTTTTCACCCAGGCAGTCAGTCATCTGGAAGACTTTTTGCGTTCTCCTCTCGTGTTTTACCCATTAAATATCCCTTCCGCCAGACATTCTCTCACCCCCATGTCTGAACTGACCCTTGGCTCTTTCCTTCTGACAGAAAAAAAGATCCGCTTTCTGGCAGCACATGGTCTGATTGACAAAAACCCGGAATCAGAAATGCAGACCGCCGAAAACATTCGAAAACGCTGGCCGGCCTTATGGTCGAAAAAAATCCGGTTGGAATTTCCGGCTCGAATACGCCAATGGTCAGCCGCTCTGCAGGACTGGAGTTCTGAACCCGGCTTCTCTGCCGCTGAATACACTGCCCAGGCATATCAGCGGGCTATTTTGGAATTATTACAGCAAGACCCTGAGGTCAGCCCCAACCAGAGAGAATCATTGAACCGGTTGGATGTGCAGATCACATCACTCACCCGACAGGGAGCGTTTATCTGGCCGGCTGATTTCGAATCAGCATTCCCGCAGCAAAACTATTGGTTCCTTTACCGGCAGCCCCGCCAAAAGGCAGAAGCAATATGATTCAGAAAACCTCAGACAGGAACACCCCGCCCCATACCGGAGATCAGGGAACCACCTTTTTGATCGGAAACAAACAGGTTTCCAAGACCGATTTACAGATTGAAACCATTGGAACCCTTGACGAAGCCAATGCCGCTTTGGGAATTGCCCGCAGCTGGCTGGATAAACCGGCATGGCAACAGACAATCTTTGACATTCAAAAAGACCTCTCACTGATCATGGGGAAAATCGCCGCCCTGCCCGAATACAATCTGCTTATCCCATTCGATGCTGCCGGGCGTACCCAATGGCTGGAAGAAAACATCCAAAAGCTGGAAGAGACCTTCCCCACAGTCCGGAGTTTTATCATCCCCGGCGCAACGCACACCTCAGGGTTTCTTGATCTCGCCCGTACCATTGTCCGTCGGTCTGAACGCCGCCTGACAGCGTTGAATGAAACCATCCCCCTCCCCGACCCGTGTATCCTCCATTACATTAATCGTCTGTCAACCTTCCTGTTTACACTGGAAGCCGCCGTGG
>CAZEEL010000127.1:0-4324 GCA_964511135.1 uncultured Leptolinea sp. | reverse complement strand
GATGAAATCAACACGTAAAACAGTTTTCTTCATAATAGCCATATTGGCTGTTTCTTTGTCCTGCAGCTTTTTAAAAAAGCAACCGCCAACTGTTACAGTCAGCGCAGAACAAACGCAGGAAACACAATCTCCTGCCTCTGCCGAGGCAACAGCGCCACCGGCAACAGAAGCGCCAACCGCAGAGATAAAGCTGAAAGAAACAGCGACGTCTCCCACAGAAAACAACCAGCCTCCGGCATGTACAGAAGCCGGGCAGGAATGGATTTCTCCGCAGGATGGAATGACATTGGTATGCGTACCGGCGGGTGAATTCCAAATGGGGTGCAACACGGTGACTGAAAATGAAAAACCGGTACATACCGTATACCTTGACGCATATTGGATAAGCAAATATGAAGTCAACAATTCCCGGTTCAAACAATTTACAGACGCCACCGGATATCAGACCGACGCAGAAAAAGAAGCGGGGTGGAGTTTTGTTGTTTTACCGGATCACCAATTGAATTGGGTTGAGGGCGCCAACTGGCTGCATCCGGATGGGCCTGAAAGCAATCTGAATGGCAAAGAAGACTACCCAGTAGTACAGGTAAGCTGGAATGACGCCACAGCATATTGTGCATGGGCTGGAGGAAGGCTGCCCACAGAATCTGAATGGGAAAAAGCAGCCCGCGGAACCGACCGAAGATTATACCCATGGGGCGATGCCATCGACAACAGCTATGCCAATTACAATGGAAAAGGCCCCGTAAAAACAGGCAGCTACTCCCAGGGAGCCAGTCCATATGGAGCGATGGATATGGCAGGCAATATTTGCGAATGGACAGCAGACTGGTTTGGAAATTACCCCTCAGACAGGCAGGAAAACCCCGGCGGACCAACCTCCGGTGAAACCCGGGTATTTCGCGGAGGCGCGTGGGCATCCAATAATACAAGCGCCGTTTTATCTTCTCTGCGCAACGACAGCCGCCCTGATGCATGGTTCAATATGCTCGGTTTTCGCTGTGTACATTGAAATTTAGAATTCTTCCATTTTGAAAGCCGAACCACATACAGCGCACAGTACAGGGAGGAACCGGGCGTTGTATGTGGTTTGCACAGCAGGAAATAACAACCCTCTGTCTTTTCTTCTCAAAAAAAGCAGAGAACAACCCTATCCCCTGGGCTGACTGTTGTGTCGCTGTAAAAAATCAGAAAAACAGCAGCAAAACAACCATTCATTTTTTAAACAGATGCCATAAACATATAGAATCTCTTTACGGCATCTGTTATGAATTCAAATATTTTTACTCGCTTCAATTATTTATTATTGGATTCCACGGCATCCAAAAACTGTGTCACCAGATCGCGCAATGCACCTTCAGGAGCTGCCCCGGTTTGGCGATGAACAACCTTTCCGCCTGAAACAAACAACAATGTTGGTATCCCCTGTATGCTATACTTTTGAGCCCACTCGCTGTTTTCATCAGTATTTACTTTGGCTACCAATAATTTACCGGCCTGCTCTTTGGCTATTTTATCCAACATAGGAGCGACCATCTTACATGGGTTACACCACGGTGCCCAAAAATCAACGATTACCGGCAGTGTCGCCTGCAACACCGTTTTTTCAAAAGCTTGATCTGTTACATGAATGGGTTCTTCTATCATTGTTACTCTCCTTATTTCAGCTCCAAAAGATTATGTTTAATATCAGACTAATAGTAATGGATAATTATTAATTTAACATAATAATTATGACTTTTCTTCTAAGATTTATCCCCGTTCCCGTCGATAATCCATAAATCGATACCCAACCCCTCGTTCCGTCAGAATATATTTTGGGTCTGCCGGATCCTGCTCAATTTTTTGTCTCAGATAATTGACATAAAGCCGTACATAATGAGGCTCATCACGATATTCATATCCCCAAACTTTCGTTAATATCTGATCATACGTCATTACCCATCCGGCGTTTTGCACAAGATGGTAGAGAAGCCGGTATTCAGTAGGGCGCAACCTGATAAGTTCGTTGTCTACCCAAATTTCACGTCTCCCAAAATCCATCTTTAAATGCTCATCCACCTGGATAATTTCTTTTGCATGGGTTGAAGAAGATTCAAATCTCCGCAGAACCGCCCTGACCCGGCTTACCAGCTCACGCGGGCTGAAAGGCTTCGTCATATAGTCATCAGCGCCCAATTCCAAGCCATGAATTTTATCGTCTTCTTCTCCTTTTGCAGTCAACATGATAACCGGAATATTACTGGTCTCACGAATCGTCCGTAACACCTCAAAACCATCAATATCCGGCATCATAACATCGAGCAATATTAAATCAGGCATTTCTTCACGCATGAGATCGAGCGCCTGCAATCCACGATATGCCTGAATTACCTGAAACCCATCATGCTCAAGATTTAAACAGATAAAACGCACCATCCGCTCTTCGTCATCAACCACCAGGATACGTATATTCTTGTTTTCCTCTTTATCCATTTGTTTACTCCCAAAAATACTGGTATTATATGTGTAGTATATCAAAATAGTGATAAGAACAGTACGATATATCGTGAAGTCCAGGATACGTTAATACAAAGTGCCCATCCTGTCTGAAACAACAATGGTAACGATCTCAGACTGAGCGTCAAATAAAGTGAGGAATAACTATGGCAGATTTTAAAGGCAAAGGAAAAGTTGCTGTTTTAAAGACTTCACCCGACACCATTTTATCTGATTACGAACAGCTTATGAAGCTGGCAGATTTTGAAGCTGCCCTGCCCAAAGAATATACGACCGGCCTGAAAATAAACATTTCATGGCAAACCTGGTACCCTGCCTGTTCATCAACGCCCTGGCAAATTGAGGGAGTTATAAAAACGCTTCAGGGTGCCAATTATCAAAATATTATTGGAATCCACAATGACACGGTAGTTGTTAATACCCGTGACGGCGAAATCAATAACAAGCATAAATATGTTACGGATAAATATGACATTGCCTGCCTGTACCTTTACGAGGAACAGTTTGATTGGGTTCAATATCACCCCAAAACACCGTTTATGGTGCTGGATAAAGTGTATCCCGATGGCGTATTTATTCCCAAAGCGTTGGAGGGCATAAATATCATTCATCTCCCAACGGTAAAAACACATGTTTTTACTACCATTACCGGCGCGATGAAGAATGCCTTTGGTGGTTTGCTGCATCGTAATCGGCATTGGACACACAGTGTGATCCATGAAACGCTGGTTGACTTATTAATGATCCAGCAGGATATTCACCCTGGCATCTTTGCCGTCATGGATGGAACCTTTGCCGGAGACGGCCCCGGACCGCGTGCCATGCGCTGGCATGAAAAAAATATTATCCTGGCTTCGTCTGATCAGGTAGCCATTGACGCCATTTCAGCCAAACTGCAGGGCTTTGACCCCATGCAGATACCTTTCATCCGGCTTGCCCATGAAAAAGGACTTGGAATCGGCGACCCTGCACAAATTGAAGTCGTTGGCCATAACCTGGAGACAGAACCAAAATGGCATTTCGTGCAGGAGGATACCCTGGCCTCAAAAGGCCAAAAACTGATCTATCATGGTCCGCTGAAACCTTTCGAAAAACTTCTTTTACAAAGCCCCCTGGTTCCCTGGAGTTATTTTGCCAGCAATTTTTATCATAACGTCTATTGGTACCCTTTCATTGGCAGAAAACGTGTCGAAGAAGCATTAAATACCCCGTGGGGCCAAAAATTTAAGAACTATGGTGACGGAAACATTGTATTGCCAGGCATGGAACCAAAAACCGTTAAACAGGCGCTTGCAGTCAGCATGGCAGGCCTCGCCGGGTTGGCAGTGTTATATGCCTTTTTAAAAAGAAAAAAGCATTAAGGGTTGCTGTTCTCTACCAAACCAAGATACGCTGAGACAGCCCAGCCAGATCGGTGATCATCATAGGGTGATTGCAAAAACCACCATATATATCCATCCAACTCTTCAGGCCCCTCCTGAACCGTAAATAATTCGTCATCCATGGCTATAAATTTTGAATCTGCCTGCGTTCCAGGAGCTGTACGCAGCCTGAGGCCGGCACCCTGCGTCCCATTAATCTTGACGATGCAATCAACAGATATTCCATCAATTATCTCTTTATACACTGTCGGGGTTATCAGGCTGATCGGATCTACCGTAGGTGTAAGAGTTGGCGCGGGTATAACAAGAAATAATGCCGTCGGATTTTCCGCCAAAGGCACCGGCGTGGAAAAAGGTCTGAAGAAAAGCATACTCAGAATGCAGAGTACACTTAACACAAGAAGCATACAGAGAAAAGTCCAGCGATTAATAATTTTTAACGC
>CAZEEL010000126.1:0-4327 GCA_964511135.1 uncultured Leptolinea sp. | reverse complement strand
GGAATGATTTTTTCCATTCTCCTCACCCCAGGGTGGGGAGAATATTTTATTGTCATAAAAAAAGATTCAGAGTGATTACCCTGGGAAAATGGCTCATAAGCGGTAATGATTTCGTGTAGATTACCGTACGACTCACAGAGGGGCTGCCCCTTTTTGGCCAGCCCCTCTGTGAGTGATTATTCAATCAATCATAACTGCCATATTGCCCAAAACGGCCCAGGATGACAGGAAAGAAGCGATATTTCGATCATATATTTGAGCGCCATCCAATATCCGGATGGATGAGGGGGAATAGCCGATTACCATCACCGTATGTTCCCAGTGGGCAACAATCGATATTTTTCCGTCGGCTGCCTGATATTTAATAGGCTGCCCTTCCCAAACCTGACCGATCACCCAGACCATTACCGGCTGACCGGCAGCAATTTTGGTTTGCAGGGCGGTCAGATCCAAATTGCGGTAATCCGAGGCATTCAGACCATATTCCCGCAAAACTCCGGCAATTGGATAAGCATGTACCCCATATGCAGCCGGGGGAATTTGACCGCGGCTGCCGTGAATGCTGCCGACAAAGCCTTCATCCGGGTTATCCGAGATGGGCAGCCGGTTAATGAATTCTTCTTCAGGAATAGCCACCCCATACCAGGCAGCCAAATCGACTGCGGTTCGTGATTCACAATCCAGATTGGCGATTTGAGGTTTTCCAAAAATGTTGGTAATGTAGGCGCTTTCCGGCAGATTTTGAGGTGTTTCAGTAGGAGGAATTTCAGTATTGGTAGGAGTCAGCGTTGGGGTGGGTGGGATGGGAGTTGGCGTAGGCGTTGCAGTTGGGGTGGCTGATGGTTTGGGGGTAAATGTTGATGGCAGGAAAGGGGTAGGTGTCAGAGAAGGCAGGGGTTGAGAAAAAAGGGCAGGCGGCGTTGTCTTTGGAGTATGCGGTATGAAAAAAGCCGCTTTTGCGGTCATGATGGGCAGGAGATTAAAAGCAAGCATTCCAATGCCGGTTGCCAGGCAGATACTGATTGTGATTAACGCGCCTGCAGTAAGGTATTTGCGAAACATATCATTTATAGAAAAGCGCTTGAACCAATGGGTTATTTATCTCCCAGCGGATCGATTCCAATGTTTTCCAGCATCAATACAACAGTTTTCCGGTCAGCGCTGGTACGGTGCATGACGCCTTTTGAGACAACCATCCCCTGATTGGGTTTCAGTTTTATAAGATCTTTTCCTTCAATTTCAATTTTCAGTTCTCCTTCAATGACAAAGAACAATTCGTCTTCATTCTCATGCTGGTGCCAGTGATAGTTTCCTTCCATGATGCCCAGACGCAATACTGACCCATTAATCTGGCAAATTGATTGATTAAACCAGGTGTCTTCACAGGTATCAATAATGGGTTGAATATCAAACCTGGCAAGCTGTGGGAAGAGGATATTCATGTTTTGAACGTACGATTGTTTTCTGCTTATCATAGTGCCTTTATCATGTAAATTATTAAAGTATAAAAGTCGATCCAATGTGTTCAGACTGGCTAAAGGAAGAAGCGCTTTGCAGCATTTCTTCCCGGGTGCATGAAGCCATTATTCAACAACAATTTGCAGATACAGCGGGTCTCCAAAATAATGACCGCTGGGCGTCATGGCATTCCAGCCGCTGTAGTACATCCCGGGCGTATCGGGTGCAGTGAAGATGATGGTAATGATTGTTTCTGTGTTACTGGCAATTCCGGTTAATGGCTGCGTTTTTTCGGCTCCCAATTCCATGCCTTCGGTTAATGCCAGTTTATAGCCTTCAATCCAATTGCAGTCGCCGTCGTTACGGACCTTCCACTTTTTTTCAATTTTTTCTCCCGGAGAAAAGTAGGAGTCATCAGGAACGGTCACATCTCCCAGGAAAGAAAGCACCGAATCACAGCCTGGCTGATTTACCAATGGGCTCATGGTGGGGGTGGCTACAGTAGGGGTAAAAACCGGAGTTGGCGGTTCAAGCGTTACCGGAATATAGGGGACAGGGGTGCTTTTTAACACGTCAGCCGGGGCAATGGTACGAACACAGGCGCTGATTAAGAGAGGGAAAATAAAAAAAACAGAGAAAAATCTTAATCTGATTTTTAATATTTTAACGCGCTCTCTTTTCATAGTGGTTATCCTTTATTTCTTGAATAATGAATCAATCATACATTATGTCAGCAGTATATCAGGTTATTCTTCAGAAATCAGGCCTCAGAATAATCTTCATCTTCATCATCATGCATTTCCCCTTCACTGAAGGCTAGGGGCATTTCAGAGCCGATGGCTTTGTTTCGAATTAAAGCGTCCAGCTCACTGGCGATTGCGGGGGTCTGACGTAAAAACTCTTTGGCATTTTCGCGTCCCTGTCCCAGGCGGGTGTCATTATAGGAGTAAAAAGCGCCGCGTTTTTGTACAATATCCAGTTGGGTTGCCAAGTCAATAATATCGCCGACTTTACTGATGCCTTCATTGTACATGATGTCAAACTCGGCCGTGCGGAAAGGCGATGCGACTTTATTTTTGACGACTCTGACTCTTACCCGGCCTCCAATGACTTCGGCGCCTGTTTTTATTGCCTGAATCCGGCGGATGTCGAGCCGCACTGAGGCGTAGAATTTAAGGGCCATTCCGCCGGTGGTGGTTTCCGGATTTCCAAACATCACCCCAATTTTTTGGCGCAGTTGGTTGGTAAAGATAACGGCAGTTTTGGTTTGGCTGATGGCTCCTGATAATTTGCGCAGTGCCTGTGACATGAGCCGGGCCTGCATTCCCATTTGGGCATCTCCCATGTCGCCTTCAATTTCCGAACGCGGAACCAGGGCAGCGACGGAATCAATAACAATAATATCAACTGCGCCGGAGCGTACCAGTGTTTGGGTGATTTCAAGCGCCTGTTCGCCGGTATCCGGCTGGGAAATTAATAAGGTGTCGATATTAACGCCCAACCGTGCAGAATAAGCCGGGTCAAGCGCATGTTCCATATCAATAAAGGCCGCAGTGCCGCCCATTTTTTGAGCTTCGGCCACAATATGCAGACATAAGGTTGTTTTTCCGGATGACTCAGGGCCATATATTTCGGTAATACGGGCGCGGGGAATTCCGCCTACTCCCAGTGCCAGATCCAGCGATAAAGAACCGGTAGGTATGGCTTCAACGGCCAGATGCTGGGCGTTGCCTAAACGCATGATGGAACCTTCTCCATAGCGTTTTATGATATCTCCTAAAGCTTTATCGAGGACTGCTGCTTTTGCTTCATCCATCGGATTTTGAATCGGCGAAACACTGGAAGTTGATTTGCGAGCCATAGAAAACTCCTTGTTGATGATTATAATTATAGATGCAAATGCTGAAAATGATTATATAGTACATATGTTCAATTTGCAAGCAGAAATTGACAGGAAATGCTTTAAACTTTTCTCTGTTAACGATTATAATAATTCGTATTAGGATAAAAATTATCGGTAAAATGCAGAACGTGTGCAATTGTTAAAATAAGGGATGTTAAAAATTTGGAGGTAAAAATGAAAATAACTGATATGTCAACGCCGGTCGAACTGCCCCAATTGCCGTTTGGCAATACTGCTCTGGAACCCGTGATTTCTGCCAATACGTTAAGTTTTCATCATGGAAAACACCATAAAGCGTATGTGGACAAGCTGGTCCAGTTGATTGCTGGCACTGATCTGGAAAAAAAGACGGTTGAAGAGATTATTGTTGCTACAGCCAATCAGGCGGACAAACAGGCTGTTTTTAACAATGCTGCCCAGGTTTGGAATCATAACTTTTACTGGCATAGTCTGGCTTCGGCTGGAACGAAACAACCCCTGGTTAAAGTTGAAGAATGGCTGAAAGGGGTCTATGGCGGTTTGGATGACCTTAAAAAAGAATTTGCAGATGCGGCTGTTGCTCAATTTGGTTCGGGTTGGGCCTGGCTGGTGTTAAAAGAATATAAATTGCAGATCGCAAAAACATCAAATGCGATGGTTCCCTGGCTGGATGGAGCGGTTCCGCTGTTAACAGTTGATGTATGGGAACATGCTTATTATTTGGATTATCAGAACCGCCGGGTTGATTATGTCAAAGCGGTATTGGATCAGTTAATTAATTGGGAATTTGCTTTGAAGAACGCCGGAGTTTAAGAGACTTATTTATCAGGAATGGCTCTGGCGGTTTCGGAATGATGACAGGTAAATTTCATATCCAGGCCGCCAGGGTCTTCAGGGTCGTTTTTCAGCCTGGCCACATCTTGTGGATGCCTTTCAGCGATTTACCATCGCAGGTGTTTTTTCGGTTAAACCAAATTGTCGGGGGGC
>CAZEEL010000125.1:0-4612 GCA_964511135.1 uncultured Leptolinea sp. | reverse complement strand
ATCTTATGTCAAAGTATATTGCTGCATGGGTAGTGAAAGATGAAGGGTATAAAAAAATAGCTGTAATCTATGAAAATTCAGATTATGGCAAAAGCATGTATGATGCATTTGTACCTGAATCTGATAGCCTTGGCGGCGAGATCGCTGCAAATGAAGCCATTGATATTGCCCAGAAAGATTTCAGTGCGATTATCAGTAAATTTAAAGCGGCGAATGTAGATGCCGTGGTTATTTTCGGTTCTTATGAAGCCGCTGCATTCTGGGCAAAACAGGCTCCTGACCTGGGGTTGGCCGTTCCGTTGTTTGGCTCTGATGGTATTTTCGCTCCCAGTTTAATTAATCTGGCAGGCGATGCAGCCAATGGAATTTTCACTGTTTCTGCATACACGGTTGATTCTGACGACCCATTTATTTCGAATTTTGTTGAAAAATTCCGCTCTTCATTCAATTCTGACCCCAATAATGGCGCCGGATATACCTATGACGGAATGATGCTTATGCTCAATGGGTTGGATAAAGGCAATTGTACCCGTGACGGTTTAAAAGAGTATCTGACAGATCAGGTTGTGGATGTTCAGGGTGTCACCGGTGTCATTACTTTGGAAAACCGTGACAGAAAGTTCCAGGAAGGTCTGTACATGAAATTGGTTGTAAAAGACGGTAAATTTGTTCCTTACGTTAAAGAGTAGACAGTAGTTTTGATTTATGCATTTCAGGTTCGATTATGAAAATCGAACCTGAAATGCAATTCCAGACAAAAGAAATCGGTTGGTTTTTAACTGAGTAAAAAGGAGATTGTCTTGTCATCCCAATTAATTTTACAACAAATCATCAGCGGATGTGCCATTGGTATGAGTTATGCCCTGATTGCCGTCGGTTATACCATGGTATATGGAATATTAAAATTCATTAATTTTGGTCATGGCGCTATCTATATGGTTGGAACCTATGCCGCCTTTTTTTCATGGATCGTCCTGGGCAGGGTTCTGCCGCTTTGGCCAAGTTTTTTAATTGCTTTGCTTATCGCCATGCTTTTGGCTGCATTTTTTGGTGTGATCATGGAAAAAGTAGCTTACAAACCGACGCGAGGCAAAGGCCGGCTTACAACTTTTATGAGTTCACTGGGAGTTTCATATTTCATAACCTATGGGATGGAGTTTTTAGTTGGGTCAGAAGTACGGCCAACGCCATCTCTTTTTCCTGGCGTACGATTTGATATTTTTGGTGCAACGCTGACCGGTATGCAATTGTTTATGTTTCTGGTAGCGGTCTTTTTGGTGTTGGGTTTGCAGTGGTTTGTTTCAAAAACAACAACCGGGAAGGCAATTCGCGCCTGTTCAGAAGATGCTGATGCCGCTTATCTTATGGGCATTGATTTAAATAAAACCATTTCTGTTACTTTTGCGATTGGGTCTGCGATTGCAGCTGTTTCAGGGATTTTAAATGGAATTTACTACAGCGCTGTATATCCAACCATGGGCTGGATGGCTGGTCTGAAAGGGTTTATTGCTGCGGTAGCGGGGGGGATTGGGAGCATCCCCGGTTCTATGTTAGGCGGGTTAATTCTGGGGCTGGCAGAAAATCTGGGCGCAGGTTTTCTGGCATCCGGTTATCGGGATGCCATTGCGTTTGGAGTTCTGATTGTCGTTATGCTGTTCCGGCCAATGGGAATTATTAAAAAAGAACAAAGGAGTTCTTTATGATAAATCATCTCCCTAAGAAAATCTCTGTTTTTTCATTGTTTTTTTAATTGTATTAATCATTCCTTTGTTTATCCGGTCTCAGTTCATTCTCCATATTATGGTTCTGTTGTGTATATGGGTTGTGCTTTCACTTAGTTTAAACTTCGTTACCGGGTTTGCCGGCCAACTGGCACTGGGGCATTCAGCTTTCGTAGTGCTTGGCGGATATGCCGGTTCATTATTAATGTTAAACTATGGAGTTTCTTTCTGGGTTGCCGTATTATTTGGCGGTGTTTTTGCTTTTATGTCAGGTTTGATCCTTGGTTTGATGTCCATGAGGTTGCGCGGCGATTATTTGGGTATGGTCACGATGGGTTTTGCTGAGATCGTGCGTATCCTGGCGGTTAATCTGACTTCTATTACCCGCGGCCCCATGGGGTTGCCCGGTATACCCCGTGTTTCAATATTTGGATATACGTTTAACAATGAGCTTCCTTATGTATATTTAATCCTGCTGTTTACTTTGTTAACGTATTTGGGCATTGATCGTCTTTTGTTTTCACGTTTTGGACGGGCATGTCTGGCTATTCGCGATGATGAGGCGGCGGCAGAAGCAATGGGAATAAAAAGTTATCAGTACAAAGTGCTTGCCTTTTGCATTTCTGCCGGCTTTGCCGGTTTCATTGGTGTTTTTTATGCTTCCTGGATTACTTTGTTCAGCCCGGATACTTTTACAAATACCGATTCGATTATGATGTCTGCAATGATTACCCTGGGCGGTATTGGCAGTATCTACGGGCCTTTTGTCGGAGGATCGGTTATTGGCGCGATACCGGAACTGTTGCGTCCATTTACCGGGGCAGGGCTTTCCAGTCTTCGTCTGGCAGGCGTTGGGTTGCTGATGGTTGTATTCCTGATTATTAAACCGGCAGGAGTATTTGGAAATTCACGGGAAAAGATTTACATTTCTCTTGAGCCTCTCTGGAATATTTTTAAAAGAAAACCCCTGAATGATAAAGAGGCGCATCATGGATAATTTGTTGGTTATTGATTCGATCAGCAAGATTTTTGGAGGGTTGGTGGCTGTAGATTCAGTGGATATGTCCATTGAAGAAGGAAGTATTTTAGGATTGATTGGCCCGAATGGTGCAGGTAAAACAACCTTGTTTAACTGCATTTCAGGGATGCACAAAATTACAAGCGGAAAAATATTTTTTGGGGGAGAAAATATATCTGTTTTATCTCAGCCTGAAATTACACAGCGAGGTATCTGCCGAACATTTCAGCAGTTGCGTTTGTTTCAGGGAATGACCGTTCTTGAAAATGTGATGGTGGGCGCTCATACTCAGGGCAAAGCGAATGTATTTGAAGCCATTATTCGGCCGGCAGGCACGAAAGCTGAAGAAAAACATATTGAAGAGAAAGCGAAGTATTACCTGGAGTTATTTGATCTGAGCGACAAAAAGGATTGGTACGCAAAAAATTTATCGTATGGTGATCAGCGTCGTGTGGAGATGGCACGTGCATTGGCAGCAGAACCCAGGTTGCTGTTGCTGGATGAGCCGGCCGCCGGAATGAATTTGAAAGAATCGCAAAGTATTACACAGATCATCAAATGGATACAGCAGGAATTAAAGAAAACGATATTGTTGATTGAACATAATATGCGGGTCGTGATGCCTATTGCTGATCATGTTGTGGTTTTGTCACAGGGGAAAAAGATATTTGATGGAAATCCGAAAGATGCTCAAAATGCGCCTGAGGTAATTGAGGCTTATTTAGGAAAAGCATATCTTCAACAGTTGAACAAGGAGAATCATCATGCTGAAAATTGATGATTTGGTTGTTTGTTATGGAGCTATCAAGGCTCTGCATGGTATCTCATTATATGTAGGAGATCATGAAATTGTTGCCATCATTGGCAGTAATGGAGCCGGTAAAAGTACGTTGTTAAAAACAATTTCGGGGTTGATACGGCCTGTAACCGGAACCATCGTCTACGATGGTGTCTCATTGGAAAAAACACTGCCAAATAAAATTGTAGATCTGGGAGTGTGTCATGTACCCGAAGGACGAAGAATATTTTCAAGTATGACCGTTTTTGAAAACCTGGAAATTGGCGCATATCTTCCCAGAAATAAAGGAAATAAAAAAGAAAATCTGGAGAGAGTGTTTACTTTGTTTCCAAAATTAGCTGAAAGGCGGAGCCAGGAAGCAGGAACATTAAGCGGGGGAGAACAACAGATGTTGGCGATTGGCAGAGCTCTGATGGGCAACCCAAAAATGTTATTGTTGGATGAACCTTCTTTAGGGTTGGCTCCTGTCATTGTTGAAGAGGTATATGCTGCTATTGTTGAAATTAACCGTTCCGGAACCCCTATTCTGCTGGTTGAACAAAACGCTTACCAGGCGCTGAATGTAGCGAACCGTGGTTATGTGATTGACACAGGAAGTATCACTATTGAAAATTCAGCCGATGCACTTTTGAATGACTCTCAGGTTAAACAGGCCTATCTCGGAGAATAGATTAAAAAACTTACTGTTAAAAAGGAAAAAATGATTTACTTAGATTCTCATGCACATGTTGATATTGTGCCGGCTTTAAACTGGTATGATTCAGCGGAAAAATTGTTAAAACTTATGGATAAATCAGGGGTGAGAATGGCCGCAATCAGCGGTTATCTCAATATGCCTGGACCAAACCCGGATGGATTTAAAGCCGTGGCAGAAGCAGTGAGAAATTATCCGGATCGGTTTATCGGATATGCAAGATTGGATCCATGGTTTGATGAAAAATGCATTACCGCGCTTGAAAATGCAGTCCGTGATTGGGGGTGCAGGGGGATAAAACTGCACCCGGCGCACTATACACTTTATCCATTTGGGCCGGAAACGGTGCGGCTTGCCAGGCGGGCGGGAGTGCTTGGATT
>CAZEEL010000124.1:0-4613 GCA_964511135.1 uncultured Leptolinea sp. | reverse complement strand
TTAACCTGAGATTTAACCTTGACATTTAGAATTATGTTATAATTGAACCGGAACATGAGAGAGCTAGTTTGTGCTAACCGCCAATCAGCATTTCAAGGCGGTTTTTTATATTACCTGCTCATGAAAAGGAATCAATGAACCCTCGTTTATATGTCGGTAATTTATCATTCACAACCACAGAGGATGATCTGCGTTCGCTCTTTGGTCAATACGGTACGGTTAATGATGTTGCAATTATCAAAGATCGTGAAACCCAGCGGTCCAAAGGATTCGCTTTTGTGACAATGGCCTCTGAAGAAGAAGCCGATCGGGCTACCAAAGCAACTCATGGTCTCAGCTTTGATAACCGTATATTAAAGGTCAATCCTGCCCGGCCCCGCGAAGAAGGCGACGGACGCGGCAGTTTTCAACCCCGGCAGGGTGGAGGCGGTTTTCACGCCAATCACAGCAACAGTCGGGGCAGTTTTCGGGGTGGTCGCAACGATCGTAATAATCGCGGTGGCCAGTCACAGTACTAGATCCAAAGAGAAGAATGGAGTTTTTAGAAATGTCAGAACGTGTTCGCGGTACAGTTAAATGGTTCAACAACAGCAAGGGTTATGGTTTCTTAGCCCCCGAAAATGGTAACGATGTTTTCGTCCATTTCAGCGCTATTCAGGGTGATGGGTACCGAACCCTGGAAGAAGGTCAAACTGTTGAATTTGCAATTGAACAGGGTCCAAAGGGCCAGCAGGCTGCCAACGTTGTTGTTTTATAACTAACCTTTCAACAACTAAAAATTCCCGCGATGATCGCGGGAATTTTATTTTAAACACCCCCTCCCATCCAACAGAAGCCGTAGAAACACCCGAATTAACACCCCGCCAGCAGTACCGCCGTCAGGGGAAATAAAAAACTGCCTGCAAATATACCCTGGTAAAGATTCTTCCTGCTGCCCCCCACAAAGAAGATCATTTTCGGCCTTTTTACCGCCTAAAGAAAGGCGTGCGCCGGATTCCCGGCAGCCTTATGGTATGATCGTTTTATCGGTCAATCGCATCATGACCTGCACAAACATGGAGAATTTATGGACATCTATCAACGCTTATCAGAATTAGGAATTCAACTTCCCGACACCCCCATCCCGGAGGCTTCTTATATTCCGGCAGTCCAAACCGGCAACCTGGTTTATGCTTCCGGCCATACCGGACTGGTCAACGGCAAAATTGTAAAATGCGGGAAGGTTGGAGCAGAAGTTTCTCTGGAAGAAGGCCAGGCATCATCACGGGCAGCCATGATCAACATCCTGTCGTCCATTCAGTCAGTCATCGGAAACCTGAATCACATTGAACGGGTCATCAGGCTGACCGGCTATGTTGCCTCAGCCCAAAACTTTAACCAGCAACCGATGGTCGTTAACGGGGCTTCAGACCTATTAATTCAGATATTTGGCGAAAAAGGCAAACACGCCCGTTCTGCCATCGGCGTCGCCGAACTGCCTTTCAATGCCCCGGTTGAGCTGGAGCTGATCGTCAGTTTAAAAACAACCGCTCATCCTGCCGCATAGCGCCATCCACCACCAGGCCGGCGCGCAGCTTTAATCAATCGAAAAACAATCAACGCCGTCAGAGAAGCTGCCCCGCCCCCGCACCTTCCGCAGGTTCCTTTGTGCACGGATACAGAAATTTTTCAGGCGCACATTGCCCGCCAGATGACCGCAAAGCAAAGTTTTGCCAGGGCAATGGCGTCTGTTTTGAGAAAGATGAATGGCTGCACCGGAAAACGGCCCCGCACGAACCCATGATGGGGGTATGGACAGACTGATCCCCGACAAACTGCGCTCACCCAAACCTTCAGCGCCGATCCCGTACAGAAACGAAAAAGCGGTACAATCTATGGGTTCTTATTACAGTTTCAGGGCGTCTGCATGAAAGTATTAGTGGTTTATAACCTGGATATTGGGTCAACCTTCGGAGACGAGTATGATTATCTCGCCATCCAGGATACCGAACATACGGCTACAGCCATTCACAACGCGCTGCTTTCGCAGGGCTATTCCTCTTTTTTAATTTCGGTCAGTCAATCTGTAGAAGAGCTGAAAAACAAACTGTCAGCTTTCAACCCTCAGGAGTGCTTCATTTTCAATAACTGCGACGGCTTCCAGGGAATCTCGACCAGAGCGGCAGAATTGGTGGCTCTGATGGAAGAAATGGGATTCTGCCATACATCTGCCACCGCAGATTCAATTCTGCGCTCAACCAACAAACGGATTGCAAAAGAAATGCTGCAAAAGGTAGGCGTTCCTACCCCGGTCAGCCAGCTCTGCACAACCCCGAACGACCCGGTCAGCATTCCGCTGCCGGTCATTGTCAAACCAGTGGCTGAAGAAGCCAGTCTCGGCATCAGCCTGAAATCTGTAATCACTTCCCCCGCACAACTTCCCGAAGCCCTCCATTATGTGATAAGCACCTATCAACAACCGGCGCTGGTTGAACAGTTTATCTGCGGCCGCGAACTGGTCAGCGCGGTGATGGGGAATGGAGATCAAACACAGATTTTGCCCACTTCTGAAATGGATTTTTCCCTGATCACCAACCCGCTGGAACAGATTTTGACCTATGAATCCAAATGGGTAGAGGGAACTTTTTATTACGAACAGATTGAAGTAATCTGCCCGGCCAGCTTATCCCAACAGGAACGCAAAGCAGTAGAAGAGGTATCTCTGGCCTGTTACCAAACCCTCGGACTGCGAGACTTCTGCCGGGTAGATATTCGCATGCAGAACGGAATTCCATATGTTCTGGAAGCCAATGACCTGCCAGACCTGGCCCCGCAATCCGGTTTCAGCCGGGCTGCCTTTGCAGCCGGCTACACTTATGAAGGCATGATCGAAGCCATTCTTAAAATTGCAATGCTGCGAGAAGGCTGGACAGAACCGAACAGGATGCTCGATGGAAAAGAAAGCGCCAAAAACCGTTAATAAAAATGATGCTCACAAAACCATTGAAATTCGCAAAATTGTGCAAACAGATCGGCGAAACATTGCAAAAGTGGCATCCGGCACCCCTTTGTTTACCCCTGAAGAAGTACATTGTGTGCTTGATCTATGGGACGATACTCAGAACTACCCCAGCCAGCCAAACCCTTACCTGTTTCTGGGAGCCTATGCCGGCAAACGGCTGATCGGCTTTTCCTGCTACGGGCATCGGTCACTGACAAAAGGCGCGTATGATCTGTATTGGATCGCGGTCGATGTGGCGCAACAGCATCACGGTGTAGGAAAAAAACTGCTCAAAGCAACCGAAACCTCGGTTAAACGGCACAAAGGAAACCTGCTGCTGGTTGAAACCTCAGACCGCCCCGATTATGCCCCAACCCGTCAGTTTTATGCCGATAACGGCTATATCGAATGCGGGCGGGTTCCCAACTTTTACAATCCGGATGACGGTCTGGTGATGTATTACAAAGAACTCAGGAAAAAAACTTCCGCCGCCTGACGCATCCGCGCCCTGACCGGGCAGGTTATCACCCTGAAGAATCAGGCAGATCGGCGGATCGTGTTTTCCAGATCAGTTAAGTCGACCCGGGCGGTCATATCCAATTGCAGCGGAGTAATCGACACCAGCCGATCATGCCGCAGCGTGTAAACATCTGAATCCCGATCCAGTGCATCAAGTTCAGTCACCGGGTAACCGGCAATTTTGCCTTCCTGTTCGCTCCCTTCCTGACGCTCAATAACCGGCACATAGTAACGGTGTTTTGCCAGGCGGGTAATACGCCAGGGGGTTTCCGGGGCGGCGTCCCAGGGAACGTCCAGTTTAAACAATTCGACCGCATCCGGACGCAGCCCCCGCAGCATCCAATCCGCCAGCCGCTGGGTAAACCAGGCAGCCGTCGAAAAATCAACCTCCGGCGAATAACTGCGAAATTCCTGAACATTGAGCATTTCCAGCGAAACTGCCAAAGCCGGCACACCCATTGCCGCCGCTTCCATCGCAGCCCCCACCGTGCCGGAAACAGTCACCGATGTACCCAGGTTTTCACCATAATTAATCCCCGAAACCACCAGGTCCGGTTTTTCGGGCAATATCTCCAATATGGCATGGATCACGGTCTGCGACGGGCTGCCCCCCACCGCATAAACCGGCCATTCCTGCCGGCCAATTTTAAGCAGCCTGCGGGTAATTCGGCCATCCGACGTGACCGGCAGGCTGCGCCCGCTGGCGCTGTATTGTTCACGCGGGGCCGCAACGGTAACATACCCCAACCCTGAAAGGGCCTCGGCAGCCGCCCACAGGCCGGGTGAATCGATCCCGTCATCATTGGTCAGAAGAATTTGTTTGCGTTTTGTATCCATCTGCGAAATAACTCCCCCGTCATTATAGTAGATGATCAAAAAAAGGCAAATAAAAAAGAAGCTTACCCGATGTAAGCTTCTTCTGTGCCCTCGGCAGAACTCGAATCTGCAACCTTCTGCTCCGCAAGCAGGCGCTCTATCCAATTGAGCTACGAAGGCAGGGTCTTTTAATATACCCTGCTCACCCCAAAACGTCAAGAAAATTGTTGACAGAATGCATTTAAGGATGATTCAATAGGGGGATGAGATACAGAAAACCCACCGCACCTGTCTTTAA
>CAZEEL010000123.1:0-4638 GCA_964511135.1 uncultured Leptolinea sp. | reverse complement strand
TATTGATTTTCATGCCAGGTTTATGATGGCCTCCCCTGAAGATATACTTACATTCCGAAGATAATCCTTTCAGGGGTTGGTTTCCGACAATCTGACTGTCCTGTTTTTTTCTCCAGGACAGTCATGGTTCTGTTTTGCGTCATACCACCTGCTTTTCAGCTTACAGGCGCCGTTAAATCCCTTTTCTCATAAACAGGCAGATCCCCTCCCTGTCATCCGCCATTTCCTGTCCGGCTTCACATTCACTCCGGGCAGTGAGCAGAAAACCGGCCTCTCAGCGCCGCCGGCGGCGTTTTTTCTTTCCATCCCCATCCTGACTGACAGATGCTGATTCAGAAGGAGCGGCAGAGGAAGCATGATTGTGCGCGATGTCCGTCGGTTGGTTCGCTGCATTGGAAGATTTTTCAGGTACAGCAGCCAGGTCTGTTCCAGGGCCGGCCGCCCGCCGCATTTGATATGTAAACAGACGACTGATAACGCCCATGCGAATATCAGACATTAACTTCTGAAAGAGTTCTGAAGCCTTTCCTTTATACTGAACCAGCGGGTCACGCTGGGCATAGGCCTCCATCCCAATCGAGACCCGTAACGCTTCAATCTCTGTCAGATATTCCACCCACTGGTCAGAAATCACCCGCAGCAGCAACTGCCGATTAATCTCATTCTGAATGATTCGGCCAAAAGATTGCTGGAAGGCCAAAGCATCATCGCCTTCAATCTCAGTCAGTTTTGCAGTGTACCAGCGGTTCACCGCTTCTTCACCCATAAGCGTTTTCAGACGGGAAAGCACTTTTTCATCCAGTTGATTTAAAGAAACCTCTGCCAGCGCCAGACGGTCCCATTCAGCCTTGCCGCGGGCTTTTTCGAGCACCAATAAACCATCCCGGAAATGCTCTACCACCCGTTGCGTAATATCTTCAGAACCGGAATCTTCAATTAACCTGGCCGCCAAAAAGACATAATTTAACCGGTTGTATTCTTTAAGCGCTTTTCGATGAGTACGGGCGTCAAAAGCCGTCTTCGTTCCGCGGGCAATAAACACCAGCAATCGGGTTAAGGTTCGATCATCCAGCTCAGTATAATTTTCACGCGCCAGCCAGGTGTCAATATCACGCTGGATCGCTCCCTGATCTCCAAGCAAACGGGAAGCCCGCTGTTCAAACACCCGATTCACTTCCGCCGTCAGTATGCTGCCAATTTCATTCCATGATCTGTCTGACAGGTCAGAAATCTTAATTTCCAACGGTTCATCCAGGCGGCGCTCAAGAGCCCCTGCCAGACGGCTGGCAATAATTTTCAGCATCGTCTGTTCCATGGTTTGCTGAATAGCATCGCGCACCGAATCATCTCCGGTCAGCAGCAAACGCATCTGTTCGTTATTCAGTTTTATGGGAAATCGAAGCAGTTCGCTTAATTCAATGACAATCTCCGCTGCTTTGCGGGGTTCCTGTTCTTCCTCTTCAGAATTCTCCTGCAATCCGGCAAAAAAGTTATCCAAAGTCTCCAGCCGCTCATCACTTTGCCGCTGGTAACTTTCAGCCGTTTTTTCCATTAACTCCTCAACACTTCGGATCGTATGCGCTTTTTCAGCATGGAGAGCTTCTTCAGAAACCTGCAGAGCCGCCTGTTTAATGTGTTCCGGGGCCGCGCCGTCTTCCGGCAGTTTATCTGCCAGATCGTCGATGATCAACCGATAGGAAAATGAAGGATAGGCATACTGCATATACTCAAAAGCCGGTTGAATTTCTTCCAGAAACGCCAGAAGTTTCCAGGGGCCTTCGGCGTCTTTCAGCGCCAGTTGAACCCGGTTTTCCAGCTCAACATTTAACATATCCAGAACATCTTCACTTAAGTCTTCTTTGGTAAAGACCCGGTCCCGCTGCCCATAAATACGCTGCCGCTGTGTGTTTAAAACATCATCATATTCCAGCAAATGCTTGCGGACATCAAAGTTGGACCCTTCAACCCGCTCCTGTGACTGCTCTACCAGCCGGCCCAACAAGCCTATTTCAAGAGGCTGGCTGTCATCCGTCATCATCCGCTTCCAGATACCTTCTACCTGGGCGCCGCCAAACAGGCGCATCAGGTCATCTTCCAGCGACAGGTAAAACCGGGATGAGCCTGGGTCACCCTGACGGGCCGCCCTGCCCCTGAGCTGATTATCAATCCGCCGTGATTCATGCCGTTCTGACCCAATCACATGCAGCCCGCCCAATTCACGCACCAGACTCATGTTCTGCATATAGCTGCGAAACGCCTGAACCGATTCTTCATAGATTCCCAACTGCTCAGGCTCCAGTTTTTCAAGCAGCGCCAGCCGCTGAGAATTGGTTAACCCATAGGGATCATCTGTAACCTGATTGAGCACCCGGTTGGTATCTCTTAATACGTCTTCCGGCAACTCTCCGCCCAGTTTAATATCCACACCCCGGCCAGCCATGTTGGTAGCAATGGTAACCATCCCATAAGCGCCGGCACGGGCAATAATCAACGATTCTTCATCATGCCTTCGGGCATTTAAGACCTGGTGCGGCACACCGCCTTTTATGGCCGACACCAGCCGTTCCTGATACGCCTCCGAAAGCCCCAACATTTCCAGTAAAACCGCAATACTGTCTGAATCTTCCAGGTTGAGAGTCGCGTCCAGACTTTTCGCCAGGGGTCTCAAATCTGCCGGGCTGATACCCGAAAGCGGTTTGCTGAGAACCTGCAGTTCAGGAACGGTCTTCTCAATCATTTCAACATGATTTTTCTTCATCCACAGGTAACGCAGCATTAAGGTTTGCAATAACCGCCGAACCTGCTCTGCCTGCAACCGGTCTGAAAGCCGTTCAGAATGCTCAACCGAAATCGTACCCACCAGAGTCGGACGGCCCAATACATAGTTACAGACAATTTCCTGGATAATTGCCCGCAGTTTGGATTCTTCACTGCGATAGACGACATCGGTATAGTCTTTGCGTTTCCAGAACAAAGGTTTTCGCTGAGGATCGTCTCTGGACACGTAAGAGGTATATTTATAGCCCGCTTCATCTTTGGCTTCAATCTCCAGAATACCTGATTGTTCCCGTGCAGCGCTGTATTCCAGATTGGTCGGAATCGGGAAAACGTCCAACCGATAGATTTTGCTGAACTCTTCTGCTTCAGTCAGAGCGGTTCCGGTCATTCCGGCCAGTTTCTGATACATCCGAAAATAATTTTGCAGGGTAATCGTCGCATAGGTAACATTTTCAGGCTCAACCCTGACGCCTTCTTTTGCTTCAACCGCCTGATGCAACCCCTCAGACCAGCGGCGGCCGGGCATCAACCGCCCGGTAAACTCATCCACAATCACCACTTTCCCTGCCTGCACCAGATATTCTTTATTGCGCCGGTACAGGAACTGTGCCTTTAAAGCCTGTTCAAGGTACCCCAACAGACGGGCCTGCTCAGGGGTAATATCTTCCGGTCTTTCCGGGTCACGCAACGGCTGCCCCAAAATCTGTTCTACATGCGCTTCTCCAACCTCGGTCATACTGACTGAATGGTCTTTTTCATTTACCTCATAATCTTCCGGATTTAGCTGCCTCACCAAAGCCGCCATGGTATTGTACGTACCCGTATCTTCCGAAGCCGGGCCGGAAATGATCAGAGGCGTGCGCGCCTCGTCAATCAAAATATTATCAACTTCATCCACGATAGAATAATAATGTCCGCGCTGAACCCGTTCTTCCAGACTCATGGTTAAGTTATCACGCAGATAGTCAAAACCAAATTCACTGTTGGTTCCATAGGTAATATCGGCCTGATACGCCTCACGCCGAAACACCATTCGCAGTTGATGCTGGTCTTCAATCGAAGAAGTCTTTTCCAAATCAACCAGAAATGCCATCGTCCCGTTATTTGTACGAGCCGCCATCTGTAAAACACCCACGCTCAACCCCAGCATTTGATAAATGGGGGCCATCCAGCGGGCATCACGCCGCGCCAGATAATCATTTACCGTAACCAAATGTACCCCCCGCCCGGTTAAAGCATTCAGGTAAAGCGGGAGCGTAGCCACCAGCGTTTTCCCTTCTCCGGTGCGCATTTCAGCAATCCGGCCAATATGCAGGGTATACCCCCCGATCAACTGCACATCGTAATGCCGTAAACCGATCGTGCGTTTGCCGGCTTCTCTGACGGCTGCAAACGCCTCAGGCAGCAGCGCATTTAAGACATCCTGTTCAGCTTTTTTGCGTTCTCTGTCATCGGTCATTCCTTTTAATTCGTCCTGCAGACGCATTCGGAATTCAGCCGTTTTAGCCGTCAGCTGCTGATCTGACAGAGCTTCAAACTGAGGTTCCAGTTGATTGATTTCATCAATAACCGGTTCCAGTCGTTGCAGTTCTTTTTTATGGGGGTCTCCCCCGATCATTTTTAACAGGTTTTTAAACATAGAGCTTTGCTTTTAACGTCCTTCCGATTTGAAATTATAGCATAACGATTTTAATTTCTTTTATGCTGTTATCTATACGAAAAAACTGCCTCTGAATGTGTTTTTATGACACTGAAAATGATTTTTTCACTCCCAGCCCCGCCCCGGATCAGAGAGGCTGGAAAGAATTTTTTGTTCCGGATTTAATTTAACGGGAATTCGGGATACGCTTTTTCGTTGGA
>CAZEEL010000122.1:1538-4758 GCA_964511135.1 uncultured Leptolinea sp. | reverse complement strand
AGAGTGGGATCATCATCTCTCACGTCTTGTCTTGGAATGCTTTGAAACAGCAATTGAAATTGCAGGAAATACGCCTCAGGTATTTCAGGCTGCGGTTCATGCGGAAAGCATATTATTCAACGGAATAAAAAACGTGTTAAAAATTAAAGATTAAGGAGGACGAAGAGTGAATATTAATCCTGATAAAAATCTTGCATTTATCAACTATCTGCAGGAATTGGAAGAAAAAGGTAATAGCGGGGCTCTGGCTGCCTTACGGCATGGTTTGGGAAAAATGCCGGGCGAAGCCCCAACGATGTTTCAATATGTCATACCCTATCTTCCGAATACCGAAAACAAACTCCTGGAAATCGCATATTACACAATCGCATCACTTTTTGCTTATCACCCCCAAAGTACAGAAAAAGGAAATATGGGAGATCATCTGCGCGTTTTGAAAAATGAAGATGAAAATGCCGCTTTAGACAAACGGTTTACCATTCTTCTTGCGACCCATATTGATGACCTGCCGGTTTATCTTCGTCAGGCGACAGCCCAATTAAAAGCAAAGGATATTGCTGTCAATTGGCATCAACTGATACAAGACATTCTGAATTGGAACTCACCGCAAAAATGGGTTCAAAAAACATGGGCAAATGCTTTTTGGAAAATAACCTTTCCCGAAAAACCCAATAAAGAATAAAAAAATAAGGAGAACAAATGTTTATTGAAACGCATATCATACAAAATTTTGCCCCTTCCAATTTAAACAGAGACGACACGGGAAGCCCAAAAACAACCGTTTTTGGAGGGGTGCGCCGCGCCAGAATTTCTTCTCAATGCATCAAACGCTCTGTTCGCATGCATCCAGCTTTCCGGGAATCTACTCAGGTAGAACCGGCTGTTCGCACACGCTGGTTTTACCGGCTTTTAATGCCTGCATTATTTAAAAACGGGAGGTCTGAAGAAGAAATTATCACTGTAGCCGGTCTTGTTGCCGAATGTTACAGCAAACTTAAGGATCCACCAAAAGGTCAACCAAAAGATCAACCAAAAGATCAAACTGCGGTTCTTCTGTATTTCAGTCAGGAAGAAATAGCCATGATTTCCAGCCTGGTTGATCAAAATTGGGACAAAATCAATGATGCCATAAAAAAAGACAAGGAAAAACAAGAAAATGTAGGAGCGAAAAAGGGAAAAAAAGATGACAAAGCAACCCCGCAGAAATTCGTTGGGGAGTTAATGAAAAATATAATGAAACACTCTAAAGAACGCACCAGCGCTCCCGATATTGCTTTATTTGGCCGAATGCTTGCTGAAAAACCTGACCTTAACATGAATGCCGCCATGCAGGTGGCTCATGCCATTTCCACCCACCGTGTAGAAATGGAGGCCGATTACTTTACGGCCGTAGACGATTTAAACAGAAAGGATGAACAGGGAGCTGGCATGATTAGTATTACTCCCTTTAATAGCGCCTGTTTTTATCGTTATTCCTGTTTAGACTGGGAACTCTTATTAAAGAACCTTGATAACGACACGGCTTTAGCCAAAAAAACGGTTGAGGGATTTTTGAAAGCCAGTGTTCAGGCTATTCCAACCGGCAAGCAAAGCAGTTTTGCCCACCAAAACCTGCCTGAGTTTGTTTTAGGGGTCGTACGCCGTGATGGTCAGGCCTGGTCTCTGGCAAATGCTTTCGAGACACCTGTTTTTCCGACACAAAATGGCGGTTTGATAAATAGTTCAATCAAAGCACTTGTATCTTATTTGAAAAAACTGATGACCATATATGGAGATGGCAACATCCAATTTTTCATTCTTACCTTACCAGAAATCCCTTTCATCGCAGAATCACCCTTATCCACAATACCCCATTTAAGTTTAAACAACTGGGTAGACCAAATGGCTGCTGCTATAACTGAGGGGTAGGTTAATGAACACCTTACTTCTGTGTCTGAAAGGCCCCATGCAATCCTGGGGCATACAAAGTCAATATGGGGTAAGAGATACAGGCCGTGAGCCAAGCAAAAGCGGCGTCATGGGTTTAATTTGCGCTGCGATGGGAATAGACCGGAAAGATGATTTATCGTTGCGTGAACTCACACAACTGAGAATGGGAGTACGGGCTGATCAGGAAGGCAGATTGGAAAGAGATTATCATACGGCAAAAGACGTCTTAAAAGCAAACGACAACAAAAAAAATACAGACGTATCTGCCAGATACTATCTGGCAGATGCCGCCTTTCTGGTTGGGCTTGAATCAGAAAAAACACTGCTTTTGGAAAAAATCCAATACGCTCTGTTTCACCCGGTCTGGATTCTCTTCTTAGGCAGAAAATCTTTTGCGCCATCCATGCCCATCGGTTTAATCGATGGGCTGAAAACTGACTGTACTTTAGAAGAGGCATTGCAAAATTATCCTTATTTAAGTTCAGACCCTCTTCCCGAAAAAATACGGATGGTCATTGAATCTGAACAGGGAAACATGATACGATGCGATCAGCCTGTTTCATTTTATACACGGAAATTTACGTTTCGAAGCGTCAGAAATGAATTTGTTTCATGCCAATGGAAGGTCAAAAATGTATCTTTCCCAATTAATCCTTAACCCCTGCTCACACCAGGTAGTCAGAGAAATATCGGATGTTTATCAGCTTCACCGTACGATCTTACGGGCATTTCCATCGCCTGATCAAAATCAAAAAAATCGTGTACTTTTCAGGTTGGAAATATCTGAAAAAACAGACACACCCTTTCTTTTAATACAATCCCACCTGGAACCAAATTGGGAATGGCTGGAAAAAGCTGACAATCCTTATTTAAAAAAAGACAATGTTAAAAACCCAAGAGTTAAATCCGTTGAGATGCATCTGTTTCAGAATGAAAATTTACTTTTTCGTCTGCGAGCAAATCCTACCATAAAAAGATTTCCAAAAAATTATGATAGTGAAACCATTCAAACAAAAGATCAAAAGAAAAAAAGATTCGGTTTGACGAAAGAAACCGAACAGATTGAGTGGATTCAGAGAAAACTCGAGTTCAATGGCGCCCAGTGGGTAGAAGGAACTATTGAACCATCGGATATGGTAATTGGATGGCGAAAGAAAGAAGGAAGCCAGGAAAAAATATCTTTTCTTTCAGTTCAATACAACGGAATCCTCAAAGTCAACAATCCTGAAGCATTAATGAAAGCAGTAATCAATGGTGTTGGGAGCGGCAAAGCTTTTGGCTTTGGTTTGCT
>CAZEEL010000122.1:0-1438 GCA_964511135.1 uncultured Leptolinea sp. | reverse complement strand
TGAAAGCAGTAATCAATGGTGTTGGGAGCGGCAAAGCTTTTGGCTTTGGTTTGCTTTCTCTGGCCCGGACAAAATAATACTGTTTTCTGCACCTTAACAATTCAATAAGGACGGGTAATATGCGAGACCTTCATTTACTGCCAAAATTACGGGACAGTCTGTCGTATCTCTATATTGAACATGCAATGATTGAAAGACGCGACAGCGCCTGGCTGGTTCTGCAGGAAACCGGAAAAACAGCCGTTCCGGTTGCAAATTTATGCGTGCTCATGCTGGGCCCAGGCACTTCGATTACCCATGCCGCCATCCAGTTGGCTGCAGAAAATGGCTGTTCTGTTCTTTGGACCGGCCAGGATTCTGAACGGTATTATGCACAGGGCATGGGAGAAACCCGGCGCGGCTACCATTTGCTGCGGCAGGCTGAGCTGGTATCTGACCCGGCATCAAGACTGCAGGTAGTCATGAAAATGTATGAGCTGCGTTTCGGCTGCCAACTGGAACCCGGGTTAAGCATTGAGCAAATCAGAGGCAAAGAAGGCATAAGAATGCGAACGGCTTACGAACAATCTGCCAAAAAATATGGTGTTCCATGGATGGGGAGAGTTTATGACCGCAAAGACTGGGAAAAGAGCGACCCAATCAATCGCGCTCTTTCAGCAGCCAACGCTCTGTTAAATGGGCTTTGCCACGCAGCCATTGTGTCGGGGGGCTATTCACCCGGCCTGGGTTTTATTCACACCGGGCTGCAATTATCTTTTGTATTTGATATTGCCGACTTATATAAAACCCGATTTTCCATTCCGCTGGCTTTTCAAACAGTCGCAGAAGGCACTCACGATGTTGAAAAGAGGGTCAGACAATTATGCCGCGAAAGCTTTCGCGAAAACAAACTTCTTTCGCAGATTCTTCCGGATATTGACCTGTTACTCGAAATTAAATCGGAAGAATGTTTTATTGCAGATGAAGATTATGCCCACCCTGAGCCATTGTGGGATCCTGAGCAGGATGAACCAGAGGAGACTTTATAATGGTAATCATGATCCTTGAAAAGGTTCCGGCATCATTGCGCGGTGAACTGAGCCACTGGCTGCTCGAAGTCAAAACAGGAATATATATAGGGCATGTAAATGCCATGGTTCGAGATAAAATATGGACGAAATGCGATGAAGCAAAAGGAACAGGAGCCATCTTCCAGGGCTGGTCAACCAATACTGAACAACATTTTAAAATGCGGATAAAAGGGTTTGCAGACCGAAAAATCGTTGATTGGGAAGGATTACAATTAATACAGGAAAGCGCAGAAACGCTGAAAGATTTACATAAAAACAGACTTTCAGATTAGAATTTGTTTTGTTAACGAAGAGTATTCCCCACATGCGTGGGGATGAACCGGTCTGTTTGCAGAGCCGGCAATCGAGGACATGCGTATTCCCCACAT
>CAZEEL010000121.1:0-4950 GCA_964511135.1 uncultured Leptolinea sp. | reverse complement strand
ACAGTGAAGCCGTCTGTTTTGAAGAAGACGGATGGCTTTGGCCAAAAAACGGCCCGTAATGCCATGATCCCGAACGATGTTCTATGAATTCAGTGCGCATTCGAGAGCATCACTGCCAAATGCTGCGCTGCTTTTAAAGCGTGCCCGTTAACTTTCGTCCTGATGCGTTATGAATGTAAGAGTATTATTTGTTTGTTAACCGGAGATAAGAATGAAAAAGTATCCTCGATCCAGTCAGTATGACAGCAGTTTAGTCGGTGCGTTGAGTATGGGCCCCAACCCTTTATTCTTATTGGAAGAAGTCTGTGAACATCTGGATATTCAGCCAAACATGCGAATACTCGATTTGGGCTGTGGAATGGGGTTGACGTCCATCTTCCTGGCTAAAGAATATGGAGCGATTGTTTATGCAGCCGATTTGTGGATACCTGCTGCAGAAAATTATCAGCGGGTTATCCAATTTGGGCTGGAGAATCAGGTTATCCCATTAAATGTTGATTCTGCATCCATGCCTTTTGCAGAAGAATACTTTGATGTTGTGATTGCCATTGACAGTTATCAATACTTTGGGTTGGATGAAGGTTTTTTTCCGAAAGTTCTCTCTAAACTGATTAAGCCGCGTGGGCAATTTGGCCTGGCTGTTCCGGGATTTACAAGGGAAATACGGGAATTTCCGGTCAGTTTTTCCGGCCTGATGGATCCAAAAAATATGCGTTATTTTCATGCTGCAGACTGGTGGAAGGCGCTCATTGGAAAATCTGAAACAGTGACGGTCAAAACCTGTTATGAAATTGAAGACGCCAAAGAAATCTGGTATCACTGGGCACGGATTGCCCGTGAACGCTTAAATTTTAATGATGACGAGATTTTGGATGCTGATAAGGATAACCTGCTTACGTTGATGGTTTTGACCGCTGAAAAAGGTTAGCGTGATAAAGAAAAAACAAGGCTGATGTGATCTTCAGCCTTGTTTTTTTTATAAACTCCCGAAACTCCAGGAATTTTTAATTCTATCCGCCATGGGAAGCAAAATTTTCCAGCATAAACTCGCGTTCCTGGCCCAGTTTGGTTGCAAGATCAACAAATTTTTGCATATTGGCTTCTTCTTCAATCTGTTCTTCAACAAACCAACCCAGAAAATGCTGCGATGCATAATCTTTATCTGCCAGGGCAATCTCTACCAGGTTGTAAATGTTTCTGGTAACAATTTTTTCCCAGGCCAGGGCTGCTTTAAAGACGGCCAATGCTGACCCATATTTGGTTGGGGGAGCCGGCAGAGCAGGAATGACAACCGGGAAACCCATGTCAATCAGGTAATGGTAGAATTTCATGGCATGTTCAAATTCTTCTTTGACCTGTGCATGCATCCGATTGGCTAAAGCCGCATAGTTTTGTTCTTCAAAAAATGCAGCCATGCTGAGATACTGTAAAGTGGCTTCCAGTTCATGACCGATCTGGGCGTTAATTGCGTCTCCTAACTTTTGACTGATATTCATAATTTTCCTCTTTTATACTTTTAATGTCTTACTAAAACCAGTATACTCCATATGCTTTATTTGAGAGAAGCAAAAAAATCAGCTTTTTGGAGTTTTTTGCAGGCGGCTCATATGGGTAAGATAGAGGGCAATCGAACCTGCAGTTGCTGCATTAAATGAATCTACCTTGCCGCTCATCGAAAGCGAAACAATCTGATCGCATTGTTTTCTGACCAGTGCGCGAATTCCTTCGCCTTCATTCCCGACGATCCAGATCAGGGGAAGGGTCAGATCGGTTTTTTCAATGGGTTGTGCGTGGGTATCGGCATCCAGACCGAAGGCCCAAAGGCCGTTTTCTTTTAAAGCGGCCAGCGCCTGTGCCAGGTTGGTTTGGGCGATTCGCATGTGTTCTGTCGCGCCGGAAGAGGCATGGACAACGGCCGGAGTTACCCCGGCGGTGTGGGCCAGCGGCAGCAGAATTCCATGTACGCCCAGCGCCTCGGCGCTGCGAATCAGTGTGCCCAGATTTTGCGGGTTTTGGATCATATCCAGAGCCAGTAAAAAAGCTGGTTGCGGTTGCCGTTGACTGTAGCGCAGAATGTCAGGCAGGGTGCTGTATGGGTATTCATTGGTTTCCAGCGCTATGCCCTGATGGTGTTCGGCCAGCGTATCCAACTGGCTGCGCTGGATGGTTTCAATTTTTATTTTCTGTTGATGGCAAAGTTGACTGATTTCCTGCAGCCGGGGGTGCGGCTGCACTCCCTGGGCGATCAGGCAGCGGTATCCGTGGCGGCGGCGGGCCCGCAGGAGTTCATAAACCGGGTTGCGGCCAACAATCCATTCGTGCATTATGATTGTCTCCAGATGGTGCCGTTTTTCCCGTCTTCCAGAATAATCCCCAGGGCAGCCAGCCGGTCACGGATCATATCGCCCAGGGCATATTGTTTTTGTTTGCGCAGTTCGGCCCGCAGTTCAATTAACAGTTGTACCAGTGGTTCAACCGTCTGGTGATCTGTTTCAGGGGTTTCCAGCTGCAGACCGAGAACGGCGGTCAGTTTTTTCAGCATATCCAGCGCCGGTTGCAATTGTTCCTGCGTGGCGCCTTCGCTGCGGGATTGGTTGATGGATTTTACCAGGGTAAAGAGATGCCCCAATGCGCCGGCAGAATTAAAATCATCATCCATTGAATTTTCAAATTCCAGCCGGGTTTTTTCTGTCAGATTTAACAGGGTTTGACGGGCTTCTTCGGATATGCCATTGGAATTGGGCAGGGCGGGTTTCAGTGCATCGCGCAGTCTTTCTACGCCTTTTTCTGACTGGTCAATAATCTCATCACTGTAGGTTAAAGGATTGCGGTAGCTGCTGTTTAAAACCCAGAAGCGCAGTGAATCTCCGCTGTGTCTGGAAAGGAATTCATCAATGGTGATGAAATTCCCCAGGGATTTCGACATTTTCTCATTGGCCATTTGCATCATGCCGTTGTGCATCCAATAACGGGCAAAGGGTTTTCCGGTGTAACTTTCGCTCTGAGAAATTTCATTTTCATGGTGCGGGAAAATCAGATCATTTCCTCCGCCGTGAATGTCAATCTGTTCACCCAGATGGCTTAAATTCATGGCCGAGCATTCAATATGCCAGCCGGGCCGGCCCATTCCCCAGGGGCTTTCCCAGGCGGGTTCTCCGGGTTTGGAAGCCTTCCACATGGCGAAGTCCATCGGGTCTTCTTTGCGGCTGTCGATGTTAATACGGGATCCGGCTTCCATGTCATCCAGGCGGCGGTGAGAGAGCTTTCCGTAATCTTCATCTTTTCGAACACGGAAATAAACATCCCCATTGACGGCATAGCCATAGCCCTTATCGATCAGGCCGGTAATCATTTGAATGATGGCGTCCATTTCCTGTGTGGCGCGCGGGTTCAGCGTAGCCCGTTGGATGTTCAGTTTATCCAGGTTGTCCAGATAGTATTGAATCGCTTCATTGGCCAGTTCAAAGGGGTCGCGCCCAACTTTGGCGGCCCGTGTGATAATTTTGTCGTCGACATCGGTGAAATTTACGACATGTCTGACTTCATAGCCTTTAAACTCAAGATAGCGTCGGATAATGTCAAATACCATGGCAGACATGGCGTGACCGATATGTGATTTGTCGTATACGGTTACACCGCAGACATACATGCGAACTTTACCGGGTTCGATGGTTTGAAAATCTTCTTTTGTGCGGCTTAAAGTATTGTAAACTTTGAGTCCCATCATTTCTCCATTTTCGTTGCTTTTTTCTATTCCGGCCGGGCAAAAATCATGCGCCCGGCAGCGGTTTGCAGTACTTTGGTAACTACCACATTAATTTCCTGGTCCATTAAATCTTTGCCGTTTTCTACCACTACCATTGTGCCATCGTCAATATATCCGACGCCCTGATTAAGTTCTTTGCCTTCCTGAATGACCCGGATATTCAAAATTTCACCCGGCAGCATGGCTGATTTTACCGCATTGGCTAATTCATTGATATTTAAAACGGTAACTCCCTGCAACTCGGCGACCCGGTTGAGGTTGTAATCATTGGTTACGATGGGGCAGTGCATCTGGCGGGCAAGAACCACCAGTTTTTCATCTGCTTCTTTGACGCCTGAAACATCCAGATCAGAAATTTTCACGGGAACAGCAGATATCTTTTGCAATGCAGCCAATACTTCAAGCCCGCGGCGGCCGCGCTGGCGGCGCAGGCTGTCAGAAGAATCAGCGATATATTGCAGTTCATTTAAGATAAAGTGAGGAATCAGAAGGGTTCCCGGAATAAAACCGGTTTGTGCAATGTCAGCAATGCGTCCGTCAATGATGACACTGGTATCCAGTAGAACCATCTGCCCGGGTTTTGTGCCTTTTAGGTCGATAGAATCGCGTCCGCCGGATTTGCGGCTGGTTAAAGAAGCCCAGAAAGAAGATAATTCAGATTGACGCGACAAAAAAACGGCGACACCCAGGTAACTGCATAATAAAAGCCCGGCAAAAGGTAAAATGTTGCCAAAGGGCGCCGGCAGCAACGATAACGGATATGCCAATAAGGCTGCAATAATTAACCCTGCCAGCAATCCACATATTGCAGTGAACAATGATTGCAGAGAGAGTTTTCCGAGAGCGGTTTTTAAGGCTTGAATGGGGCGAATTGTAATATAAGGAGTAATAATAAGACCTAACAGTGCCCCAAGCACACCCAGACTAACCGGATACCAATATGAATCAAAGGGGAGTTGGAAGGGTACAGACCCCTCCTTTATGATGACGAAACCCCAACTGATTCCGACAATTGAAAAAAGAACCATGCCAATCAGACGAGCTATCCAATCCGATTTCATATTCCTCCATATTCAGATTTTAAAGAACTGAATAAATAAATGGGATAAGTGCGTGCCATTAATAATAGCATCTTGATAAAGGCTAGTCAACGAGTTTTTCAGGAGATAAACATAAAGTTAATA
>CAZEEL010000120.1:0-4983 GCA_964511135.1 uncultured Leptolinea sp. | reverse complement strand
AGGCAGTATGGGAGCCTGGCGCAGATTGGATGATCATTGTTATCTGCTTTCATTACTGATAAGTTGATCAGCCATCCATGGCGGCAGGCCAGCTTTGTATCGTATTTCATATTCATATCAATATGCGGCAAAAATGCAATAGAATATAGCGTATGAATCATCTTCAAAAATCTATTGAGAAAACTGGCCTGACTTTTTTCAGGGGGGTATAATACGCCTATGAAAATGAATAAAATACGAATCATCATTGCTCTGTCTGCCGTCGTTGGGGTTTTAATGACCGGCATTAAACCGGTATCGGCTCATCCCAATGCCGGGCTGGCATATCAGGGGGGGGCTGTCAGTGCATATGACCTTATTGCCGCCATGAATACTTTGCGCATGGCGAATGGTTTGGCGCCTCTGGTAGAAAACGGCATTATTAACGCAGTCGCGCAGGCTACGGCTGAAGTCATGGCGGCCAATCAAATGTCGTGGCATATCGGAGATGTCAAAGGTCGGTTGTCTGCTGCAGGTTATGGAGGGGGGGCAGCCGTTTGGGCAACTGAAAACTTTGCTGTTGCCGGAAATGCTTCGATCGATCAGATTATGCTCATGTGGGCAGACGAATCCCATATGATTCCGGCCGTGAAGCCTGCTTATTGTAATGTCGGCGCGGGTGTTGCCAAATCAGCGAATGGACTCACTTATTACGTTTTACAGGCGGCTTATGTTGGCGGAGGTTCCTGTGCCGGGGGCAGCGGAGCGGGTACGGTTAATAATCCGGTTCAAAGCGGAACAAAAGTGAGCGGGGCGGTTGGTGTGTCGCAGATTATTGTTCCGGTAGAACTGGCGACCCCTGATTCACAGGGGAAGCTTTACCATACTGTAAAAGCCGGTCAGTCTTTTTGGGCGATTGCGGTTGCATATCAGGTTACGATTGATGATATTGCTGCCTGGAATGGCATTTCGCGAACGGCGCCGCTCATGATGAATCAAAAATTGTTTATCCCTGGCAAAGATACCATTGGGTATTTAACTCCAACTCCCTATGGGATGTTTGTTCCCAGTACGCCGGATTCTACCGGAAAGATCTACCATATTGTTCAGGCGCATCAGGCTTTAAGCAGCATTGCAGAAGCATACAATGTGAGCGTTGAGACGATTTTGGCGCTGAACAACTGGCAGTTGGATTGGCCTTTGCAGATTGGGCAGAAGCTTTTAATTTTCCCGGGTAATGTTACCCCGACCCCAACCGTTAAGCCGCTCAGCGCGCTTGAAAAGCTTACCCCGGATGCCTCCGGTAATCTGTATCATATTGTTGGCAGCAACGAAACCATCAGTTGGATCGCTGATCTTTACGGCGTAAATATGTATGATCTGATGCAATGGAATAATCTTAATAATAGTTCTATTCTGTATCCAGGGGACAAACTTTTGCTGAAAATTACGCTTCCGGCAACCCTTACGCCTACGCCCGGTCCGGCAACCCTGACTCCGGTTCCGACCAGGACTCCGTTCCTGACCTATACGCCATTGCCAACTTCAGCGGCCACCCCTGTCGCTACTCAGGAAGTAAAAAAGACCGCCACGATTAATAAAGATCGCTTGTTGGGGATCATTATTCTGACCTTCGTTGTGACGGGGGGGCTGGGGCTTTTCTTTTTCAGCCGAAAGAAGAGTATCTGATGTGGTTTATTCCGGTGTTGAATCCTGTGTCTGTTTAAAAAAGTGAAAAAAATGACCAATCTTCCTGTTTACGAAAAAATTGTTACTGCCAGCCCGGCCGAATGTGATTTTCAGATGAAGTGGAAACCTTCCATGTTTTTCAGGCGTGCTACAGAAGCCGCTACTATCCATGCCGGTGAACTGGGGCTTGGGGCGCGAAGACTTCAGGAGCAGGGTCTGGTGTGGGTTTTGTCACGAATGAAATTTAAAATGCTGCAGTATCCGGCTATGAATGATCAGGTTACCGTTCGAACATGGCCGAAAAAATATCAGCAAAAGCTTTTCTATATCCGTGATTTTGAATTTGTTAACAAAAGCGGAGAACCTGTTGCATTTGCAACTTCTGCCTGGCTGGTGATCAATATCTCTGATCGCCGTCTGGTTTCACCTGCCAAAGCCGGTTTTGAGCTTCCGATTGCAGAGAACAAAAATGGGTTGGATGAAACTCTGGATAAAATTCTCTGTCCGGATTCGGAGGAAAAGGTATTTGAGATCAAAGCAGGTTACTCCAGCCTTGATTTTGTAGGGCATGTTAATAATACTTATTATATCGATTGGATCTGCGATGCTTTTGAGATGGATTACCATTCTCGGGGAGCGATCGATTGGATACAAATTAATTTTGATCATGAAGTCATTCCAGGGCAGACAGTTGGGGTTTCCCGCAGTTTATCTCTGGAAGATCCGGGATTGTGGTATGTAATTGGAAAGATCAAAGGAACGGATCAGGTCTCATTTACCTCTGCAGTTCATTGGGCTGATTATGCCTCTTAGCTGAGCGGGCATGATGTTCCGAAAGGTTAAAGCGTTATGCTGTTTGCAGGAACGGCAGCATGGGGGGGTTTAAATGATCTTTACAATTTTTGGTTTAAATTCTGATTTATATTGGTACATTTTCATGTCTGATTCTTTTAAGATTTCACTTAAGGTTCGTTGACCAACCGGTAAATTGGAAGAAGTGCCAAAACTGAAGCTTTGCGTAAATAAAAACTGCCCATTATTGGAATCGTTTATTAACTGAGATCGCAGGTCTTCAAGATATTTGTCCTGCTGCTCTTTCAGATTATCTTTCGATATTACCAAAAATTCATCTCCTCCAATTCTGCAGAGCGCTGTTTTTCCCGGAATCTGAGAGAGGGTTCTGCTGACATGGATGATATAGCTGTCGCCTTTCTCATGCCCGAAAGCGTCATTGCAATATTTCAGGTGGTCTACATCGATCATTGAGATGCAAAAGGGTATGTTCTGCCCATGCCATTGGTTGAGCAGTTTCATGGCATATCGTCTGTTGTACAGTCCGGTTAACGGGTCATTATAGGCATCCTGCTTTAACTGAAGTTCTTTTTCAGCCTCGAGGGTGCGGTCGCGAATAATGTGGAGCATGGCTTTATGATCATTCCAGATCATTGGGTAAGAATCGATGAGGTAATAAAGATTCTGCGGCATGTCAGCGTCTGTATTATCCGGCAAAGCGAAAGAGAAATCCCACTGGTTCTTTTCGATACAATCGGGCTGCGAATTATCCCATAATGCAGCAAAAATGGCTTTGCTAACCGATGGATACTTTTCCTTTAGCACTTCAACCGGGCGATTTAAAATCAGTTCAGAATGATTATCCAGATCAAACAATACAATGAGATCAGGTATTTTGGCTGCGATGGTCAGCAGCAGTTCCTGAAACCGCGAGAGCTCTTTATTTTTTTCATTAATGGTTATTTTTTCCTGCTCGAGTTTTAGCCTTCGCTCAGCCAACTGTTCAATCATAATGTTAAAGCTGGCTGAAAATTCGCCCATGAAGTCAATGCGTTGCTTATAATCTCCTTTTGCGACCTGGTTTGTCTGCCAGGTGATGTGTCTCAATGAGCCCTGCAGCGCTTTTGCAGGGGAGGCAATCGGGTTATGAACCGAAGGCGGCGCAACGGATAAATTGCCTTTGGATATAGCGGTCATGAAGATTTTATTTTCCAGAACACAGGTTAATAAATAATTTAAACCTTCTCCAAACTTTTGAAATTCAACAGGTAGTTCTGAAAGTTCAAGAGAAGCTGTTTCCGGAGAATAAAGAATATCCCGTAAATAATCAAATAAAATGTCTTCGACTGGTTTTCTCACCTGAATATGGACGCCTTTAAAAAATTATGCAGTGGTTTTTAAATTGTTTTTCCCTTAAAGCGGCAAACACGGTCTCCGGATGCCCAGCAGTCGACTTCTCTGACTTCATATTTTTTACCGCTGTAGGCTTCCATAATGCCGGCAAGAAAACCTTCGTCATAGGTGCAGACAAGTTCGTCTGTCATTGGAAGTCCGCTGCAATCAAGGTCTTCTGCAACCGTGAGTATAAACTCACCTGATTCGGTATCGAACTGTTCGAATCGCAGAATTCCGATTTTAAGGTCAACCAGCAGACGCTGCGTTTTGGATACAAAGGTATCCAGATCGTCATTAAGATCCAGCATATTCTTTGCAAATTCGCTGCCGGCAAGGTGACCTGCCTTTCGGAAAATATCATCGGCATATTCCCTGTTTTCCTGTTTTGTCAGAACATCATTAATCGCATATTCCAGCAGGCGGTATACCAAAACGGGCATACTTTCTCCCAATGCTCCGCGTCCGTCTTTAATATCTCCGAGTTTATCCCATGAAAAATTATTATGACTGTTTTGTGAAAAGATATTTGACATTATGAAAACTCCTGTTGTGATGTTGATGCAGATGTTAATTGCAAAGACTTTTGCATCTTTCCGGAAAGTGATTCATGAAAATGTTGTTTGTGGTTTGCAGTAAGGTTGTTTTGCCGGTTGAATGTATCGTCTCTATAAGTGATACTTCAACAGGGCTTTGAATACTGCAGGCAATGATGTTAATGGATCACCTGCGTTTCATCCTCTGCCTGGTTCCAACATTTTGTTTCATGATTATTATATGATCGATATCTAAAGCAGGTGACATAAATATATTATACAGTTAATAAAATGAAAACGGCCTGTTTTTGTCTGGCGGGTCTTCATTGTTAACGCATGCAGGGCGTATTTGTTTGATTTTTCATGAAAGAGACAAAATCATCTTCGGGCATGGGCATGGCATAGAAAAAGCCCTGGATTTCGTTGATGTTTAATGTTTTTATCCACTCAGCCTGTTCAGGTGTTTCGACACCCTCAACAAGGATTTTACAGTCGTTGCTGCTGTTCGAAATCAGATTTAATACATCCAGAAATATATTTTTTGACGCTTTTAATAAGCTGCGGTCAATTTTGATGGTTGTAAATGGGAGAAAGG
>CAZEEL010000119.1:0-5008 GCA_964511135.1 uncultured Leptolinea sp. | reverse complement strand
AATTAGGACTTTTCTAAATTGCTGCTTTAGGACATTATCATGTTGCTCTTACAGTCCGGATATCATGGATGGAGTAAAGCATAACTCTGGTATACTCACATGAAAAATGCAGGAATTGCTTACATGCCTGATAACCGCATACTCCCAGATCGCAAAACAGATCACATTCACATCAACCATGAAAAAGATGTTCAATCCGGGATTGACCCCGGGTTTTCAAAATACCAGTTTCAGCACAATGCGTTACCCGAAATGAACCTTTCAGACATTGATACCGGTTGCAGCCTTTTTGGAAAAAGTCTGGCCGCACCCATATTAATCTCTTCCATGACCGGCGGAGCGCATCTGGCCGGTGAAATCAACACCCGGCTGGCTGCCGCCGCGCAGCACTTCCAACTGGCATTTGGCGTGGGTTCACAGCGGGCATGCATCGAAGAACCCGCTGTTTCAGATACCTTTCAGGTGCGCAATGTTGCGCCGGATATTTTACTTTTTGCCAATCTGGGCGCAGTACAGCTCAATTATGGATATACGGCAGAAGATTGCCAAAAAGCGGTTGACGGAATTCAGGCCGATGCGTTGTTTCTTCACCTGAACCCTTTGCAGGAAGGCCTGCAGCCGGAAGGCGAAACCAATTTCGCCGGCCTGCTGAAAAAAATCGAAGCCGTCTGCCGGCAAATCACCGTTCCGGTGGTTGTAAAAGAGGTAGGCTGGGGAATATCCGGTGAAACAGCAAAACGCCTGTTTGAGGCAGGCGTCAGCGCCATTGATGTTGCCGGCGCAGGGGGAACATCGTGGTCGCAGGTAGAAATGTACCGCATCCAGGACCCGATCATGAAGCAGGTAGCCGCCGACTTCAAAACCTGGGGCATATCAACCGCTGACAGCCTCCTGCAGATCAGGAAACTGGACAGAGATCACCCCCTGTTTGCTTCGGGAGGCCTGCGGAATGGCCTGGATCTGGCAAAAGCATTGGCGCTGGGAGCAGATCTGGGCGGTTTTGCCGGACCTTTCCTTCGTACATCCATGCAGGGGCAGGATGCAACAGACCACTTCATGATGTACCTGCTGCAGGGTCTGCGGCTGACCATGTTTGCAGCCGGCTGCAATTCAATCGCAGCGTTAAAAGAAACGCCTCTCATAACCCGTGAAAACACAGGTAAAAAACCATGAACATTGACACAACCATTCTTAACATGCGAAACGCAACAGAAGATTTTCTGAAGAACCATATTGAGTCCATTGAATCGGAACCGTTCAGAAATATGCTGCGGTACCATATGGGCTGGTACGGTGAAGGAAGCGGAGAAAAAGCTCAGGGAAAAAGGCTGCGGCCCCTGTTTGTTTTGGTTTGCTGCTCCGGTTTAAAAGACGATTGGCAAATGGCCTTACCCCTGGCCGGGGCCGTCGAGCTGATCCATAATTTTTCATTAATTCATGATGACATTGAAGATCAATCTGATTTAAGACATGGCCGTAAAACACTGTGGAACCTTGAGGGAACAGCCCAGGCCATTAATGCAGGCGATTTAATGTTTAACCTCGCCTTTGGCGCCATATTATCGCCAAAGGCCGTTCTTTCTGCAGATCAGAAACTGAGCGCGCTCTGGCTGCTTGAAAACACCTGCCGTCAATTGACAACCGGTCAATATTTGGACATGAAATTTGAACATCTCGATCAGATTTCTCAGACAGAATACTTTCAAATGATCAGCGGCAAAACAGCCGCTTTGCTGTCGGCCTGTGCGAAACTGGGCGGAATTGCTGCTGAAGCTTCTTCAGACACATTGGAGGGGTTGGAAAACTATGGACTTCATCTTGGATTGGCTTTTCAAATGGTAGATGACATTCTCGGCATTTGGGGCGATGCAGCCATAACCGGAAAACCCAATTACAGCGATTTATTGACCAAAAAGAAGACCCTTCCTGTCATTCTGGGACTGGATCAATCAGCCGTGTTTTCAGCATTATGGAACAATGGAAAAATCGACCAGGTCAGCGATATGGCCCGCGCTTTGGAAGACTGCGGCGCAAAAGCCATCACACAACAACTTGCTGAAACCCATACGCTTAAAGCCATTAAAGCATTAAAATCAACAGCATTAAAACCTGATCAGCAGGAATGGTTAATAAACATAACGCAATCTTTAACGTACCGTAATCAATGAGGTAATATGGACAGCAGTGACAGAAGCATATACAAAGTAGCAGAGCTGATTGAAAATGATTCGATGGATTTGCCCACCATTGAAAAAGGGGTATTCGAAATACTGGAAGCCGTCGGTGAAGACCCGCATCGAGAGGGGTTACAGGAAACGCCCCATCGGGTAGCCAGAATGTATCAGGAATTACTGGCCGGTTACCGGGTCGATCCAAAAGCCTTGATTAATGACGCACTTTTTGATGTTGAATATGATGAAATGGTCATTGTCAGAGATATTGAGTTTTACAGTTTGTGCGAACATCATATGCTGCCTTTTATTGGACGGGCCCATGTAGCCTATATTCCAAGAAAGAAAGTCATAGGGCTTTCGAAAATTCCCAGAATTGTAGATATGTTTGCCCACCGTTTACAGGTTCAGGAACGCATGACCCGGCAGATTGCCGAATTTATTGACGAGCTTTTACACCCGATTGGTGTGGCGGTTGTCCTGGAGGCCGTGCACATGTGTTCCATGATACGCGGCGTTAAAAAACATAACGCAAGAATGACCACTTCAGCTATGCTGGGCGGTTATCGAACCAACATGGCAACCCGTATGGAATTTTTGGATAACATTTCACGGGGTTCTGAACCTTTACGTTTCTGATGAGTATGCCCGCCCCCCTGCCCACCGCTCTGATATCAGATATCGACGGCGTCTTACTGAATAACAGCGGGTATAGAAAAGCGTTTGATCAAACACTGCAGGCTTTCTTTCACGAGCTGAATATCGATCAATGGTTCCCCGCAACAGAAGAATTGGGAATCTTTTTTGAATCAAACGGGGTGACCAACGAATGGGACATGGTTCCGGTAGTGGCAGCAGCAGTTTATGACTGCGCTGTTCAGCAACTTGGGATCAAGCCCTGTCAATTGCCCCCTGATTTGCCGGCATTAAACCATTTGATCAGAACCACAGGCAAAAAAACCGACCGTCTGAATTTAACAACCCGTCTGGAACAGATCAGGCCATATCTCAGCCGGCATAAAGTGCCGGGCATGCTTTTTTTGGATGCAGCATCTTCGCCTGCAAAAACAGTTTTTCAATACCTGTCGGCTGAAATTGTCACTGAAATCTTTTCAAACCCCTGTTCGGTTGAACAGAACCCATGGATTCAGGCAATTCAAACCAGGGTACTCGGCAGCGAACAGTACGAATCAGCCTATCAAATTCCTGCCAGGTTTTCTGCTGTTTCGACACTGATCGAATATGACCGACTGCTGATTGAAGAAAGCATCTTGAATGTCCTTAGAACCCAATGGGAAACCAACCAATTGGGCATTTGCCTGATGACATCGCGCCCTTCTTTGCCTCCGCGAGATGTACAAACTGCTGCCGCCGGATATTCCAATGAAGGTGAGCTGGCTCAACAGCTCTTAAATATGATGCAATATCCCATGATTGCCTATGGCCGGCTGGAATATTTTGGCAAAACACGACATGCAGACCCTCTGACACTGGTGAAACCTTCACTCTTTCATGGATTGTCCTGTATTCTGGCGGCCTTCATCCGCCAGGAAAACCAGGCGATGGAATTGGCCTGGAGCTTTCAACAGGGTGAACTATCTTCTCTCCCGCTGCCAGACAGGTTTCAGGTAATTGTTCTGGAAGATTCTCCAATTGGGCTAACCAGTTGTGCACTGGCCGCACAGCAACTGAGGCAGGTTGGATATCAGATTGAACTGCATCTCTGCGGAATCAGTCCGCATCATCAAAAGCAGCAGGCTCTTCAAAATGCAGGCGCCGTCATTTACAGAAATGTCAATACAGCGATCAAAGCCAGTTTTTCTTCCTGAAATAGTAAACCATTCCTGCTGAAATTGAAATACACACGACCCACACCAGCGGATACCCAAATCGCCAGGAAAGTTCAGGCATATATTTAAAATTCATCCCATAGATCCCGGCAATAAATGTCAGCGGCAGAAAGATTGTAGAAACAAGGGTTAAAGCCTTCATGACATGATCCAGACGCAAAGAAGTCGATGACAAATAAATATCCAGTGCGCTGGAAATAATATCACGAATCGATTCACTGAGATCCTGAAAACGAATGAGATGATCGTACACATCCCGAAAATAAATTTTTGAATGTTGCGTAATAACAGCATAGGTATCACGGCTCAGACGGTTGACCAGTTCACGCTGCGGCCCAATAATTCGCCGAATAGCGGCAATATTATGTTTCAAGTTAATAATGCGTTCCAGCGTTTCAGGCCGCGGCTTCTGAAGAATGGCGTCTTCCAGTTTGTCAATTTCTTCATCCATTTGATCCAAAATCGGCACATATTCATCCACCAAAGCATCCAGAATGGAATAACAAAGAAAATCAGCTCCCTGCTTATAGATTCGCTCATCTTTCTCTATTCGCTGAATCACAGTCTGAATGGGAGCCATTTGCTCTTCAAGATGAAGCGTAACCAAAAAATGACTGCCCAGATATGCATTTAATTCACCGGTATTAATTTCATCACTCGCATGATCCGGTAATTGAACCGCATGCAGAATCATAAATATATAAGAAAGAAAATCATCTACCTTTGGCGTTTGATAGCCGGTATTCAGACAGTCTTCAATCGTGAGAGGGTGAAACTGAAAAATATCAGACAGGATCTGATTGGCTTCGATAGGATCAGGATGAGAGAGATGAACCCATAACAGCCCCGATTTTGATTGAAATGCCTCACGAATCTGTTCCATACTCAGGTTATATTGGATCGATCCATGATCCGAATAATAAAAAGAAAAAATCATGTTTACCTCAGACGCTTATATTTGATCTGTGAATTATAGCGTTTTCTGCA
>CAZEEL010000118.1:0-5016 GCA_964511135.1 uncultured Leptolinea sp. | reverse complement strand
GCATAATATCTATCCTGTTTTATGTAACTGATGACATTAAAGGGGTTCTCGACGACCACCAGACAAAGCTTGTCATAATTTTTACCTGCCAAATCTTTCTTATACTTTACTGAATTCGGTAACCCGGTATTGGCTTCGTATAAAAGACGGTTCTTCGAGCGCTCCTGAGACAACATCAGATCAGCCAATAATTTTTCATTAATTCTGCTTAACAGAGTCTTTTGCCTGAGCAGAACAAAATTTAAGAGGTCTTTGGTTTCATCCTCAATAACACCCATTTTTAAAAAGAAATCCTGATCAGGTTTCAGAAAAACGTCATTTTCTGCTATGCCTGTCAAAACGCTGGATCCATTCAAATATTCGTTAACCCCATTAATGTTGCCGATCTCACCCATCATGAATGCGCCGCAAAGGCCGTTTCCTTTGTAAGGCAGCATCTCCCAGCTTGTACAATTGCTGAGATACATCTTCCGAAAGAAACAGGAATAGAAAAACAGGCTTTCGACAGGCTGAAACGCCATATCTTTGCATATCTCACTGGTATTTTTGACAACACTCTGGGGGTTGGTATACCCTATCCTGAATTGTGTACCGTCTGACATCTCACTGTTATACTGACAAATTCTGTCTTTTTGTTCGTCAAAACGCAGATACCTGCTGGCGCCGTGGTGCCCTTCCAAAACAATGGGAAACCGCACCAGCTCATCGTTTCTTGCAGCAACATTCCAATCTGAAAATTCCCTCATCTTTTCAAAACCCAACTGATCCTGTATCCACTCTTTGGCGTCCTGCCCCTCAATGGAAATAATTGCCTCCCCTTCCGTCTCTGTAAGCGTAAACACCTGGCTGATAGGTTCATGAGATATATTGACCCAGCTTTTGGCTTTAACGCCTTTTCCCGATATCGAAGCAGCCATAACAGAGAAGGGCTTTACACCCTCTTCATCAAAAACATAAGATTCAATGTTCCTGTTGACGATATTTCCGGCAACACCCCCCACCAGCTTTGTGAAGGTATTCAGCTTGTTAAATTCACAGATAACTTCATGGGATTTGGAATACTGATCTGAGCAAAGAACGTGCATAAGCCGGGCCTGAGTCGTTTCGGCAAATTCAGCCAGCGCCTCTGCAAGACAGACGCTCGTAAGTTCACGCCACGAAAAGGTTTTTACAGAAATTCCGGCATGTTCAAATCGGTCAAAAAGAACCATCGTTTCATCTTCGTATAACACATCCTGAAACATGATTCCAACCGTATTACAACCCAGGATGTGCGATTTTGGAAACAGCTGTTTTATTTCTCTGGCAACCTCTGCCGCTTTTTCTTTTAAAGCAGAACCCGTGTAAATCCTGATTAAATATTCAACATTTGAATCTAAAGCGCCGCTTTTTACACAAGGCAAAATGCTACTCTGACCCGCATATAACACACTATATGTATTCAATAGATTGCCTCCTCATTATTATTGTCATGATCGATCAGCATCGGCTTTAAAGTTAGCATATGCTAAAAAACGCTGACAAAGAACAATCTGCATGTTTACATATTATATTACACGAATGACACAATCCGAAGAACACAATCCGAAGAGCGTTTAATGCATGCACTCCTCAACATCCCAGGTCAGGGTTGGAAGTGATAACAGTCTTTCATGGGTATAAAAAACAAATTTAAATGCGATTAACCTGCACAACATCCTCAAAAGCATTGCAGGAATGACTTAAAAAGAATATCATTAACCAATATTGAATTGCATGGATCAATTTTGTTGACTCCTGATGGTGCACCGTACAAAATAAAACCCATAGAATAACCACCGTTCGGGATAACCATGTGCACACAAATCATGGGTCTTTGCAGGGCCGTTTCCGGCCAAAGCCATCCATCTTTTCCAAAACAGATGGTTTTGCTGCGCCCGCATAAACTTTCTTCCAACGAAAGTAATTATCCCGAATTCATGTTAAATATGTCATAATAATACACGCTCAACGACAAACCAATCTTTTTTTACTGCAGAAAACAAAGGATGTGCCTGTGAACGCAAAAACAAAATCAACCTCGTCGTATATAAGAACCATCTCCATTGTATGGATTGTTTTTACATTACTGAGCCTCATTCTTTCTGTTCAATTTTACACTCGTGTCATTTCTCAGATGGAAAATGAACAACTGGAGCAGGGCGTAAAAGAACTGTCATCCGCTCAGTCAAAGTACATTAACAGCCTGGTTGAAAATGTAGCTGCGTATGGCGAAACGCTCAGCGTTATGCTTCAGGATTTCGCCACAGCAAATCATATGGGGCTGCAGGACCTGGCAAAGGGTAAGTCTTTCTTTTCCTATTATTTTAACCGGGGGCTGGTTCATGAAATTGCATTTCTTGGAAAAGATAATCAGTTATATTCTGTGCAGGACCTCGCAGAAGAAAACTGGGGAAACAAAAACTGGAGCCAGGCATTCAACGGAAAACTGGTTATCCACTCCAATATGAAAACAAAAGACGGCTGTACCGTTATTCTGTTTGGCTTTCCAATCCGCATTGGCGACAGCATCGAAGGCGTTATGCTGTATGCTTACGATATGGAAAACTTTTCCAAAATTATAGATATCGAAAGCTTTGGCGGCCAGGGATTCGGTCACATTATCCAGGAAAATGGCAGCTTCATTTTTTCAAGCCAGAACATAAACAGTTTTACAAATAATCAAAACTACTTTGATCCGCTTGAGAAGCTGGAATTTTCTGATGACAACAGCATGGAAACCCTCAAAAAGAAGATCAGCCAACGAGATACCTTCGTTGCTCATTATAAATTAGCTGACTCCAAAAGAGTCGCCTGCTATCGTCCATTAGATATTGACGACTGGTATCTCATTACAGTAACCCAAACCACCGCATTTAAATCTCAGTTTGATTCCAAAAGAAATTCCGGGTATATCACCATTGGGGTGATCATGGCTGTTTTCGTGCTGCTGGTAATCTTTATACTCAAGCTTGCCATTTCATACACGAATGATATGGAAAAAGCAAAACAATACCAGGAAGTCGAAAATAAAAAAATGAGGCTGGCTGCTTCACAGGTAGCCGGTCTGGTCTTTGAATACACGCCCCAGGAAAACAAAATCGAAATTCTGTCAGGCGACCATTCAACAGACGATATAAAACCCTCGCAAAACCTGGATGACATGGTATCCAACTTCATCTTGCCCGCTGATGCTGATTCTTTCAAAGATTTTCTGCAATCCTCAGACTGCGACTCGTTCATGGAAAGCAAAGATTTCCGCTTAAAGTTCCAGAACAGCAACAACTATTCCTGGTATCGGGCCAAACTCTTCCGAATTTCTTCAGACCCCAACACCCCGCTTATAGGAACGCTTCAGGATATTAATGATCTTAAGACCATTGAGTCTCAGCAGGAAAAGCAAAAACGATACCAAAGTTTTCTTCTTAAAAACACTTTGTCGTTGTACCTGATTAACCTCACCAGCGGGAAAATCATCATCAACTCCAGTGACAGTGAAGATATTAACCTCAATCAAAATGACACCTTCAACGAAGTTTTTATGGCCATCGGCAACGGCCTCGTACACCCGGACGAAAAAACGGCTTTCTGTGAGATGTTTGACCGCAATCATCTGATTCAAAAGTTCGAGAACGGCGTCAAAGAATTAAACTTCACTTTCAGGAAACTGGTCAATGGAGAATACCGCCGAACACATGCCAATATGCGCTTTGTCATGGATGAACACGATGGAAATCTTCTGACAACCATCTTTATCAACGACATAGAAGATGCAAAGCGCGAAGAAGAGAAATGGCAAAACGCCGCCTGGCATGACAATCTGACCGGACTTTTCAACAAAGCCGCCGCACAGGAACGGTTAAAAACATATCTGGCAAACCTCTTCGAAAATAAAATGCATGTCCTCTTTTTCATGGACATTGATAATTTCAAACACATCAATGATACGTATGGACACGATATCGGCGATGAGGCCCTGAAAATAGTCAGCGCAACCATCGAACGTTGTTTCAGGGGCACCGATTTTGTATGCCGCTGGGGAGGCGATGAATTTCTGGTACTGATGAAAGACGTGGCTGCTGAAAAAACAGCGGAAGAAAAAGCCAGAGAACTGATTCGCTCCTTCCAGAATATACAGATGGAAGGCTTTCCGGATATTAAAATAACCTGCAGCATTGGTTTTACAGCAGTCACACAGCCCACAGGCGATATTGAAAATCTGTTTAAAGCCGCTGACCAGGCCCTGTATACTGCCAAAAAGAAGGGGAAAAATCAGTATTTCAAAGGAGACGTCTTTTGCTGAGAATAACCCACCGCTGCTTTGATATGATGCAGCAATAAAAAAGATATAAGAGCATCCAAACAAGTGATGGATGCTCTTATATCTTTTAGCGGTTTATATCTGCTATCCAGCACACGTCATTAAACAACCACCGGCCTGCGCAAAACAGCAGAGAACAATGCGTGAATTGCAGAGAGCAGAGGAAACACAACCATCGAAAACAGCATCTTCGTCTCATACCAAACGCTGCTGCGGCAATCAATTGAATCTGTTTTTCCGGTAATCCGGCCGCGAATTGAGCCCAGGGGAATACCAAACATGTTCCCCATCATAATCATGCGAATCGAGCCCAGGATTGCCATCGCGTTGGATTCTCCGTATAACTCTTTAATTTTCTCCCAGCTTTCCTTTGATGGTTTTCCGCGGCTGTCAGCATAATGCTGGGCAAATAAAACCGCCGGTAATTCTTCGCCCGGCACCCCTGAAAACTCGCCGGCCAGAAGTGTCTCAACCTCTGAGATGCTCATACCGCTTTCCAAAGCCATTTGGGTATGAGCATAAGAACACATAACGCACCCGTTAACCTCAGTCACTGCCAGCATCAGCCGTTCTCTAAAATCAGAGGAGACAGTATGTTTCGATGCATTGCGAACCAGGCTCGGCATGATCCTGAACATATCATAGAGTATCCAATAAGATTCCGCCGGCGAATATAG
>CAZEEL010000117.1:0-5089 GCA_964511135.1 uncultured Leptolinea sp. | reverse complement strand
TGACCTTTTCCTGTCATAACACAATCATCATACATAATACATTCATCATTTCGAGTGCTATCTGTTTAATACCACAATTAAACAGGATACGACAGAGATTATAAACGGAAAATCGGAACAGCGTATTCACAATCTGCCCATATGGAACATCGCAGCATTGATGGGAAAGCGCATACTTTGATTCTGTATCATGGATGCAAATGACCGTCAGGTTTACGAGTTGCCATGCAGAATCCCTGACATCATACAGACAACGTTCTCCAGGCAGTTAAAGCCCCCTGAATGTTCCGGACAGGGTGAGAATAACACACCCAAAATACAGTCAAAGGTGGAATATACCCTCAGAAAACAGAAAAGAAAAACCAACCAAAACCCAACCATATTGATCGTTTTCCTTATATTTATTTGCATTTGTAGTGATTTTAGGGTAATCTTATACTTGGATAGGGTTCATGATAAAAGTATTCTGTCATTAAATACAGTCATTTTCTGTTTTCCAAACCCTGGATTAACGTTACCCTCCTTCTGACAGATACTTTGAAAACAACACGCTTGTGAAACATCTGGAGTAAATCGAACGATGCGATTATTAAATAAGTTATCAGAATATCAGAGAACACAGAATGAGCTCATTAAAAACAATGTGACTGAAATTGATAACAGCAATCTTAACATGCTTCGGCTTACACTCATCATTGCCTGCATTTTCTTTTCCGCCTATTTAATAATTTCGTTTATGTCAGAAAGTTATGAAGACCTTACGACGCCATATTTCATAGTGCTTCTGGCAATGCTTTCTTTGCTGCTTTCGTACAAGAAACTGCATAAAATCACTTCAGCAGCCAACTTACTCTATATCACCTATACCATTGCCTGTTTATTTTCTCTTTACGTCAGCGCTGTTTTGGCGCCCAATTACCCCAGCATTACCATCCTGCTGTTCCTTTTCCTGATTCCCATTGTAATTTTGGACAAAGGTTGGAAAATCTGCTTATTTGAACTTCTGTTTGCAGCGGTTAACTTTCTTATGATCATTCCGCTCAAAGAAAGCTCTCTGGTTTTAGACGAATACCTGAATTCGGTTCTGTTCTTATCATTGGCAATCACTTTTGGCGAACACTTAAGAATATCAAAATTCGAAAACTTTGAATTAAAGCGTCAGGCCGTAATTCGAGAAAAAATTGATACTTTAACGAATCTTGAAAATCGGAGGGGCTTATACCTGCACCTGGCGGTATGTGAAGAACAGCAGGCAATGGAAAAATCAATCGGCGTCTTTATGATAGATATTGATCGATTTAAGCCCTACAACGACACATACGGGCACCAAAAAGGAGATATGTGCTTAAAAACCATCGGGAGATGTTTCCTTGAATTTGGCAAAGAACATAACATATCGTTTTATCGTTACGGAGGCGAAGAGTTTGTCGGCATTGCAGTAAATTATTCCAGTGAAGAACTGTATCAGACCGGTAGAAAGCTTAATCAACACATTCGCAATTTACAAATACCACATCAACTGTCTGAAACAGGGTTTATAACGATCAGCATCGGAATAGCCATCTGCGAACACGGCAATCGTAACGAATTAAATTCCCTGATATCACGGGCTGACACCGCGCTGTATGCGGCAAAAGCAGGCGGAAGAAACAGAGTGATTGCATATAACCAGTCAATGAATGAATCCAGCTTAACTGAATGCATTTCTTCATCATTTAAGGAGTTTGTTTGAAAGTATTACATCAATACAGTCGTCCGGATACCTCTATAGAGTTGCTCTGAATCCAAAAAAGACCGTTTCACGAACAGCCCGGTCGCCTGCCGCGGTCAAGCGGCACCTTCGTCACCGCATGAGATGACCTGTCATCAGATGACCCTTTCTGCCTACTCTGATAGTCAATGCTGACTTTTTTACCATCGTTTCCGCGTAATATTTAAGTTTACAGAAGACCGTCTTTCAGTATGGTTTTGACAAACAGACAGGTTTCGTTAAGTTTCTCAGTTTCTCAGTTAAGTTTCGTTGACTTCTGTTTTGGTTTGTTTTATAATCTTTTTAGGTAAATTATAAAAAAATAGTATTTTATATTACTATAGCTCAATTATATTATGCTGAACCTGAGTGACACAGACCGGTCGGGGTATTATTTCGGTTTGATGGATGGGGCAGGCTGCACACTGATGTGCAAAATCAGGCCTGTCTGTTTATGCGGGAGTAATGTTGCACAGTTTTGGAGACATGTTGTTTAATGCATTACGCAGAAATTCTATAACAATCCTTGCAACATGCGCTGTCTTGTTTGCAGTTATTACAAGCGTATCGGTTATCAAAACTCCATCATCCGAAGCCCTGTCAGCCAACGAAACAGACACATCGGTAACACTGGATAAAGATATAAGCATCCTGTTTGAAGGCAGGCAGGAGCGCCACGACCTTCCATACAGCTTTGATCTGTCTAAAGAACGGGAAATTACGGTATTTCTGGATATTTCAGACATCGACAACATCCAGAAAAAAACGCTTGATCTTACCAGCGGTTATGCCTCAGTAAACATTTACCGCAACGATACGAATGAGGAACTGTTCAGCTATGTTCCAAAAGCCCACGGTGCGTTTTCAAGCGAAGGCTATCTCATGCATTATGTAAGCCTTGAAAACATTCGTACACCCAAACCGGATACACTGAAGATCGTCTACCATCTCCCGCCCGGGTCAAACTCCTCGCATCGTATTGAGCCGTTTTATATCGGCGATCATTCAACGCTTATCAAACAAAACTTCCTGCGCGAGATACCTCAGTTAATTATGGTACTCACCATGTTCATCGTGTTTTTTATGCTGATTATGATAAACATAATCCTCTTTTTTAAAAACCCATCCGGTATAAAATTACTGCACCTTTCATATATGGCATTTTTGGTAGGTACTTACATCCTGTTTCAGACAAGGTCAATCCGTTATTACCAGCCGCTTGCATTGTTTTACCACGTGTTTGAATATTACAACCTCGCCATGATGCCGATACCCGTAATGTTCATTACACAGGCTTCTGCTGACACCCGGTTTCACAAAGTATTTAATGCCGTGCTTGTTCTCCTGTCAGCAAATCTTGTGTTTCAGTCTGCAATGCTCCTGGCAGGGGTTTTTGAACCCAGAGACCTGTTGTTTGTTACCCATATCGTGATGTTTATAACAGTAATCGTTACGATAACAGCGTATCTGCTCACCAATTCGAAAAAATTTCCGCAAAAAACCATACTGACCTATTCAGTAATGCCGCTGGTATTTGCTTTCCTGGGCGGTCTGATCAGCTATGTTTTCTTTGCTTCAAAAATCTATAATACTTTTCTCATGTTGGGCACACTCATGTTCATTGTGTTGCAGCTTGTGTTCATCATCAAAAAATATTATGAAATCGCAAACAAAATGCTGCTTGAAAGCACGTACAAGAAATTTGCAATGGAAGATTACCTTACAGGCGTGGGCAGCCGTCTCGCCTACGGCGAAAAACTGGACTGGATTGAAAACAATCTTCCGCAGATTAAAGAGTTATTGATCCTTACATTTGATCTTAACGGGCTTAAAAAGGTAAACGATACCTTCGGCCATGTCGAAGGAGATCATATGCTTCAATTCTTTGCCCAATGCCTGGCCAAATTGACCGCTAAACACAAAGGAAATGTCTATCGCCTGGGCGGCGACGAATTCAGCGCACTGCTGATAAACGTTGCAGAGCCAGCCGGAGAAGACATCATCCATAAAATGCGCAATCTTGTACACACCTACCCCAATAAAAATGTTCATGTTGATTTTGCAGTTGGCATGGAGCATGTGCAGGGCAGCAAAGATATTGATCTGAACGCACGGCTGATCCGTGCAGATCAGAAAATGTATGAAGACAAGGCACGAATCAAAGCAAGAGTGATTCAATAAAAAATACAGGCGGCCCGTCAAAAAAACCGGCCGCCTGTATTAATTCTGCATAAAGCTGTTTTACAATCCGTTTGCTTCAAGATTACGTCGGTAACTTAAGAGATCGCTGTACATTTCCTCTTTAAGAGGATTGCGCCTGGTTTTTACGATTCGGTTAATTTGATATACAAATACGCCGGCGTTAAAAGCGAGAGCAATCGCGCTTAAGATCGTCCACGCGGCGGGGTTATAGGTAGCCGTGATGCCAAACGCAGGAATAGCCTGATAATCAACCGCCAGTGAAAACATCCCAAACAAAGCAAGGGTCTGTGCGCGATGCTGCAGCCAGATACCGCGCTTAATGAAAAACTCAGCCACAGTACAGGAAACCAGCAGCGCCATGCCTGCATACATTGCACGGGTTGAAATACAGTTGTAACAGTACGCCAGGTTCCACAAATCATACGCAATGATCCAGAACCAAAGCTGATCCGGCCAAACCATATCTCTTGAGGGGGTGTTCGACACCCGTATGCCCATAAAGCCCGTCATCGTAAGCAAAAGAAACACACCGGCAGCCGCATTCAACAGATTCCACACCCCACCCTGCAGCAGGAGCCCCGCAGCATCCTCCATAGGAACCCTGAAGTTAAGATAAACCTCAATATCACGATAAATCGCCTCAGCAATATTCAAAGCCAGAATAGCAACCGGAAAAATGATCGCAAACTTCCTGCTGCCCAGCTTCGTATAACGGATAAGCATAAAGCCGATAACACCCGCAAGGGCCGAGTAAGTTTTTACCACGCCGAACCATGTTTTACTGGAGGGGCTTTCAACAATGCGCGCGGCAATCAAACCCACCAGCACAACCGGAAAAATGCAGTAGGTAATGATGGCAGCCGCCCTGCTGCGGCGTGTAATTTCGCTTAACCCTACCAGCGCAAGCGTAAGCCCGGCCAGCGCCAGGATGGCAACAACACTATAACCCTGAAAAAAGAAGCCCATGTCAACACATCCTCATGATTAAAACAATATTTCCGCATCACTTAACGGGTAAGCTTTGCAGGAATGGATATAGCCGTATTTTTCGTCGGCCTTTCTCAGCATAATGCCTTTTGACAAAAATACTTTACCCGAAACCAGCCTGACGCGGCAAAGACTGCATTCACCGCTGCG
>CAZEEL010000116.1:0-5217 GCA_964511135.1 uncultured Leptolinea sp. | reverse complement strand
CGAACTCCCAACCTACTGATTCGAAGTCAGGCGCTCTGTCCATTGAGCTACGGGGGCGTGAGCCCTATTATACCTGAAATTTCTGTTACCAGCCCCCTGCACCCCGTAAATTATCCAATTTTCCTGCCCGATAATCTGCCAGCGCTCCGCGCAGGATCATCAACCCTTCCTCCAGATGCTCCTGCTCAACGATAAAAGGCGGTTGGATACGAAGCGTATTCTTACCAAAAAAGGTAAGCAACAGCCCGCGCCGAATACAGGCTTCGCAAATTTTGGCAGCCGCAACCCGATCACGCCCGCCCGATGCATCCACAAGCTCAAGCCCGATCGACAGACCCATTCCGCGCACATCGCCAATCAAAGAAAACTCCTGCTGCAACTTAAAACATTCCTGAAACAACCAGTCTCCCTTTTGCTGAACAACCTTTAATAAACCGTCGCGCTCAATAATTTCCAGCGCCTTAAGCGCCGCAGCGCTTACCGTTGGATTTCCGGCAGAAGAAAAGCAAATGGCCGGCGCTTCCAGACTGTCCATAATTTCAGCTTTCCCCAGCACCGCCCCCATCGGCAACCCGCCGCCCAGACTTTTGCCCAGAATATACAAATCAGCCACCACCCCAAAATGATCCAGAGAAAACCAGGTTCCGGTGCGCCCCAGCCCCTGTTGAACTTCATCAGCCGCCAGTAAAATGCCATATTCATCGCACAGGCGGCGCAAAGCACGAACATATTTTTGCGGAGGAACCACCATTCCAGCATCGCCCGCAATCGGCTCAAAAACAATCGCCGCCACATCCTGCGGCGGCAGCCAGCTATCAAACGCCTGCTGAAAAGCGTTCAGACAATCCAGACGGCAGGTATCCGAATGCCGGCCCGTTTCACAGCGATAGCAATATGGATAAGGAAAATGATAAACTTCCGGCAGCAGCGGACCAATCGCATGACTCATGGCCGGGTTGATGGCTGACAAACTGGTAGCGCCATAAGTTCCGCCATGATATGAACCAACAAACGACAACAACCTGCTGCGCCCCGTATAACCGCGGGCAATTTTGATGGCTCCATCCACCGCTGCCGACCCGCTGTTGGTAAACAGCACTTTTTTCGCTCCCGGGCCTGGAACCAGACTGGTCAGCTTCTCAGCCAGATACACAGCCGGTTCCGTTGAAAAATAACTGAAGATATACTGCCCCAACCTGTTCATTTGCTCAACCACAGCCTGCGTAATTTCAGGCTGACTGTTGCCCAGATTGCTCAGGCAGGCGCTTGAACAAAAATCAATATAACGCCGCCCTTCCGTATCCCATAACAGATCGCGTTCACCGCGCTGCAAACAGATCGGCACATAAGGCAAATTTTGAGTACGGGCAATACTGCAAAGTTCTCTTTCATAACTCCAGGATGATGGTTGGTTTTGCTCTGTCATTTTCACCTGCCTGCGTCAAAAAGATTTTAAAACTGTTACAACAGTGTACACTAGCTGCGGCCAAACATGGCCTGAAGAAAAACTTTTAAATTGACGGCCTTACCGGTCAGCAAATTGGAAGCCCTGAAAACACCGGCAGCGCTGCGCAAAACAAATGCCACGGTTGCAGCCAGCAGAATCAGCGATAAAGCCTGATGCCCGAAAGGTACATGAGCCATGGCCATGCGCGACGGCATGGATACCGGGCTGGTGAACGGAAAAATGCTTAAGACAGACATAAATACCCCGTCAGGGTCCGCAACAATGATATTGATAAACATAAGGGGAATGACGAGCGGCACAACCATCAGGAAAGTTATCTGAGAGGCTTCTTTTACACTGGGAACCAATGCCCCTGCCGCAGCCATTAAACCCGCATACAACAGATAGCCCAAAATATAATAAGCAAAAGTAATCAACATAAAAACCGGAGTCAATTTCAAAGAACTGAAATCAAACCCGTTAAGACCCATCAGCTTAAAGGCTGACCAGCCAGAAAGCGCCCAGAACACCGTTTGCACCAACCCCACCAGCCCCAACGCCAACACTTTTCCGATCATTAAATCGGTCGGTTTCACTGAAACAGCCAGAATCTCAATCACCCTGTTTTGTTTTTCATTGGTAACCGAATTTAAGAGATAGCTGGCCGAACCAAAAATGGTTATATACAGCAAAAGCATGATCACATATGGCAAAAAGAACGAGACCATCGATTCAGGATCCTGAGTTCTCTGCGTTCCTGTCTGCTCACGGGTGCGATTCATCAATACCCCCGATCGTTCCACAATTTCAGGCCGATCCGGCAACAGATTCATCGCCATCAGTCGATTGAGAGAATCTGAATCCTCCCAGCCGGACACAGGATTAAAATCAGCCCGATAAAACTGAACCTTTCCGCTTGCAAGATAATCAGGAGCAATAACATAGTAAGATTGAATTTCGTGAGCAGCAACAGCAGCATTTGCCGCATCCATATCCGGGTAAAGATTTAAAACGCCATCGAACTCTGCCGGAACTGTTTTCACCAGCCCGGATTGATCTACCACTCCTTTTTGCATCAAAACAACCGGGTCATTAAAAACAGATGGCACAGATGAATTTTCATTCGCAGAGCCGATAAAAGAAATCCACGTAATGAAAAAAGAAAAAAGCGGCACGGCAAACATGGCAATCCAAAAAGATTTGCGCGACAGCGTATATATCAGTTCATTTTGGGCAATCAGAAGCAGTTTTTTCATGGCTGACCTCGCTGAAACACTTCTTTTAAAGTAATTCGGCGGCCATACTGCAACATGCCTGCCTTCATGGCTTTTCCGGCCAGCCAAAGACAGATCCATGCAGAAGCGTAAAGAACAATCAGCGCCGTAACCAACTGCCAGTCTGGAATGGAGGTAAAAGACGAACGCAACAAAATCGTTATCGGACTGGTCAGCGGAAAAAAGGTCAGAAAGAGAGCAATCGGACTGTTTGGCTGCATCATCAGAACCGAAGACATCATCAACGGCACAAAAAGCACGATTGAAAACACCCCGGTCACCTGCTGAGCTTCTTTGTTCTCGGTAAACATCACCCCGACCGTTGCCATCAAACCGCCAATGATCAAAAAAGCGGGGGGAATAACAGCCGCTGCCAGCCAAATTCGACTGGAGTCAATCATCTGTCCGGCAACCCAGGGAGACAGCACGCTGGCCACAGCCAGCCCCAGCCCAACAAAGATCAGCCAGAAAATCAGCTGAGTCAGTCCAACACAAATATCAGCAAGAATCTTACCGATCATTAACTGGTTCGGAGAAACCGACGTAATCACCATTTCCATAGTCCGGTTTTCCTTTTCCTCCACCACCGACTGCAATAAGTAGCCGCCTGAAATATTAACAATAATCATCATTAAGAGACCCACAGCAATGGGTAAAATCATGTCCAGCACCCGTCTTCCTGACGCTTCACGGCTGCCATCCAAAGACAACACCTCAATCGAAGCCCCCTGATACAGACGAAGAGCCACTTCAGGAGAAAGGCCGGAATATAGATTGTTCCGTAAAAAAGCGGAAAAATCATCCGCCGCATTCATACTGACAGAACCTTTTTCGACCACCGTTACATTCCCGGTCTGCATATAGTCTGACTGAATGATATAAACCCCCTGAATAACCCCTTTTTCGACATCTGCCCGGGCCTCATTTTCATCCAGATACGAAATAATCTGTACCGGCTGAGATATCCCTCCTTCAGACACAGGGTACTGCGGGGCTTTGGTTATCACGCCTGCCAGATCAACATATCCAATCGGTGTGTTTTTAAACTGCAAATACACCATCAGAAAGCTTAAAGCAGCGATCAACACTACAACCAGCGGCATGCTCAGCATTAAAAGAATAAAACGCCTGCGAAAGACATGCCGCGCATATTCATGGAAAAAAACCCGCAAAAACTTTTTCATGCAGCCGCGCTCTCAGACGGCATTGTCAAAGCCTCAAAGTTTTGATCTTTAACCACCTCGATAAAAATTTCATCCAGAGTAGGCATTGCCACTTCAAAAGATTCAATGCGAACATCCCGCTGCACCAGTTCACGCAACACCTGCTGCGGATCTGTTTCCGGCAACAGCTTAAGGGAATGCTGTTGATTAAGCGAGATAATCTCAGCAACCCCGGTCAGCACAGCCGGAATACGGCTGCCAGAGATAATGTGCAATTCCGGTTTGGCAAATTGTTTGCGCACATCCAGCAACCCGCCATAGAGAAGCACCTCGCCTCGGCTGATTAAAACCAAACGGTCGGCCAGTTCTTCTACCTGGTGCATCTGATGGGTACACATAACAACCGTTTTTCCGGCGCTGCGTTCTTCAAGCAAAATTTCTTTTACCAGTTGAGTATTTACCGGGTCCAACGCTGAAAAGGGTTCGTCAATAACAATTAAATCGGGGTTATGAATCAAAGCCGTAATCAATTGGGCTTTCTGCTGCATGCCTTTACTGAGTTCTTTTACCTTTTTCTTACGCCAACCCTGAAGATCAAAGCGCTGCAGATATTTTTCAATCTGCCGGCCAATCTGAGGTTCATTCATACCTTTCAAAGAAGCCAGATAACGGATACAACGTTCCAGAGAAATATCCTGATATAACCCGCGTTCTTCCGGCAAATACCCAATTTTATCTTTTTTGGCTTCTTCCATTGGACCGCCCAGAACTTGAATGGTTCCGCTGTCCGGTCTAAAAATATCCAAAATCATTCGAATGATCGTTGTTTTCCCGGCTCCATTCGGCCCCAGCAGCCCGAAAATTTCTCCCGGCGCCACTTCAAAACTGACATCATGCACTGCCTGTACCGCCCCAAATCGTTTGGATATATGATTAATATCTACAGTACCCATACTTCACTCCTGACAACACGCAACACCCTCTCAGAAAAATCACATGGCGATTTTTTCAATCCTTTTTCGTCCTCTTTAAAAAAACAGGCCGGGTTGAGTCACTGAACAACCAAAATCCCGGCCATCAAAGCCCTCCACAGGAAAAAAATTCCTTAATGAAATAACATCAGCTCGGGATAAACATGTACCCACAAATCAGGGGACATTGCAGGGCCGTTTTCTGGCCAAAGCCATCCATCTTTCCCAAAACAGACAACTTCGCTGTGCCCGCAGTGATGCTTCCTCCAACCAAAGATTTTATCCCGAAAGCACCTTCATCAGATCTGACCGGTACCCTCCCCTTCCAAAATGTTTGATTCGCTGCCGGCTTCTCCTTTGCG
>CAZEEL010000115.1:0-5241 GCA_964511135.1 uncultured Leptolinea sp. | reverse complement strand
TTTCCCCTGTCATTTCCCTTGACCAATCTGCCTCAAAAGACGATAATAGAGGCTGTTATTGCAAAGACCAAGGAAAGTAAACCGGCAGGATCCGTCTCAGAGAGGTAACGGGCACAGACTGCAACCCGAACCCGGAAAAACCCGTTGAAGTTCCCTTGCGAGCTGTTCAGGTGAAACCTGCCGGTGAAATCGCCCGGGCAAGTAGTCTGAACCGGAAGCGCCCCGTTATCAGCGCAGCCAATAAAGCGTTGGCAGGAGTGGGCTGGGTTTTCCAGCCAATTTGGGTGGTACCACGGTCATCCCGTCCCATATTGGATGGGATGTTTCTTTTAAGGAGGAAGAATGAGTGAGGTTCGTAATATTGCCGTAGAAACCGAAACAATCCAAAACCAGGCGCTGCAGGCATTAGCCGCTGTTCAAACAGAAACGGAGTTGCAGCAATGGAAAACAAATCATTTGGGAAGATCATCTCCCATGATGCGTATGTTTTCAGAAATATCGCAATTTGAGCCAGCCGATCGCCCCAAAGCCGGCCAGGCTGCCAATCAGGTGAAAATCCGTCTGGAAGAAGCGTTTGGACAAAAAGAAAGCGCCATCAGGCAGGCCGCTTTGATGAATGATCTTTCGTCCAACGCTTTGGATATCACCCTGCCCGGCCGAAAACCCGGTCAGGGCCGCCTGCATATTCAGACTCAAACGATGCGTCAATTAACGCGGATCTTCTCCGACATGGGGTTTCAGGATTTTCGGGCGCGTGACGTAGAAACCGATGAGTATAACTTTGAATTACTCAACATCCCGGAATATCACCCTGCCCGGGATATGTGGGACACCTTCTACACCACCAAACCAGGCGTTATCCTTCGCACGCATACCTCACCGGGTCAAATTCACGCCATGCGCCATTTTGCCCCCAACCCGGTACGGGTTTTACTGCCCGGCATGTGTTACCGCTATGAACAGGTCGATACCGGGCATGAAATTCAATTTACCCAAATGGAACTGCTGGCTGTTGGAAAAGGGATTAAATTCGGAGATTTAAAATATACGCTAAACACGTTTGCCAGACGGATGTTCGGCAACCATGTGAAGACCCGTCTGCGGCCGTCTTACTTCCCCTTTACAGAACCCAGCGCCGAGATGGATTTTGAATGCTTCTTCTGCAAAGGCAAAGGCTGTTCCGTCTGCAAAGGCACCGGCTGGCTTGAGATTTTGGGCTGCGGAATGATGAACCCGGTTGTTCTGCGAAATGGCGGCTACGACCCCAAAATTTATTCAGGCTTTGCCGCCGGCCTGGGCCCCGAACGTATTTCCATGCTGCGCAACCGCATCCAGGATATTCGCTATTTCTGGAACAACGATATCCGTTTCCTGGAACAATTTTAGAGGTACTCATGAAAATTCCGTTGAGTTGGTTAAAAACTTATATTGATATTGACTTAAACCTGGAGCAGCTTGCTCAGGTATTAACCATGACCGGGCTTGAAGTTGAAGGCATTCATCTGGCCGGGCTGCCCAGGCCTGAATTGGAACGCTACGAATTCAGTTATTCCGGGCTGAGCTGGCCGGCTGATAAGTTTGTTGTTGCTGAAGTGCGCGAAGTATTCCCCCACCCCAATGCTGATCGTCTGGTTCTGTGTGCATTAAACGACGGCACCGAAGACATCATGGTACTCACCGGCGCTCCGGATTTATACCCCTATAAAGGAACCGGAAAACTGGAAAAACCGCTGAAAGTTGCCTATGCCCGTGAAGGGGCTCAGCTTTATGATGGTCACCAGCCAGGCAGAGTATTGACTCAATTAAAAAGAGCAAAAATCCGCGGAGTTGATTCTTTCTCGATGGTCTGTTCTGAAAAAGAACTCGGAATTTCAGACGAACACGAAGGCATCATCCTGCTGGATGAAGATGCAATCGCCGGAACCCCATTGGTTGACTATATGGGCGACGCCGTATTTGAAATTTCGATATTGCCCAATATGGTTCGGAATGCAAGTGTGATGGGCATTGCCCGTGAGCTTTCGGCCATTACCGGTAAACCGCTGCATATTACGCCCCCTCAATATTCTGTCAGCGGCAGTTCTGTTCTCGAAACAGCGGCTGTTCAGATCACCGATCCGGTGCGCAACCCGCGCTTCATGCTGGGGCTGGTACGCAATGTTGATTCACGGCCCAGCCCATATTGGGTTCAACGCCGCCTGCGTCTGGCAGGGATGCGCCCCATCAACGCCGTGGTTGACGCCACCAACTATGTCATGCTTGAAACCGGTGAACCGCTGCACGCTTTTGATTATGATCTGCTGGTAAAACGAGCCGGCGGAAAAACGCCCACCATCATTACACGCGGGGCAGAAGAAGGCGAAAAACTCATCACCCTCGACCATACAGAACGCACCCTGCATTCCTACACCACGCTGGTAGCGGATACTGCCGGCGCTCTTTCGCTGGCAGGGGTCATGGGCGGTCTCGAAAGTGAAGTTACCCCCGACACCCGCAACATTCTGCTGGAAGCAGCCGCATGGAACTTTATCAACATCCGGAAAACCGTCAACGCTACCAAACTTAACTCTGAAGCTTCTTACCGCAACTCACGCGGGGTCCATCCTGCTCTGGCTGAGGTCGGCCTGAAATACGGTCTGCAAAGACTGGCTGACTGGGCCGGCGGACAAATCGCCCCGGATGTCCTTGATGAATATCCATTGCCGCATCAGGATACCGAAAACCTGTTGACAACAGCCGCTGTTAAACGCATTCTCGGCCTTGATCTGTCACCTGAACAGATCGCCTCCCTTTTACAACGGCTGGAATTCAAAACCTGTATCAGAGATGACGGTGTATTGGTTACCTCACCCGCCCATCGTCTGGATATTGGAACCGGTATTGAAGGCGAAGCAGATCTGCTGGAAGAACTGGCCCGGCTTTATGGATATGACAATATCCCTGAAGAATCTTTTTCAGATGCACTGCCCCCGGCTTACGAAAACCCCGCCATGATTCATGAAAATCACATAAAAGATATGCTCACCGTATTCGGCTTACAGGAAGTGATCACTTATCGTTTTACATCGCCCGAACGCGAAGCCCGGTTAAGTCTGAATGGAGAACAACAGCCTGACGACTGCTATGTGAAACTTCAAAACCCCATCGCTTCTGACAAAAGGATGATGCGCCGCAGCCTGCTGAACAGCGTTCTGGAAGTTGCTGAACGCAATATCCGGCTGACCCCCGGCCTGGCCTTATACGAAATCGGGCCGCAGTTTATTCCGGTTCCTGATGATGAATTGCCAGACGAAGCCATGACACTGGCCATCGTTTTAACCGGTTCCAGCGCTGCTTCTGAATGGGATCGCCCGGCCGGCAGTGATTACGATTTTTATGATCTTAAAGGCATAATTGAAGCGCTGCTGGAAAACCTGCATATTGAAAAAACAGCCTTTGTTATTGGCAATCATGAGCTGTTCCATCCCGGAAAAAATGCACAGATCACCGCCCATGATGTTGAAGTGGGCATCATGGGAGAACTGCACCCGGTCATAAAAGAACACTATGACCTGGGCGATTCTCCGGTTTTAGCCGCCGTGATTGACCTGAAAACCCTGATTCAACAAATCCCTGAACTGCATGGAACCCGGTCTGTGCCATTACACCCCCCGGTGCTGGAAGACCTGGCAGTCATTGTCGATGAAAACATCCCGGCGGTTCAGGTTGAAGAAACCATCCGTCAGGCCGGCGGAAAACTGCTGCAATCTATCCGCTTATTTGACCTGTTCCGGGGCCGGCAAATTGGTGAAGGCAAAAAAAGTCTGGCTTACAACCTCACCTATCAGGCCGAAGACCAAACTTTAACCGACAAAGACGCCGCCCAGATTCGCAACCGCATTATTCGGCGGCTGGAACATGATTTAAATGCCGTAATTCGCAAATAACATGAATTCGGGATAATATCTTTGGTTGGGCACAGCGAAACCATCTGTTTTGAGAAAGAGATGGATGGCCTCGGAAAAAACGGCCTTGCCATGCCCCCCTGGGGGGTGTGTACAGGATGATCCTGAACAACCGTTAAATAAGTTTTTTGAGATTGAAACCGGGGCTGCCCTGAAAAGAAGATAGGGCAGCCCCTTTTTATCTCCCGATATCCGGTTTCAGCCGGAACAGAAAGACCGGCTGCGTTTTTTTGGGCGGGAACCTTTGCAAAAATTATCTCCCGCATCAATCGCCGGTAAACCCAGGGTGCATTTGGAGTGAGTGGAAGACAGCGAATGGAAAACTTGAATACGGATTTTGTAAATTTAACACCGGAAAACCTTGCCAATAAGCATGTATGCTGTATTATCCGCAGTAAAAAGCCCCATCAGGGTATTGACGCAAAACGGCAATGGCTTTCAGACCGGCTGAAAGAAGGCCATGTATTTAGAAAGTTAAATGCAAAGGCTGCGGTTTTTATTGAATATGCGCCTCTTGAAACTGCCTGGGTTCCCATTACCGGCAACAACTATTATTATCTGTATTGCTTATGGGTTTCCGGCAGTCACAAAGGAAAAGGATACGGGAAATTACTGATGGAGTATTGTCTGGCTGATGCCAAAGAAAAGGGCAAATCCGGCGTTTGTATGCTCGGAGCAAAAAAACAAAAATCATGGCTTTCTGACCAAGCCTTTGCGAAAAAGTTTGGCTTTAAAGTTGTTGATACTGCCGATCATGGATATGAATTGCTGGCGCTGTCTTTTGACGGAACCACCCCGGAGTTTGCACAAAACGCTAAAAGCCAAAAAATTGAAAGCAAAGAGCTGACAATTTATTATGACTTGCAATGCCCCTATGTCTGCCAAACCATTGAGTTGATAAAACAGTACTGCGAAACCAATGAAGTCCCCGTATCTTTCATACAAGTGGATACGCTGCAAAAAGCAAAGGAATTACCCTGTGTTTTTAATAACTGGGGGATATTTTATAAAGGAAATTTTGAGACTGTGAATTTGTCAGATATCGCCTGTTTAAAGAGAATCCTCAAAAAATGAAAATACAATTTCGGCTTTTTCCGGCGCCCGTCAGGACTGTATTTTAAACAACAGATGACTGTATGGTATCCATATCCCACGCAGTGATCCAATTCCGGTTTGCCGGTGAGATGATAAGTCACACCCCGTCAGGACATCACTGCGATGGCGCAGAATAATCTGCCGCAAACGGCCCATTCAATCATCAGGCAGGAACACCGCCGCCTGACCATCACCAGCATTT
>CAZEEL010000114.1:0-5341 GCA_964511135.1 uncultured Leptolinea sp. | reverse complement strand
TGGTTTAAACACAGGAAAATTTCAGGTATGCTCTGGCTGTTGTGCCGGCGGGAATGTTCACAATTTCAAACGTCATAAAATGTAGATATAATGTAGATAGTACAAGGAGGTTCCTGTATGAAAGCAAATTCTAACCGTTCCATGATTGGTTTTTTATTTATGACAGTCTGTATCGCCATCAGCTGTTCACTTCCTGATTTAGGCAGAAAAAACATACTTCCGGATGCCAGTGAAACTGTGATCTCTGATCTGACCCGAACAGCCGTGATTTCTTCTGTTCAAACGATGACGGCTGTGTCTCCGCAGATAAGTCAAACTCCTTACGTCAGCCCGACAGCCGTGGTGATCCATGATTCTCCAACTTCTCCTGCTACCATGACCCCGTGGGTCATAACGGCTACTTCTCAGCCGGCCACCATGACTCCCTGGGTGATTACGGCTACACCGGGGGTGGTTACGGCCACTCCTCAACATAACAACGTAGTGCCAGTGACGTTACAGCGATCTTCTTCTTTTGTGGCTTCTTATATGAATACACCGCCGGTGATTGACGGGGTATGGGATGAATGGACAACTCCTCAAATGCCGATCGGGTATGTCATTTATGGCGCTGCCAATCGTACCGGTGACGCTGATTTGGATGCTTCTTATCGGATTGGCTGGGATTACAACAATCTCTATCTGGCAGTAAAGGTGAAAGATGATAAGTACGTTTCCAATGCGAGCGGGGCTGATCTCTATAAAGGGGATGGGATCGAGTTGCTGCTGGATTTCAATCTGACCGGCGATTTTTATCTGACCTATCTGACTCCGGATGATTATCAACTTGGTTTGTCGGTGAATGATCCGGTCAATCCGACCATTAAAAAAGCCTATTTATATTTTCCGCGCGAAGTGGCGGGGGATGTGGGTGTAAATATGGCGTATGTTGGTCAGGATGGTTTGTATCGGATGGAGGCGGCCATCCCGTGGAGTGTTTTTGGTTTGAAGCCATATTCAGGGATGCGGTTTGGTTTTGCCCTGCGTGTTTCGGATAATGATGATCCTGGCCAGAATGTGCAGCAGAGTATGATCAGTAATGTTCCTGGAAACGTTTTGGGAAACCCTACTACCTGGGGAGAAATTACGTTCAAATAATATTGTGAGGTTTGGTGCGAAATGACTCAACGGGCAGCCATACGAAAGATGATGCATCTGGATCTGGATGCTTTCTATTGCGCGGTTGAGGAATTAAAAAACCCTGCTTTAAAAAATAAAGTTTTTGCGGTCGGCGGCAGGCCTGATAAGCGGGGTGTGATTTCTACCTGTTCTTATGCCGCGCGGGCGAAAGGGTTACATTCGGCTATGCCAATGGCCAGTGCGGTAAAATTGGCGCCTGATTTATTGATTCTGCCGCCTGATTTCTCCGCTTATACGGCGGCATCCAATCAGGTGATGGCAATACTGCACAATCTAAGCCCGCTGGTTGAACAGGTTTCAGTGGATGAGGCATTTATTGAAGTAAGCGATTTGCCGCAGGATCCGGCAGAGATTGCTGCCGGCCTGCAACGAAGAATTAGAGCGGAAACCAAACTGCCCTGTTCTCTGGGGGTGGCATCCAACAAGCTGGTAGCAAAGATCGCCAATGATTATGGGAAAGGTAAACGCAGAGGGTCAGATTATCCGAATGCGATTACCGTTGTGCAACCAGGCGAAGAAGCCAACTTTTTGGCGCCGCTTCCGGTAAGGATGATGTTGGGGGTGGGCAAAAAAACAGAAATCTGTCTGCAGCAAATGAAGCTTGTTACCATTGGTCAACTGGCAGATGCCAACCCGGATTTTGTCAAACGTCATTTGGGAAATCACGGAAATGAACTTCAGCGCTGTGCCCGTGGTATGTATGACAGTCCGATTGAATTGGAGCGGGAGGTTAAGTCTGTCAGCAATGAAACGACTTTTGAGCAGGATGTTTCTGACCGTGAAATTCTGTTGCGAACCCTGCAGCGGCTGAGCGACAAAGTAGGTTATCGCTTGCGCGCTGCCAGGCGAACAGCCGGAACGATTCGCCTGAAACTGCGCTGGGCAGATTTCAGTGTGATTACCCGCCAGACGACCCTGTCTCAGCCTGCCAATTTAAACAGTGTCATTTATAAAACCGTCTGCGAAATGTTCCAGAAAGAATGGAAGCGCGGCAGGAAAGTTCGCCTGATGGGAGTATGCGGCAGCAGCCTGCAACCGGCCGGGAACCAGATCAGTCTGTTTCCGTCAGAACAGAATATCCGCGAGGCCCGGTTATTAAGCGCTCTGGACAGTCTGCGTGAGAAATATGGCACCAGTGTTATTCAACGCGGAAGTCAGGTATGTGTTGACTGCCTGGATGATGAGGATTAATTAAAGCTGACGGCGGATATTCTGCAGCAGTCGCTGATAGCTTGCGATGATTTGATGGGTGATCTTTTCCCATGAATAATCCTGCGCATAGGCGTAAGCAGCGTTGCCCATTTTTTCTCTCAGGTCATCATTGCATATCAGCCGGGTCAATTCTTCAGCCAGCGCTTGCGGGTTGTTGTCTGGCACAATGCAGCCGGTAACCCCGTTTTTTACCAGATAGGGCAGGCCGCCGACTTCCGTGGCGATCACCGGGGTTCCGCAGGCCATGGCTTCAAGGGCAACCATGCCGAATGATTCGTAATGGGAGGGTAATACGGTTACATCAGCCGCCGAATAGTAATAGGGCAGAGTTTCCTGACTGCGCTTTCCCAAAAAGACTACCAGATCTTTTATTCCCAGAGCGTAAACCATGTTTTGCAGCCGGGCCATTTCAGTGGTCATTTGCTCAGGGGTGGCGTCTGGTTCACCGCCAATCACAACGAGGTAATGGGGGCAGTTTTTCATTGTTTCAGGCGGTTTGAGCATTGAGAAAGCCTGAATGAGCGTGTCGATGCCTTTCAGCGGTTCAATTCGCCCGACAAACAGAATCATGCGGTCATTCTTTTGGATGCCTACAAACGCCTTGGCTTCATCGTTATCTATCGGGTAAAAATGTGAAGTGTCTACTCCGGGAGGAATAATGCTGATTTTCTTTTTGTCTGCCTGATAAAGCTTTTCCAGTTGTGAGAGCTCTGCCGGAGTGGAAACAATGATTTGATCAGCCTGACTGATGATTTTTCGTTCACCCTCTTCGCGGTAGTTTCCTTCGCGTTCATCCGGTGAACGGGCGATCATGTTTTTCATGATTCCCAGAGTATGAAACATCTGTATAAAAGGAACCTTCCATTTTTTGTTTAACTCCATGGCAGCGATTCCAGACATCCAATAATGGGAATGGATTAAGTCGTAATGCAAACCTTTCCTTTCGGTAAAATGGCTTACTTCCTGAGCAAAATCTGAGATATGTTGTACCAGTTCAGGGTTGGGGAGGGGTTTTTCGGGGCCGGACGGAATGTGTACTACACGGTTCCCGTATCCAAGATCATGCAGCACATGCGGCACATGGTCGTCCTGTGAACGGGTAAAGACATCCACAGAAATCCCCTGGCGGCCCAGATTGCGGGTAAGTTCTTTGACGTAAACATTCATTCCTCCGGTTTGTTTTCCTCCCAGAGTGGCTAAAGGGCAGGTGTGATATGAAAGCATGGCAATGCGCATTAATTTTTTCATTCCTGTATTTTGCTGGTATAATTTCGTCTGCGCCACCGTAGCTCAGTTGGTAGAGCAGACGATTCGTAATCGTCAGGTCAAGGGTTCGAATCCCTTCGGTGGCTTTTTTATTTAACCTGGTTTTGCTGCGAAAAGCTGCCTGATGTATTGCACAAAAACAGTCTGCATAGCGTTTATCCGTATCGTTAAGTTAAATTCCAAGTCTGAACATACAAATATGTCCCAATTATAAGGGATGAAAATGGCTGAGGGGCAGATACGAGATTTGAAAGTTGCATTTTAGACGAACGATTTATCTGGATGGTTAAACCAATGGTGTTTTATTGCTTTATACATTTCATACGTGTGTTTAAAAAATGAGCAATTCCTGTTTGTGCGTGTATTTGTTTCAGGTATTCGATGGGTATCGAAATGCCTGTATCCAAAGCTTGTAATGAAGTTTTTATACTTTAAGTATACCTGTGTGCATAACCCTGCCATGCAGCCTGCAAATGCTGTCTTTAATCGGTGTTATACTCTGTAGAATGAGCTGAGGAATAATGAATGGAACTTTTCAGCGAGGAAAACGTCTTTAATCGTTGAAGTTCTTTAGTGTGAGGTTTTTTGGAGGAAAAATGAAAAACGGATTGAAATATATTGGATTATTGTTATCCTTGTCTGTCGTTCTTTCAGCCTGCGGCGGTTTATCGGATACGGCTGTAACTAAAATGTCAGAGGAAGTGATTAAAACGGCTGTGGCTGAAACGGTTCAGGCTGCTGTTACACGCGATGTGCCTGCTTTGGATCCGCCCACGCTGATTGTTCCTACAGAAGCCAAGGGTGTGCCAACGATGATTCCCACCGATGTTCCTCCTGCTACTCCTACCCGGACGCCCTGGGTAATTACAGCGACCCCTGTCATGGTTACCGCCACATTGCCTGCGGTGGTGACTAAGCCGCCTGTGGTGCAGCCTTCGATGAGTGCGGTTCCCTGTGACAGGGCTCAGTTTATCGCTGATGTGACGGTTCCGGATAATACTGTAATGGCACCTGGCGCAGGTTTTACCAAAACCTGGCGACTGCAAAACAGCGGATCCTGTACCTGGGGCAAGGGGTATTCACTGGCGTTTCACAGTGGGAACAGTATGGGCGGACCTGCAACGGTTCCATTGGGGATTTCGGTTGCTCCCGGTCAGACGATCGATTTTAGCGTTAACCTTCAGGCTCCATCTTCTGATGGCATTTACACGGGGGTTTGGATGCTGAAGAATGCTTCAGGGAATTTCTTTGGAATAGGTAATGCCGGTAATGTCGCTTTTTGGGTGAAAGTTGTTGTTGGTAATGGAGTTGTTCTTACTCCGGGGACTACTCTTAACCCAACTCAATCTTCATCTTCCTGTCAAATTCTTTCGGCCAGCCCTGCCTATGGCGCTGTTTTCAGCCCTAATGCCGATTTTGATAATAAATGGACGGTAAAGAACAACACCGGGAAAGCCTGGTCAAAAGCTGATGTGGATATCAAATATACCGGCGGTACCAAATGGATGAAGAATCAAAGTGTTATGGTCTATGATCTTCCGGTGGATGTTTCCCCAGGAGGAGAGTTTACCTTCATTTTGGATGCGGTTGCTCCGGCAGGGCAGGGCACTTATACCATGACCTGGGCGATCGTGGGCGGAGGGGTTAACTGTACGCTCGCTTCAACCATTGTTGTAAAATAAAT
>CAZEEL010000113.1:2917-5372 GCA_964511135.1 uncultured Leptolinea sp. | reverse complement strand
GGATAATATCTTTTGTGTTGAATGATCACACAGGCAAAGCGAAGCCATCTGTTTTGGAAAAAAAACGGCTGCCCAGTCATATTCAGACCTGCACAGCAAAAGATATACAGGATGGCAAAGCCGAAACCATGCCTCATGATCCCCTTTTACAGAAGCGCACGAAATAAAGAAAGGCAAAACTGTGATGGAACAATATACCGTAAATGGCATGACATGTGCAGCCTGCAGCAGCCGGGTAGAAAAAGCAGTCTCCAAAGTTCCGGGGGTTATATCCTGCTCAGTCAGCCTGTTAACCAACTCGATGGGAGTAGAAGGCACTGCATCTTCACAGGAAATCATCTCTGCCGTTGAAAAAACCGGCTACAGCGCGATAAAGAAAAACAACGCGCATGCAATCAGCCTGCCGGCATCAGAAACATCAGACAACCATGAATTACTGGAAGACAGAGAAACCCCGATTCTGAAACAACGGCTGCTTGCATCCGCAGGCTTTCTCGGGATACTGATGTATGTCTCGATGGGGCACACCATGCAGAACTGGCCGCTGCCGGCATTTTTTATCAACCATCCCGCAGCAGCCGGATTATTACAACTGCTTCTGGCGGCTTCGGTCATGATCATAAACCGGAATTTTTTTATCAGCGGGTTTAAAAGCCTGTTGCATAAAGCCCCCAACATGGACACCCTGGTGGCAATGGGATCCGGCGCCTCCTTTGTCTACAGCACATATGCCCTGTTTGCCATGATCGGGCTGCAAACCCGGCAGGCTGGTGCAGGCGAACTCTACTTTGATTCTGCAGCCATGATTTTAACCCTCATCACGGTGGGAAAAATGCTCGAAGCCCGCTCGAAAGGCAAAACAACCGATGCGCTGAAAAGCCTGATGAAACTGGCTCCAAAAACCGCAGTGATTCTCCGTGACGGCTCAGAAATGGTTCTTCCCATCGACCAGGTGAAAAAAGGCGATGTTTTTACAGTAAGGCCAGGGGAAAAGATTCCGGTTGACGGCATCATTCTGGAAGGAAACAGCGCAGTCAATGAATCAGCCCTGACCGGAGAGAGCCTCCCGGCAGATAAGACAGTCGGCGACCTCGTCTCTGCCGCTACGGTAAATCAGTCAGGTTTTATTCGCTGCGAAGCAACCAGAGTCGGAGAAGATACAACCCTGTCGCAAATCATCCGCATGGTCAGCGACGCTGCTGCCACCAAAGCGCCTGTCGCAAAAATCGCTGATCAGGTTTCCGGAATTTTTGTTCCCGCCGTCATCCTTATAGCGGTGATCACCATCCTCGTCTGGCTGATGGCCGGTGAAAGCATCGGAGTTGCAGTATCCCGCGGCGTCTCTGTTTTAGTGATCAGCTGCCCCTGTGCGCTGGGTCTGGCAACGCCGGTTGCCATTATGGTCGGCAATGGCGTTGCTGCAAAACATGGAATTCTGTTCAAAACAGCCGCATCTCTCGAAGAAGCCGGTAAGGTTCAAATTGTGACACTGGATAAAACCGGCACCATCACCCGCGGCGAGCCAACAGTCACCGAACTGATACCATCTATTGGCATCCGTGAAAATGAGTTGCTTTGTTTGGCCGTTAGCCTGGAAAAGAAAAGTGAACATCCGCTGTCCAAAGCAATTCTGCAAAAAGCCGAAGAAAAACAGATCATCGCAGAAGAAGTAACTGACTTTCAGGCTCTGCCAGGCAACGGCCTGTCTGCCAAGCAAAATGGACACTCCTTATTTGGCGGAAATTTTAAATGGATCAGCAGCAAGGTAAACATACCGCAAGAAATGATCCATGCGGCCAGACAACTGGCAGAGAAAGGAAAAACTCCCCTGTTCTTTGGCAAAGATAAAAGTTTTGTGGGTATCATTGCCGTTGCAGACGTAATCAAAGAAGACAGCCCCCGTGCAGTGCAGGAACTGCAAAAGATGGGCATTTATGTAAGCATGCTCACCGGAGACAACCAACAGACAGCCAACGCCATTGGCTGCCAGGCTGGAGTTGACGAAATCATAGCAGACGTGCTGCCCCATGAAAAAGAAAGCAGAATCCGTTCTCTGCAACAAAAAGGAAAGGTTGCTATGGTGGGAGATGGCATCAATGACGCCCCGGCGCTTACCCGCGCCGATATCGGCATTGCGATTGGCATAGGCACCGATATCGCAATTGATGCGGCTGATATCGTCCTGATGAAAAGCTGTCTGAGCGATGTTCCAGCCGCCATCCGCCTGAGCCGCGCCACTCTCAGAAATATTCACCAAAACCTGTTCTGGGCTTTTTTCTACAACGCAGCCGGCATACCACTGGCCGCAGGTGTATGGATTCCCATTTTCGGCTGGACATTAAACCCCATGTTTTGTGCAGCAGCGATGAGCTTATCCAGCTTCTGCGTGGTTTCCAACGCATTGCGGCTTAATTTCTTTGATATATATAACACAGGCAAAGACAGAAAAAATAAG
>CAZEEL010000113.1:0-2817 GCA_964511135.1 uncultured Leptolinea sp. | reverse complement strand
AAAAACATTAAAAATTGAAGGGATGATGTGCGGGCATTGCGAAGCAAGGGTCAAAAAATGTCTGGAAGCATTGCCCCAGGTATCCAAAGCAACCGTAAGTTACAAAACAGGCACAGCCCTGGTGAGCCTGAATACTGAAATACCAGATGCCGTGCTGAAAAAGACAATAGAAGATCAGGGCTACCAGGTCTTAAACTGAACAAGAACACGCTTTAAAGAAAAGAATCCACTGATCTTTCGCAGACAGGCTGAAGCGAATTGCTTCAGCACCCATCATCTGCCACATACCGGTTTCTGCCGGCCTCTTTTCCCAAATACAATCTTTTGTCAGCACACTTCAGCACATCCTCGAGCGTATCAACTCCCGGAGTGAACAGAGCAATGCCCGTGGTTAAGGTAGCCTGTATTTCATGGCCTTCATATTCAATTGCATTATTCCGCAATTGCGACATAATCCGTTTAACCGCCTGAATGGCCAACTTCATATCGCTGTGGTTGATAATCAGCAGGAACTCATCGCCGCCCCAGCGCACCGCATAGTCGCGATAATGAATATTTCCCTGAATAATTCTTGCTGCATATTTTATCGCTTCATCCCCCACTGCATGACCATAAGTGTCATTCACCTGCTTAAAATGATCAAGATCACACATGACAACCGAAAAAGCAGAAGCCCGGGCAATGGTATCGGTCAACAATTGCTCAGCAAACCTGCGATTATAAAGGTTTGTAAGCGGATCTCGGTTCGCATACTGCGCCAGCTTTCCATTAGCCACGCGAAGAGCAAGTTTTTCCTCAAACAATTCTGCAAAAAGGTTAATAAAACTCACCAAAATCAAAAGAAAAACAAAAAACGCATTGATACCGTTTACCACACCCATAAACTCAGCGCTTTTTCCGGTCTGGGGATTAAAGAAGATATTTATTTGAATACAGGCATAATAGGCGACACAACTGATTAAAAAAGTAACCGCCGCATATTTTAAAGCCTTTTTAAAGTTGGAATCGCGGTAGACAACGGTAAAGGAAATCGGCACCAGAACAAAAAGATAATTCTGGAAGCCATACCTCCATTCGGTACAGCCAGCCGACACCGGAACAGCGAGCAACGCATAGCTCAGGATGATCAGAAAAATGGTGCCATATGAAAGCCGTCCGACATTCAACGCACACATGCAAAAAGCAAACACGCCGTACAAAGTGATAATAATCATCGGCCAGATGCCGAGGTAGCAGTACATGGAAAAAGTAAAAAGATTTTCCATCACTGCCGACACAGCAATCAGAATAGCCCTTTGTTTTTTGGGCATAACCAACAACCGATCAACCAGGTCCGGCTTTTTATCGTCTGTCATTTCTTCTTTCCTGCAAAAACAAAATGTCATTTACAAATTCAACATATCATTATACTTTGTCATGTATTGATATGAAATGTGTATTTTTCTGTATTTTTTTGTATGTAATTTCAGGAACTGCAGAATTTGATTTCTTTTGAACAATCAGTTTTCACACTCTCTGAATATCGTATGCAGATCCCTCAAATAATCGGCCACCGCTCATTCAAAAAAACTTTCCGATAAATCCGATGCGCTGACTGTTTTCTTTAAAACAGCCAATGCTGAACACACCATCCCTGCCAGGATTCTGCACACCCCTGCTATTCCCTGCCCTGGGTTCTCAGCTCATCCTTCTTTCCCACCACCGCATCAAATGGCCCCGGGAAAGAAAAATAGAAGCCCTGCGAACAGGTAATCCCACAGGCTTCTACTCTGGCCTGAATAGCTGCAGTTTCTACATATTCAGCAATAAGGTCAACATTGATACGCTTGGCAAGAAAAAGAATGGTATCCATTACCATGCTGTTGATTTCTTCGTCATTGACAGTGCTGATGATGCTGCCATCTATTTTTATATAATCAGGTTTGATGGCCATCAGTTCCTGAAAATTGGAATAGCCCGACCCAAAATCATCCAGAGCAATCTTGACCCCATAATTCCGAACTCTTGTTATAAATTCATTTAATGTATCCAGATTATTAAAATACTCATCCTCAACAATTTCAAAAACGACATGTGAACAATCCTCAAACTCACTGAGTTTGTCAAAGATGAACCGCTGCGCCTCTGCAGAGTTTACGTCATAGGCAGAGATATTAACCTGTATCATCTCTTTTCGGTTTTTAAACAAATCCAGCGCTTTACCGATCATACTGCAGCTCAGTCCGGTATAAAAATGGTACTTTTTCGCCGTATCCAGGAATTGCCCCGGCCCATACACCGTTCCGTCATGATCTACAATACGCATCAGCGCTTCGTAGCGGTCGATTTGCCTGGTCCGATTATTATAAATCCCCTGAAAATAAGGAACAACCAGATCTTCTTCAATGCTTCGTTTCAGGAGGCCAATGGTTTTAAATTCCCTGCCGATGGTTTCATTTTCTTTCTCTCCGCGCTGATAAACCATAAACGGCGTCTGAAAGTATTGATCGCTTTGCATGGCGTTGAGAGCAACATCAATCAGGTTGTTTTCACTGGAGACAAGAATAAACTTGTTTATCAAAAAACAGTCCTGTTCTCCGATAGCAAAAAAGTTAATCTGTTTGAACAACGCATGCATGGCCTGCAAAAATTGATGTTCGCTCACGCTCTTATCACATGCCAGAAAAAACATACTATCCCGTAAGGAGTAAAGCTGCACATCATTTTGAAGGCCCTGGGTATAAAGAAAATCTTTGATGGCATGGGTCTCTCTTTGAAGTGCCGCATAATATCTATCCTGTTTTATGTAACTGATGACATTAAAGGGGTTCTCGACGA
>CAZEEL010000112.1:0-5677 GCA_964511135.1 uncultured Leptolinea sp. | reverse complement strand
GCCGGTTTGGTATCGGCGGGCAGTCGTGAATCAGGCAGTGCAATTCCTTTGCGGGCGGATACGTTTACGGTCAGCCCATCGTCTGGTCAAAAGAATGCCGGACCGGGTGAAACGGTATCTTATAGTTTTGTCATTAAAAATACCAGCGGTGAAGCAGATGCTTACACTGTCAGTTGTACTGCAGATGCCTGGCTGGTTGCTGCTTCAGCCTGTAATACAACAATCAGCATTGGAAATAATGACAGTCAGACCATTACTTTTCAGGTAAAAGTTCCTGAAACCGCTGCAAATGGCGCCAAGTCTGTTATCACTCTGACGGTTAAATCACAGAATAATGGAGGGGACGAAGAAACTATTCCGGTTACAACGGTTGCCCAGGCAGCCGCAACCGCGACCCCTGCTGTTGCGGCTTCTGATCCAACCAACCGCCCGTTGATGGTGGTCAATGGCTACTCGATCAGCAACGGGGCGATTACTCCCGGAAAGGATTTTGATGTTTCTTTTGATTTTTATAACAAAGGGCGTTCGGCAGCTTTTAACCTGATTTTATCTCTGGACAGCACCGAGTTCTTTCCCCGTAACACCGGCGGTATCAGCGTGGTTGATAAAATAGAAAGTCTCAATCATGCTTCAATTAACCAGTCTATGGCTGCTGTTTCTGATCTGAGCGGAAAACGATTTGGCACGCTGACCGGGGCGCTTTCTTATCAGGATGCTGAAGGAAAAAACTATAATGAAAAATTTACTTTTACTGTAGATATCCAGGCTCCGGCATATGCGGGCGGGTCCTATCAGGCTACTCCAACTGTAAACAGCCGTTCACAGTTGGTCGTCAGCCAATATGATACCGATGTCAAGCCTTTGCAGCCGGGAAATACCTTTCTTCTCAGTCTGACCGTGCAAAATCTGGGAACTTCTGCTGCCCGGGCGGCGACACTGGTCATTGGCGGTTCTCCCAATGCGGTTGAGACCGGTTCCAGCGGCACGCCCGTTCCCGGCGGGGTCAGCGGCAGCAGCGGAGACCTGACCAATTTTGCCCCGATAGGCAGCTCCAATGTTTTGTATATTGGCGATGTTCCTTCCGGCGGGCAGCAAAGCTTTTCGGCCAATCTGATTGTGAATGTGAATACGCAGCCGGGCGCTTATACCCTGAAGTTATCGTTTGTCTATACCGATGCAAAGAACAACCGTATAGTGGATGATCAACTGATTACCCTGCTGGTGCATCAGTTGCCGAATGTGATGCTGGGGTATTACCGTGACCCGGGGCCGGCCATGACCGGTCAGCCAATCATGCTTCCCATTCAGATTTCGAATGCCGGAAAAAAATCGGTTGTGCTGGGGAGCGTTAAGTTTTCATCCGACAGGGGCCAGTTTACTCCGGATACCAGTATGGTAGGTGTTATTGATGTGGGCGGTTTCTTTACCGTAGATACTCAGTTTATACCCGGGCAGGCAGGGCCGATGACGATCCAGGCTGAAATCAGTTATACCGATGATTTTAACCAGTTGCAGAAAATTGAAAAGACTCTGAATCTGGTGGTCGAAGAAATGCCTGCACCGGTTCCATCTGACCCGTCCGGGGACGGTTCAGGCGGATCTTCTCCGGAAGCACAATCACAAACTTTTCTCTCCTCGCTCCTCCGTTTTTTCAAAGGGTTGCTGGGCCTGGGCAGCGGAACTCCTCCAGACCTCAATACAGTTAATGAAGAGGTTACTCCGCCCCCTGTCAGTGTTGACGGAAAAGGATAAGCTGATATTATGCATTTCTGGGATTTGCTCAGTCTGATTAAAGATAATCTTGGCCGCCGCAAGGGGCGGGTGGCAATGACCGCTGTGGGGGTGGTAATTGGCACGGCTGCAGTGGTAGTGCTGGTTTCGTTGGGGATTGGGCTTCAGACTTCTGCTACCAGCCAGTTGTATGGAATTGGAGATTTAACCAAAATTGATGTTTATCAGAAGATGGGAGACCGTTCATCCGGCAAAAGCGGGGCAACCCTTCAGGTGAAAGCTTTAACGCCCCAGATCGTTAAGGAAATCAGCCAACTGAATGGCGTCAGCAAGGTTCTTCCGGTAGACTTTCTGTCAGGCGGCGGCTCTATTTCTTATGGGCAGATGGAAACCTGGCCGAATATTATCGGGGTAGATACCCATGATCTGAGTGATCTGGACTTAAAAGTGGCGGAAGGAGAATTATCCCTGGCAAAAGGGACGGCAGTTATCGGGAGCTGGGTGCCAAAAAGTTTTTATAACCCGAAACAAAGCAATGTGAGTGATAAGCCGGTCAGGCAGGAATTGCTCGGAAAGCGCCTGACTTTAACGGTAACCCGCTATACCCAGAGCGGTGAGACCGTCACCAAAAAATATCCGATTATGATTGTCGGTGTGCTGGAGGAAACCCGCAGTGAATCGGACGGTTCGTTTTATATGAATCTGGACGATGTAAGCGCCATGAATGAATGGTTGAATGGAAAACGGATGAACCGTAATAAAGATGGCTATACCCGTTTAATTGTCAAAGCTGAAAATGCCGATGTTGTGTTGGGCATTACCAAAAAGATCAATGATATGGGGTTTATGGCCAGCACAGCCCAGGAATATGTAAAAGGGATTAATAGCTTTTTTACTGTTCTTCAACTGGTGTTTGGCGGCATTGGGGCGATTTCTCTGCTGGTAGCTGCGATTGGCATTGCCAATACCATGACGATGGCGATATTGGAACGCACGCGTGAGATTGGGCTGATGAAAGCCGTGGGTGCTTCAAATAAGGATGTTTTGAGCATTTTTCTGGGCGAGGCAGCCGGGATTGGTTTTATCGGCGGCGCAGGCGGAGTGGTTTTGGGTTGGGTTGCCGGCAGGCTGGTGAATGCTGTCGGGAGTACTTACCTGTCACAATCTATGGAACTGGGGGGGGCCTCTCTTGCAGCCGTAACGCCTGTCTGGCTGCCGGTGTTTGCCATTCTTTTTGCGACTGCGGTTGGTTTACTCTCGGGGCTTTATCCGGCTTTACGGGCAGCTACTCTGGAGCCAATGGTTGCTTTGAAATATGAATAGGAGCCGACAGCAGTTATCATCGGCTCCTTTGAAAATATCTTTTGATATGCAGCAGGATTGTCAATCGTTTAATAGGTTTCAGTAACTTTTTTCAGCCCTGCTGGCTGGTCGGGGTCGCGGTCTTTTTCAATGGCCAGACGAAGCCCCAGAATTTGTCCAGGAATGATGTTGGTGATGGGCGAGAGCCATTCAGGAATGCCGGAAGGAATTAAAATGGGGAAATCGGCTTTCTCAATCGCCTGTGGGTCATCACTGATTACCATTAACTCTGCTCCCAGTGCACGCACTTTTTCCATCAGACTGAGAATATCTTTGTGAACCTCACCCTGATGGGTGATGAAGAGGACCGGGTATTCACGATGAATGATGGCAATTGGGCCATGCTGAAAATCAGCGGAAGAATAGGGAAGGGTGTTGATTCCGGTAAGTTCTTTAATTTTTAAAGCGATTTCATAAGCGGTGCAGTAATTAAAGCCCCGGCTGATAATGGCGCAATGCTGCATATAGCGGTAACGCTGCATATGAGGAATGAGACTTAAGGTTCGATTGAGGGTCTGTTTTACCTTTTCCGGAAGTTCCTCCAGTGCTTTTTTTCGCTCTTCAGAGGGATTAAGACTTTCAGAGATCATGGCCATTGCCAGAAGGGAGGTCGTATAGCTTTTGGTAGCCGCAACAGCTTTTTCAGGGCCGGCATGCAGCGGGATAACGTGATCAGCCTGTTGTGCCAGCGGAGAAGAAGGTGAGTTGGTTATGACAAGGGTTGGGCGATGTTGCTTTTTTGCTTCTGCTACGACTGATACGATGTCAGGTGATTGGCCGGACTGTGAGATGCCGATGACCAGCGCTCCGTCGAGGCGGGGAGCTGCCTGATAACCGGTAAAGACGGATGGGGTTGCCAGCGCGACCGGAATTTGATTGTGAATCTGAAAGAGATACTGAGCATAAAGAGCTGCATGGTCTGATGTTCCGCGGGCGGCAATCAGAACATAGTTGAAAGAGCCTTTGATCTGCTCAACGATCTTTTGGACATTGTTTTTCTCTTCCTGAAACAGGCGCTGCAAAACAGCAGGTTGCTCGCTGATTTCCTGGTAGAGGAGAGATGATAGCATGGGGTCACTTTTCATATGATGATATTTCCTTACAGTCAGGGTTAATTACTTTTTTTATCCGGGTGATGTTTCCGGAAGAACACATTCAATCGGCGGTTGAATCAGAAGTCTTTGCAATGATCAACCATAATTTTATATAGCTTACCACTTTTTTATTCGCTGCAATAGTATTTTGTCTGTTTTCTTTCCAGGAGCCATAAATTTTGCGATTCTGATTCCATCGAATGATGCGGCAGAAGGTTGTATCGGTTTATTGCTATTCGTTCTTTTTAACGATAAAATGCTTACAGCGTTTGCACAGAGGAGAACCATGGCTGAAAGTAAAAGAGCCGTTCAGCGGCAAATTAATCTCGAAAGGATTTTAGCGGTTTCCTGGGACTATCTTGCAGAATATGGGGCGCCGGCGCTCTCTTTGCGCGGGGTTGCCCGTGAACTTGGCATGACCGTACCAGGGATGTATCGCTATTATCCCAGCCGAGATGCCCTGCTGACGGCGCTCAGTAACCAGGCGTTTGATGATTTTACCCAAACATTACAGGCTGCCCGTGATAGTTTGGATCCAAAACAAACCTCTGCCCGTATGCAATCGGTGTTGCAGTCGTATTTTATCTGGGGAATTTCTCACCCTGAGCGCTATCATTTGATTTTTGGGGCTCCTTTTGCCGGTTATCAGATGGCTTCAGAAGTATTTCAAGCTTCTCAGGGGGTCATGGATGTTTTTTATTCGATCATTGGTCAGGCTCTGGCGCAGGGACAAATTCGTCTGGAAGGAAAAAAACGGGAATTACGGTTGTCTTCATTGGTCAGACCTTCGGTTTTACCTGAGCAGACGGTCAAAGATGAGAGGGTTACAGAAATTGGGTTGATGCTTTGGTCTCAAATTCATGGGTTTACCTCACTTTTTCTGGAAGGCTATCTGTCTCAATATGAACCGGAAGACAGGATGGAAGCTCTGGTGCAAAGGTATATCCGAATCCTTCTGGCAGGATCCGGTTTTGATTAATCGCCTGTTTCAGGGCAGTTCTTTCTTATGAGCGTTGTTTCTCCTTTATTGCGTCTGCAGCGTTGGCTGGAAAAATTTCCAAAACTGATTGGTGAATTGGCATGGTATGGGCTGGGCGGTGCTGTTACCCAGATCATTTGGTTTGTTCTGGTTCCGATTCTTGCCCGATCTCTGGATGAAGCCTCCTTTGCTGCAGTCAATGTCATTAATGCAGCCATTGGCTATTTTTCAGTGGTCATCAGCCTGAACTTTTTTGCCGGCTTAATGCGTTATTTCTTTGAAGCGGACGCAGCGGGTCGTGAAGAAAGTCAGAAACTGGTATCCAGCATGACTTGGTTTATCATGGTTTTTGCTGGCTTTTATGGCAGCAGGAGTATCTTCCATTTTTAACTCTCTTTTGCTTTCAGCGCAGCCAGTTCGCGCACCCAATCCCGACGGGCCTGGATTTGGTTATGGTAATTTACATTAACATAACATCCAAAAAAGAGAAACAGGCATGTTACATAAACCC
>CAZEEL010000111.1:0-5997 GCA_964511135.1 uncultured Leptolinea sp. | reverse complement strand
CGAGTATAGTGACTTAATTATAGGTTAAGATCTGGTAAATGCAATATTATGAAAATGCAGAGCAAATGCCTTTAAATTTATTTTTATTAAAAAATAAAAGAGCTTTCCCCCACCTCCAACCCCGCCCAGGGAAAACATTATATGGAAAAGATATAAGACAGCGGAAACAGAATGACCGCACCCATCTTACAGTTCGTCAGTCAACAGCATGATTGCCTGACGATATTTTTCTACCCGCTCCAGAGATACATGATCGATGATATCAAGCCTTGTAAGATCACCATTGTGCTGCAAATCAGCCAGCTTTACCGCTTTTGCAATGCTGTTTTTCTTAATGCTGCGTATGTAGTCCGGATAGGGAACCGTTGTATCATGCGTCAGAAGAGACAATGCCTCAATCACTTCCGGTGGAAACCCCTCTGCCGCCAGATCAGCTAACGAATATTCTGTATCTTCTGCAATATCATGCAGCAGCGCAGCAATGGTAGTATTCTCATCGTTCATTTGCTCAGCAAGATGAACAGGATGAAAAATATACGGTATGCCATTTTTGTCATATTGACCGTGATGGGCTTTATAAGCCAGCTTCATGGCTTTTTTGGTAAAAAAAGTGTACATCATTATACAATCACCAATGATTCTACAGAATGTTGGTCAGAGGCCCCCAGACCCGTCATCAGAATACAGTCATCCGGGAGGGAACCATGCTGTAAAGACCACGTATAAACCTGATACCATGAAAAAGAAAAAGGCTGCCGCAAGGTCAGCGGATTAATTAAAAAATCCCCACTATGCCGTGTGTGCCAAGTTTTGAACCTGCAAACGCAGGATTTGTCCTTCCTCTTTGCGCCGCCTTGACTGTTGTCTATCGCGTTGCTCCGATAAGACCGGACTGATTTTTGAAACTGTTGGTACAAAACCGGTTATGCATCATCACGCACATAGCAGGGCTCTTTTCTTATACCATACATTTGAAGAGCCGACCAGAGAAACCATAGATACTGTTTTAACGACCATTCGGGATCATCCGTCCTGTACACGCACGGTCATTACGAGGCCGTTTGTTAGCCGAAGCCATCCATCTTTCAAAAAACAGACGGCTTCGCTGCGCCGCGTGACCCTTCAGCCAAAGAAAGATATTATCCCAAACTCACATATTTTTGAATGCAAAAAGAGCCAAAGAGAAACTGCATCGGTTGCTCAATACTGCTCCAAAAATAAAACAAACCTACAACGTATGATGATATTTTTCATTTAAAGCCAGGATCAGCGCCTGCACATCAGGCTTTATTTCCTGCAAATGAAATTCCGGCCGACCGGTAAAATAGCCCTGCACATAATCCATTTCCATTTTAATAACCGTCTCAAGCTCATCCGCAGTTTCTACCCCCTCAGCAATTGTTTTAATTCCCTTAGGCTTACAAAAAGAAACAATATTCTGGACTAATTTTTGCTTATCCAGGCTTATATCAATATCACGAATTAATTCCATCGCGATTTTCACAACATGGGGCTGAACAGAAAAAATGCGAATTTCGTTGGAATAGCCGGTTCCAAAATCATCAATAGCAATCTGCATGTCTGATTCATGCAGCAACTCGATCTTATTCTGTAATTTTACCGTGTCAATGACTTCATCCTCTGTAATCTCGATCACGATCTGAGAGAAAAACTCTGAATAATTTTGCTTTAATTGAAAATGTTCAGAGCCTGTCAGTTGTTGGTTGGGAATACTATTAATAAATACTTTCACATTCTGCAATTGATCCTGATATTTTTTTATTTCCTGAAAAACTTTCATAAAGACCAGTCTTTCCAATTGCCCCAGCTTGGATTGAGCCGCCGCCACCGTCAGTATTTCATACGGCGAATGGAAATTCGCATACAAAGAACGCATTAATGCTTCATATCCAAAGATTTGACCCGTTTTAAGATCTACAATAGGCTGGTATGCAAATCGAATCAACCCTTCATCCAATAATTTATTAATCGCTTCTCTGTTCTCAAGAACATAGATATTTTTCGTATATGATTCTATGTCAAACTCAAACAGCGAGCCTTTGCTGTTATGCTTTGCTTCATACATCGCATAATCCGAATACTTTAACAACTGTTGAACATCATCAGAGTCTTTTGGATACCAGGCAATCCCGGATGAATAACGGATTTTTTGTTGTTTCCCATCCGCCGTTGTCAGCATATACTTGCTGTTTTTTTCATAGACATCATCAATCAGTGCCCGGGCTTCTTCCTGTGAATCATAACCATGTATATAAATTGCAAATTCATCCCCTGAAATGCGGGATACCACGCCGCCATAAGGCTCAAAAGACCTGAACATTTCACCCGCATTGATAATCAACCTGTCGCCCATATCATGGCCATAAGTATCATTCACATACTTTAAATTATCCAGATCAGAAAATATCAAAACGCCAATTTTATCCGGCGCTTCTTCAAGTTTGCGTAACACTTCACGTTTAAAAGCGCTGCGATTATAAAGGCGCGTTAAAGCATCATAATCCAGTTCATGCAGCAACCGATGGCGTTCTTCGATATCTTTCGTTACATCCAAAATAACCCCGGTTACTTCTGTCTCCGTCTCAGTTTGCATAATACGCAGCCACTTCAGTCTGCTCTCTCCGCTCATTGCATATCGGTAGACATTTTCGTAATTGCTTTCCGGATACTCCGTCAACCTTAAATAAAGCTGCGCCCATTCTTCTTTTGAAACTGATTTTGCCTGATCGATTCCAAAAAGGATATAAATATATTCCGTCAGAAACACATACTCAGAGTCAGCCGATAATTCAAAACCACCCAATGGCAGCGAAGTCATCTCCAATATTTTTGACATGCGCTTCGATGCATAAATCACATTCTTATTCAGCCGTTCCAGGGCCATTGTCAATTCATCGATTTCAAGCAAACCGGTTTTATTAAAATGAACCTCGGTTGCAGATGAAAAGCTGCCAAGATATTTGGATAAACCAACAATTTTTCTTGTAGAAATAAAGGCCAGCAGGAGAATGGCAAAAAATGCCAATATAGTAGTAAGCCAAATCGTAAGCGTCAGGGTCTTACGAATTCCGGTAGATGTTTCATGCAGCACATCCTTCGACACAAAACCCACCAGCGCCCATCGCTCATTAAAAAAAGGGGAATTCCGACTGTACAGCGTAAGTACATTCCGTGAACAGTACATCGCGCCAAGCTTTGGTAATGTAGTTGAGAATAAATTAGCAGTACCCTGCACCGTATCCAGCGAAAGATTCGCTGTCTGTCGTAAATATACCTGAGCAGTTGGCCCGCCTGGAATAATCCAGCCGGTATCCAACTCTTTTTCGTTTAAGGGCATAACCGCATAAAAACTATTATTAAAGGGCATATTGGTGTTCGGTAAATAACTTTGCTTAATCAGCGTCAGGGATATTTCTACCCCAATCACACCATAAGCCGTGCCGCTGCTATCCAACAGCGGCATGGTATAACATATAACCTGTTGATTATCTCCCAGGAGGATAAAAGGTGGTGACCAATAGCCATATCTTTCAATCTCTGATTTTGGGTACTGCTCACTGGCCTGAATTGGGTTGAAATAAAACGCATACTTCTCAGGCCGCTCCATATCAAATACCATGTCCAAATCCCAGTTAACGCCGGTTGCAATCTGATATTTTTTGGATATTTCAATTGGCCCTACTTCCATCAAAAGACTCTGGTTACCAGAACCAGAGTCTTTCAGAGCAGAATTGCGAATATAAATTGCCGAATGTGCATTCGGGTTTTCTTTATCAGCATTAGACCCATTCAACAAAAGAAAGGCGCCCGTAATCAGGTTATCATCAATCAAAGAAATCAAATATTCAGTTCCGTCCATTGCAAACTCATGAAAAAAAGCATCATCCATGTACAATGAACCGAGTTGTTTATTTTTTTGTTCGGCATTTGCCAGCATATGATCAGAAAAAGTTAAAGTCACACCAGCCAGATTTTTTACGATCGAACCTGCCTGAGCGTTAAAGCTTTCCTGCCTTTCAACAGAATCATTCTGAAAAAAGCGAAATGCTTCAGCATCCAGTCTGGTATAAACATCTGTAAACAACAATGCTGCTGCCAGAACAACACTTTGCAGACATACCAAAACCGACATTAACAAAATCATTTGGAACCGCAAACTTGCGGCCCATTTCATACGTTTCTTCATGAAACCTTTTTGTTATTTTTTATAGCTAATTCCTGCTTCTTCCAGTTTTAACTGAATGGCAGATAACCACTCTTCAAACCGCTCATCAACTTTCAATGCCGTCAGTATTTCCTCTTCTGTAAGTCCCTGCTGTTTTAACGCTGCCGCATCCTGCTTACCTTTTTCAGCAATATCCATTAAGGTCTTTTGCAAAATCCTGCGCACATCATAACTGCCAACAAATGGTTTTGCAGCATACGTATCAGCATTCATGATTTCATACAAAGCAATTTCGTAAACTTTTGACACGTTCTGTAATTCTTTGTCTCCCGTTTTCAGCTTATCCAGGGCAGACTTAAATTCCTCACTGCGATACGTCTCAGTTTTGACCGGAAGATACCCTGTTGTCATAGCAAATTCAATATTCTGTTCTTTTTCGGTAAACCACTTTAAGAAAAGCGCTGCGCCCTCCTGCTTTACAGGAGTTGATTTTGCAATCGCCATACCGGCGCCCTGTTGTATCGCATAAGAAGCAGCCCGATCAAAAACTGGATAAGGTCTGGCCAACAGATCAATATTAAATTTCGAATTATTTTTTTCAATCCAGGTGGGGAAAAAAGCAGCGCTGGATGAAGACCCTGCATAAGCGACCAATTCACCCGATTTAATATCATCAGAGCGGAATTTTCCTGTCGCATTAAAGTACCCCAGAGAAATGCCCCTGAAATAGATATCAAATATTTTTCTCATCGCAGTTTTATCAAGCACGGCCTGTTTTTCAGAAGCATCGATGACATCAACCCCTGATTGCTTGTTCCCAACAATAATAAAATTTGCTACAGAATCAAATCCCACAAAGCCTTTGCCATCCCATAAGGTGTCCGGCGTCTTATGGTCTTCCCACTCATAATAAGCTTTAGCGACCTCATAAACACCCTCCCATGTAGCAAGTTTTTCCTGGGTATATCCGGTATCCTGAGCAAATTCATTCCAGGTTGTTTCATTAACATAGAGCAACTCTGTGCTTTTCACAATAGGAAGAACCAGGAACCGACCATCTTCAAAGATTCCATCCGTTAAAAAGCTTGTCACATACGTCTGTTTTTCTTCTTCTGTAAAATACTCATTCAGATCACAGAGCACTTCCATTTTATCCAGTTCCATAGCTTTGTCCGGGTACAGAGTAAAAATATCCGGCATAGGCCTGGCATTAATGACACCTTTGGCAGAATTTGTAACTGCTTCTTCTAATTCCGCAATACTTCCCAACGCAATGACATCTACATTAACGCCCTTTTCCATGCCAACGGTTTGATTAAATTCTGAAACAATTTGCTCCAAAGCCTGCTGGTTTTCCCCTACATAGTAGTGCCACAGAGTTACAGTAACCGGTTTTTTTGGATTCAGTAAAGACTTTGTACTTCCCATGCCAGAACAGGACACGAGCAACATTACGGTTAAGAGTACAACAATCACTTTTTTTATTTTCATAATCACTGTTTTTCCTTTGATAATCATGCTCTCATGATGAATGAACTTCCATAACATATATCCGTTTTTGTACCGAAAACGATCTTTTATCTGTTTTTCTAAAATACTGCATTTTTCAAAATGCAGTTACACAAACCTTCTTTACAGGATTAAAAAACAGTATACACCTGATCCAAAGGTGTGGATAACCACATTTCGGTACTTTCATGCGATTATCATAATCATACTGAGAGGCCCGTAAAAGATACAAGCCACCGGATAATCTGCAAACAACCATTATACAACAAACACATAACATTTTGCGCACAATATAATAAACC
>CAZEEL010000110.1:4772-6139 GCA_964511135.1 uncultured Leptolinea sp. | reverse complement strand
ATAACGCCAAATGCCAGCAAAATCATAATAATCATTCCAATGGGGATAGACCCTATCGTCACCGCAGCCCCGGAATCAACAAATGTAGGAATTACCAAAGGTGGCGGAGGTGTATAGGTTGGAAGCTGCGTTGGCGCAACCGTAATAATAAATTGAGCCGCCAAAGTTGGATCAATCGTTGCAGTAACTTCGGGAGTAGCCGTTGGAGGAGGTTCGACCAGAGGAAGCGGATCACCGCTCTGAATGACATAAGGGGCATAGACCCACCCCACACCGCCTTCAACGCCAGAGTAAGCGATCAGAATCCAATCCCCGCCTTCCGTTCGACCCAAAGCAGTAGCAGTTTCTTTAGCCTGCAGAACACCGATTCTCTCATAACTGGTATGAGGGCCGGAACGCACATTAATTTGCGGGTTATCCTGATCATGCCGAACGGTAATATAAGACGCAACATGAGTTCCGGTTACCGTTGGCATAGGAGTAGGGTTTTGAGATTGAAAATCAGTAGAAGCCTGAACCGGCCCCCACGCCAGCAGCAGAATACTTCCCAGGACAATGAAAAAAGCGGCAATTTGTTTACGCATAATTGGTCTTTACTTATTAACAACCGTTCGGGATAACAACTTATACACACAACGAATGCATATTGCGAGACCGTTTTTTCCGAAGCCATCCATCTTTCTCAAACGAACTGCTTCGCCGGGCTCGCAGTACCCATTCATCCAACAACAGACTTATCCCAAATGCACGTTAATTAAACATCCAAACATTATTTTGATTATAATCTATATCATGACACAAAGAATCCTTCATGGCAATATATCTCCAACGGATGTCGCCAATGCATTGCAGGTCAATTTCAACAGCAGCAGCTACCAGGTGCGTACAATTGGAAATCCACAGCTTTTGAATATCCAAATAGCCACACTGGATCAGCCTCAAAGTGGCGGAAAAACAGCGCTGACCGTTCGAGTCGAACAGGCAGAAGATGGAGTAGTCATTTCAATCGGACAGCAGGACTGGATCGGCCTGGCCGCCAGCCTGGGAAAAACTGCTTTCCAAACCTTCGTAAACCCCCTCTCACTTTTTGGGCGGCTGGACGATCTTGCACAGGATGTAGAATCTATTCAACTGAATGATAAAGTAATCAAAGTCATTGATTCAATAGCCCAACTCAGGGGCGCCGGTTATGAACTCTCTGAACGTCTGCGAAGAATCGAATGTGCATACTGCTCCGTTGCAAACCCGGTAGGAAAATCACATTGTATTTCCTGCGGAGCCCCGCTTGGAAGCCTGCAACCTCAAACCTGTAAATTCTGTGGGTTTGTGGTTAAGATGAATGAAGAAGTATTTTGTCCAAATTGTAA
>CAZEEL010000110.1:0-4672 GCA_964511135.1 uncultured Leptolinea sp. | reverse complement strand
GAGGAGAATTATGCTAAACAATATATGGAACACCAGTTTTTGCAGCATCAGCAATATTCCAGACATTAAAATTGGACACGCGCAGAATTTTGACGCCTGGACCGGTTGTACCGTTATTCTGGCTGAAAAAGGAGCCATCGGAGGAGTCGATCAGCGAGGCGGTGCGCCGGGAACCCGCGAAACCGACCTGCTCCACCCCATGCACCTGGTAACACATATCCATGCCATTTTGCTGACCGGAGGTTCTGCATATGGGCTGGATGCCGCATCAGGAGTCATGAAGTATCTGGAAGAAAACCACATTGGCATGAACACCGGCCCTGCGCTGGTTCCTATCGTGCCTGCCGCCGTTTTATATGATCTGGGCATGGGCGATCCATCCATTCGCCCTGATAAAACATTGGGGTATCAGGCATGCATTCAAGCCAGCCACAGCGCCGAACCGGAACAGGGAAATTATGGAGCAGGCTGCGGAGCCAGTGTTGGTAAACTTTTCGGTATGGCTGGCGCCATGAAGTCAGGAATTGGTCATGCCGCCCTGGAAATCTCGCCAGGAATTTGGGTTGGGGCTATCGTGGCCGTCAACGCCTTTGGAGATATCGTTGATCCATTGGAAAAAACGATACTGGCCGGCACCCGCCCGGTTTCAAAAGGAATCCTTTCGATTGGCGGTAAACAGCCTTTCGTTGATACACTGTCTGCATTACGATCCAATACCGGAAAAGCCATCCTGAAATTTGCGTCTCGAGGCAATACAACCATCGGCGTAATTGTCACAAACGCCAGACTGACAAAAGAAGAAGCCAATAAAGTAGCGCAGATGGCGCATAACGGTTTAGCCCTGACCGTATCGCCTGCACACACCATGTTGGATGGTGACACCTTATTTTGCATGGCAACTGGCAAAAAGAACGCCGATGTAAATATTATCGGAGCATATGCTCCCTGGGTAACAGCCAAAGCAATCATAAATGCCGTAACCTGTGCCGAACCTGCCTGCAACCTGCCAGCCTGCTCAACGTATAAATAAGAAGCAACGTATTTCAGTTTTTATTAAAGGACTCATTTATGATCAAAATTATTGCTGAAACTACCTGTACCATCCCTGTTGATGAACTTCAGGCGATGGGAGTATACGTCATTCCGCAAATTATCATTTTTGGTGACGAAAGCCTGCGGGATGATACAGAGATTGATCATCCCACGTTTATCGCACGTCTGAAAAAATCTTCTGATCTTCCAAAAACAGCTGCTCCGCCTCCTGCGCTTTTCAGCGACATCTTTAAAAATGAAGCAGATACTGGTAACACCCTGCTCATTATCTGCCCATCCTCAGATTTAAGTGGTACAGTGCGAAGCGCTGAAACTGCCCGGGCAGAATTTCCAGACCAGGACATTCGCATTATCGACACCCGCAATATCGGTTCAGGGTTGGGTGAACAGGTTCGAATGGCGGTTTCTATGGCGAATAAAGGATATCCGGCCGATGAAATCATTCAGAAAATCATGAATATGACTGCAAAACAGCATTTATATTTTCTGGTAGGAACCCTCGAATTTCTTAAAAAAGGCGGAAGAATTGGCAGTGCGAACGCTTTATTGGGTTCTATCTTACAGGTCAAACCCATTCTTACTTTAGTGGATGGAATTACAGGTACCTTTGAAAGTCAGCGTACCAAATCAAAAGCCTTACTTCGTCTGAAAGAGATTGTCACAACAAACTGTAAACCTGGTGAAAACCATCACATCACCGTTATGTGCGGTGAAAACATGGATGAGGCCGACAAACTGTCCAATGAAATTAAAACGGAACTTGGGCTGTCTGAAGTCCGGGTTTACAATTTCCCTCCTGGCATCATGGTGCATGCCGGCCCGGATGTCACTGCCGTCAGTTTCTTTGAACTTTAAAACGCCCTTGTTTCCTTCAGAATCATAACAAAATCCGGATGGCGATATTACTGCCATCCGGATTTTGTTAATTTTTAGACGAATTTAATCAATCCGTAAGATGAACAGCAGGTCGTTTGCTGGTCCGAACAGCCCAAATGACCGCGACAAAAAGCAGGATCGATATCATGACAGTAATCCACATTTTTCCTTCCTGCGGATAATTGGTTGTTCCAACAATTAATGGCGCAGCCAGCAGACTGACCATATTGACCACTTTAATCATCGGGTTCAGCGCCGGGCCGGCAGTATCTTTGAGAGGGTCACCTACCGTATCACCCACAACGCCTGCCTTATGCCGCTCAGAACCTTTTCCGGTATTTTTTTCCATATCCCGCGGTTCGTCTTCAATGGCTTTCTTGGCATTGTCCCAGGCGCCGCCTGCATTCGACATAAAAACCGCCAGGAGCTGCCCACTTAAGATAACGCCAACCAGGAACCCTCCCAACGCTTCTACACCCAAAGCCATACCAACCAGCAGCGGAGTTGCAACCGATATAACGGCCAGAGGAATCAATTCCTTTTGTGCAGAACGGGTTGAAATCCCCACGACCCTGGCATAATCGGGGGTCACGGTTCCTTCCATAATCCCTGGTATTTTGAATTGTTTCCTGACTTCTGAAACAATTTCGCCTGCTGCCCGTGAGACTGCACGGATAGACAGTGAGCTGAAAAGCCAGGGAAGGGCACCGCCCAGCAAAGTACCAATAAAAACGGTTGTGTCTGAGACCCGAATTGCGTCAAGAGGAACCAGACCCATACTAAGCTGAACTTTTGACACATCTGTAATGTAAGAAGCAAATAAACTTACCGCAGCAATGACAGCTGAAGCAATTGCAATTCCTTTTGTGATGGCTTTGGTCGTATTTCCAACAGCATCCAAATCAGCCATAATCTGGCGGGCCTTTTTTGTCTCCTCATCATCCAGATCATGCCAGGCCATTTCACCAATGCCGTTGGCATTATCAGAAATCGGGCCATAGGAATCCATCGCCACATTGTTCCCTGTATGACTAAGCATACCAATGCCAATAATTGCCACGCCATACAGAACATACATATGATTATCCGCGCCAGGGTAAAGCAATAAAGCCCCAATAAAAGATACAGCAATGACAATTAAAGCCCATACGCTTGATTCCATACCAACCGCCAAACCGGTTAAAATGCTGGTTGCAGAACCGGTTTCGGTTGATTCGACAATTTCTTTAACCGGCGGTTTTTTCGTAGAAGTAAAATAAGACGTTAAAGGATTAAAGGCTACCGCCAGCCCCACACCCAAAGTAGTTAAAACAGCCAGTCGAATATCATGGGCGTAGAAATGAGCCACGATGAACGAAACAATAATCGTATTCACGCTGGATACTTCATAAGAGCGGAACATGGCCCCCTCGGCATCATCAGCCCGTAATGCCTTAATGGGGAAATTTTCCCATATGGGTACCGTAAAAGTACCAAAAATTGATGAAATAACCCCTACAGCACGAATGATTAATGGGTAAACGATCCATTTCATGCTTCGGGTTGGATCGATCATCATTAAAGCCAGCCCAAGAATTAATGCTGACACAATCGTAACTTCATAGCTTTCGAAAATATCAGCCGCCATACCTGCACAATCGCCGACATTATCGCCCACCAGGTCGGCCACGACAGCAGCATTGCGCGGATCATCTTCCGGGATATCCTTTTCAACTTTCCCAACCAGATCTGCCCCAACATCCGCAGCCTTCGTATAAATTCCGCCGCCTACCCGCATAAAAAGGGCTAACAACGTTCCGCCAAAACCAAAGCCCAATAAAGCATCCGGGGCTGCTTTTCCAAAGATGATAAAAATTAATGTTCCGCCGAAAAGTCCCAGTCCATCCGTTAACATCCCCGTTACTGTTCCGGCATAATAGGCAATAGAAAGCGCCTCATTAAAGCCTCTGCGGGCAGCAGAAGCAGCCCGAACATTGGCCTCAATGGCTACGCGCATTCCCAATTGGCCGACCAGCAACGAAAAAGTTGCGCCCATAATAAAAGCAATGGTTCGGCCAATCGCCATGATTAAGACCGTATTATTCGGAAATTCTTCAACCGCTTCCGCCGAAGGTTTCACCACATAAACGCTGAGAAATAATGCGATTCCCAGCAATACAATTGCCGGAAGAATGGTTTTTAATTGACGCTGAAGATAACTGTCTGCACCAATTCTGATAGCATTCCATACTTCCTGCATTTTTTCAGTTCCTTTGTCCTTTTTCATAACTTTATCTTTTAAAAGCCAGGCATAAAGGAGCGAAACAAATGCTGTAACCATCACCAAAACAATTGCGATCTGTTCGAAATTGTTTAAACCATGGCGAGCCAAACCGAAAAGATTCATAATTCCTCCAAAGTTGCTGCGGATAATTCAAATGTATTCAACATGAATGATACAAAAACTTCTTCACTAATTCTACATATTGGTAAAAAATAGTCAACCGGAATTTTCAGCAGCGCCAGAGTTCCCTGCCCACAGGATCAGCTTTAAAGGTATCAACATGACTATACGCATCACTCGAAAATCATGCAATCCCGCCGCATTTTTCCGCAGGAAAAACCATTTCACACGGCTGCATCACGTCAAAAAACAATCATGCATCAGACAAAATACATCAGGCTAAGCTTCGCCGTCTGTTCCTACCCCTGTAACACGGGTGCATTCAATATTCATCCCCCGCCTCATACAACACCCCACCGG
>CAZEEL010000109.1:0-6294 GCA_964511135.1 uncultured Leptolinea sp. | reverse complement strand
TGCAAAACTCCCCTATAAAAAACAGCATGGCAAAACAGACCGACACCGAGAGAAGAACCGCTTCAGCATACATCATCTGAATAACGTTCGGGAGACAGCGCCAGGCGGGGCATAGCCAATCGCGCCGTTGACCAGCAACAGGAATATTCCTCCAACAATCCGTTTAAACATTTTCATGGTATGCACTTTATACAGAAAATAATACAGGAAATGCGGTTCTCTGATTATGGATTATACTTTAAGCGGCAGATCCATCACGGCAGGCGTTTATTCTGATCATGGCAACCGGCTCCCGCGCCGGCAGTCGCACTGCCGCACATAATTCTGACAGATTTAAAAACATTCGTGCTGAACGCATAAGCGCACAGGTGAATCATGCAAAAAGAAATTCGGAAAATTGGAATCATCGGAGCCGGAGGAATCGGGCTTTTGATCGGTCAGCCGCTCACCCAACACTATGGGAAAGAAAACGTTTTTTTCATTGTTGACCGTGAACGCTGCATCCGATATCAAAAGGATGGATTTCTTATCAATGGGGCTTTATTTAACCCCGGTCTCAAAACCCCCGATCAGAGGAAACAGGATCTTTGTGATCTGCTCGTCATCACCGTAAAAGCGATAGATCTGCCGGAAGCCATTGAAGAAGCCCGCTCATTTATATCCCATGACACCATTATTTTATCTTTGCTCAACGGAATTTCCAGCGAACAGTATATTGCAGAAAAACTGGGGATCGAACCCATGCTGCTGGCAGTTGCACAGCGAATGGATGCGACAAAAACTGGAAATGCTTTAAACTACCTTTCTCCCGGCGATTTCTCCATTGGAGAACCCAATCATTCAAACAGCCTCCGCTTAGCCGCGGTGCGGCAATGTTTGGAACAGGCAGGCATTCGCACAAACACCCCGGAAGATATGCCCCGCCATATGTGGAGCAAATTTATGCTGAACTGTGGGGTCAATCAGGTTTTGGCTGCCTGCAAAGGCGCTTACAGAATGAGAGAAGTGCCCGAAATCAGACAGAGAATTATTGCCGCCATGGAAGAAGTACGCCCCATCGCCAGAGCCGAAGGTGTCAATCTGACAGACGACGACTTAAAGACATGGATTCAGGTAATGGATCATCTCAACCCCGATGGAATGCCTTCCATGTCACAGGATATCCTGGCAGGAAGAAAAACAGAAAAAGAACTGTTCAGCGGAACATTGCGCAGATTGGGTAAAAAACACAACATTCCGACACCGGTAAACGATCAACTCTATGAAGAGCTCAGCCAACTGGAGAATGCCTTTTAAGCTTTCAGAAGCCATGCAGCATACGCCATGCTGGATAGAAACCAGCCCGATGAACCAACCGGGTTTGGTTTAATGTTCCATCCAGATCGTCACCGGCCCGTCATTCAGAATCTCAACCAGCATATCGGCCCCAAACACCCCGTTTTTTGTAGGAACGCCTTCCGCTTTTAACAAGGCAACAAACTGATCACACAGCGGGCTGGCATGGTCTGGCGGAGCCGCACCGATAAAAGAGGGGCGAAGCCCTTTTCGGGTATCTGCAAATAAGGTAAATTGCGAAATAACCAGGGCCTCTCCCTGAATATCCAACAGCGATAAATTCATCCGGTCATTTTCATCCCGAAAAATGCGCAAACGGGCAATTTTGTAAGCCAGCTGGCGGGCATTTTCAACAGTATCTTCCGGGCCAACCCCCAACAAAATCGTTAATCCTCGCCCAATACCGGCATATTCATCGCCCTGGATACTGACACTGCTTTTCTGTACACGCTGAATTAAGGCTCTCACATCTTCCTCTTAGGCCTGCATCACTTTAGCAATAATCATCGGTTTTCGCCGCACCATATTAAACAGATAGTCACGGGCAGATTTTTCAATTTCATCCTGCGGATTGCGCAATTCAGACCGGCTCATCACATCGACAATCTTGTTGCTCAGACCGTTCTGATAGGGCAAAAAGTCAGTCGGGGTCATAAAACCACGATTGATAATCTCAGGGCTGCCAATCATTCTCCCCGTGGCTTTATTCTGTAATACATGAATGATTAATATTCCATCCTGAGAAAGAGATTCGCGCTCACGCATCAGGTTCGGGCTCATCCCGCTGACATGACTTCCGTCAACATACACATAGCCCCCCGGAACCCGCTCTCCCAATTTCATTTGACCATCTTTAAATTCTACCATCTGACCGTTTTCAATCACCAAAATATTCTCGGCAGGAATACCCACCTGCAACCCAAGATATGCATGCTGCTTCATTTGCCTCAGCTCACCATGACATGGAATAAAATATTTCGGCCTGACCAGATTAAGCATCATTTTTTGCTCCTCCTGGCTGGCGTGCCCGGATACATGCACCGGGGCAATCGCGTCATAAATGACGTCTGCCCCCCGCTGAAGAAGCCGATTGATCGTGCTGAAGACCTTTTCTTCATTTCCTGGAATAGGATGAGAAGAATGCACCACCGTATCCCCAAGCCGGATATCAAAGAGATTTGATTTTCCGGAAGCCAAACGCCCCAAAATCGAAGCCGGCTCTCCCTGCGAGCCGGTGCACATGATCACAATCTGCCTGTCGGGCATATTTAAAGCCTGATCCAGGGGAACATACATATCTTCAGGAACATCCAGATACCCCAGATTGCGGGCAATGCGTACATTATCTACCATGCTGGTTCCGGCAAAAGCAATCTTCCGCTGGAACTTTTGCGCTGTATTAACCACCTGCTGCATTCTTGAAATTAAAGAAGCAAAACTGGCAATGATAATTCGCCCTTCTGCTTTCTGAAAAACCTGCTCAAAGGCATGCTCCACCACCCGTTCTGACGAGGTCCACCCCGGGCGTTCAGCATTGGTAGAATCTGACAACAGCAGCAGGACGCCCCTTTCAGAGAATTCAGCCAGTTTGGCATAATCTGTTGGACGATTGTCAACCGGGGTCTGATCCAGTTTAAAATCTCCGGTATGAACAATTAAGCCCTCCGGCGTCGTGATGCCCAGGCCGACCCCATCCGGAATAGAATGGCAGACATGAAAGAACTCCACCCCAAAAACACCCAGATGGATTTTATCTCCGGCATTGATCTGATTGATTCTTATTTTTCCGGCCGCGCCATTCCGGGCCAGTTTCACATCCAGCAGCCCGCAGGTCAGGGGAGTAGCATAAACAGGCACGTCGAACTCATCAAGAACATGTTTGATCGCTCCGATATGGTCTTCATGCCCGTGTGTAATCACAATCCCCCGAATTTTTTGTTTTTTATCCAGCAGATATTGAAAGTCAGGAATAATATAGTCAATACCCAGCATGTCATTTTCAGGGAACATTAAACCGGCATCAACGATCAGAATATCATTCTTATATTCATAAACCATCATATTTTTCCCCACCTCGCCAAAACCGCCGAGGGGGATAACACGCAAAACACTTTTTTTCATTATTAAATAATCTTAACCTTTGGTTGAAGTATAACTCAGGAATTAAACACAGCTTCAAACATACCTGATTGTACCTGATGTTAAACAGCCTGAAAACAAAAAAGAGGGTGGAAGAAGAAAGAAGCATCCGCCACCCTCTCAGAAATCCGCAAAAAAATTCTTATGGGCGTTCGCCCAGGACTACCGGCAAAACAACCTCTTTTCCATCCCGCAAAACCGTTAATTCAATCGTCTCACCCACAGATTTATACTTAATCATGTAGCTGATCAGTTCTGAATAATTTTTAATCGGGGCGCCATCTGCAGCAATAATCAGATCGCCGCCGCCCTTCAGCGTGTCGCTCTGGCCGGTGGTTGATCGGTAAACCCGATCTCCCTTCATTCCGGCTTTGTCGGCTGGGCCGCCCTTCACCGTCTCAACCACATAAGCGCCGCCCTGATACTGAATATTCATGGCTTTCATCATCGGCAGAGACAGTTCTTCAATCGCACGTATGCCCAGATAGGGGTAACGATAACGGCCATAATTAATTAAATCCGGCAAAATCTTTTTAACCACATTGATAGAGATGGAATACCCAATCCCGGAATTAACCGCTGACCCACTGATGGAATAACCGGATGTTTCAATTGCCCGGTTAATCCCAATGATTTCGCCACGCAGGTTGATCAATGGCCCGCCGGAATTGCCCGGGTTGATTAAGGCATCTGTCTGAATAATATCGCCCGCTGAATAATACGTTCCGCTGCCTTCATCCACCGTACGCAGAGAATTTAACATCCTGCCTTTTGCAGAAACAATTCCCATGGTCATGGACCCGCTCAGACCAAATGGATTACCAATGGCCACTACCACCTGACCTACTTTCAAAGCGTCTGAGTCTCCAAGAGGAATTGGCTTTAATTCCTTTGAATCAACATTCACTTTGATCACCGCAAGGTCTGTATCTCCATCGGTTGCAATGACCTCACCATATGTTTTTAAACCGGATGGAAAATCCACTTCGACCAAATCTGCGCCCTCTACCACATGATAGTTGGTCACAATATGACCTTCCATATCCAAAACAAAACCTGATCCCAGCCCATTTCCCTGATGAGAAGTCGTTTGAATGTAAACCACTCCCGGGTTTACTCTGGCATATAGTTCACTTAACGCGGTATCAAAAGCGCTTAATGTTTCAGTGTTCGCCGCATCTTCAACAGGCTCAACTGTAGGCAAAACAAAATTTCTTTCCGGGGTAGGCTGCCCGGATTTTGTTGGCTCAGCAGGTATGGCTGTTTCTTCATAAACAACCGTTGGAGTAATCAACGCTTCTACCGTAGCCATCAAACTTCCTGCATCCAAACTGGAACAGGCAAGAGTTGTGGCTAAAATAATGCCCAAAATAAATAATATTCGACTTTTTTTCATAAGACCTCCCTTTTCGGGACTAAGACATGGTTTTCAATTGTTCAAACAGCTTGCGCTGAGATTCGCTGAGTTTTTTGGGTATTTGTACTTTAATGCGCACGTATAAATTCCCATAAACACCTTTCGATTGCAGTTTGGGCATCCCTTTTCCGGCCAGTCGAATACTTTGACCTGGCTGAATTCCAGCCGGTATTTTCAAAATAACATTTCCAGACAGGGTAGCCACATTCGTTTCACCGCCTAAAACAGCCGTATAGAGATCCACTTCCGCATCGGTATAAAGATCTTCTCCCTTTTGTTCAAAGCGATGATCCGATTGAACCTCAATCACCAGGTAAATGTCAGAAGACTGCCCGTCAGAGCCCTGCGGCCCGGCGCCTGCCATGCGCACTTTGGAACCGGTCTTCACCCCGGCCGGAATTTTCACTTCCATTTTTTTATCACCCAGTTGTAACATGCGCTGCGTGCCATAGTAGGCTTCCTGTAACGTAACAGGAACCGGCTGTTCATACACCTGAGGGGTTCTGACCGGCTGATAGCGGGAACCGGTACGCCGGGTTGCCGAGCGGCGGGTTCCGGAAGACACGCCCCCTCCCATCCCGCCAAATATCGTTTGGAAGAAATCAGAGAAATCTCCGCCAAACATATCATTCAGATCATTGATATTGCCATATTCCACCCTTGTGCCGGCGCCCTGAGGATGCTGTACCCAATCGTTCCAATTAAACCCGCCAGGCTGCCCGCCGCCCTGCTGGTATCGGTGATAAGACTCTCCCAGTTGATCATAGCGGGCACGCTTGTTTGCATCACTTAAAACATCATTGGCTTCGTTGATATCTTTAAATTTATCTTCAGCCTTCTTATCACCCGGATTACGGTCGGGATGGTATTTCATCGCCAGCTTGCGATAGGCGGCTTTAATTTGCTCGGGAGTAGCATTTCGCTCAACCCCCAGATCTTTATAATAGTCTCTATATTCCATGGTTAAATTGTATTCGCACCCCACCAGGCTGACAAGGATTTGACACCGGAATTAATACATTTCTAATCCAAACCTGCTTCATCATGAGCACACATTCATGGATTAAATCAAGCCTCCACCGGCAGAAAGGAGGGAACCCGGTGGAGGCGATCGCCAAAGGAGGAGATGATATTTGATCCGGAAAGATCAGATACTCCGTAACCATCATACCAAAACCAGGCTCAAAAGACCACGAGCATCGTCACTGAATACCCTATGATGAATATCTCTCTTTTTGTCTGACAAACCGTGAACAACCTGTAAAACTGTCAAAATTCTGCTTTGAAGAAAAAAACCTCACAGATTCATCGCACCCGCCAATCTCGGCCGATTAATGCAGAAGAATATCTGAAATGGTTAAAGTGGCTGCAGCAGATTTGTCCGTTGAACCGGTAACCAACAC
>CAZEEL010000108.1:0-6306 GCA_964511135.1 uncultured Leptolinea sp. | reverse complement strand
GTCTCATAAAACAATCACCCGTCCGGTACTTCGGCCTCGGCCCGAACACCGTTCAACCTGTAGGGCGGGATGCCCACATCCCGCCGATTTTTCCGAAGGAAAAACCATTTCACCCGGATGGCGTCTCATAAAAAAACAATCATGCCATCAGACAAAAAGCATACCGGGCTAAGGTTCGCTTCTGTTTCCACCCTGATAACACGGGCGCATTCTGTTTATCCCCCGCCGGATATAATACCCCACCGGATTTTTCCGCAGGAAAATCGTTGCGCACGGGCAGGTCAAGCAAATGTCTGCGGCCTTCATGGACAGTGCGAGCGCAGGTGGTTTGCCGGCCATATTCAGGGGGCTTTTAATTTGCTGATCGCCTGAACCCTTTTTTCCTGAGAAAGGCATGCACTCTCATGTAACTGCCCTTGTAATTCAATTTAAACCTATTACAATTAAGAATCAGTAAGAAGAAACAGGAAAGGAGAAAAATTTATGGTAGTCTTTTTAATTCTCGCATTGGTGATTGCCATTTTTGCAGTCATTTTCGCATTGCAAAATCTCATTTCGGTCACCGTTACTTTTCTTGCCTGGGATATTAATGCCTCTTTGGCTTTGATTATTCTTGCCACGCTGGCAATGGGGGTTTTGCTGGGCTGGCTGGTTACCATTCCGGGAGGAATTCGCGGCAAAGTTCAGTTGTCTAATCATAAGAAAAAACTGACAGCAGCAGAAACTGAAAAGGTCCAATTCCAAAAACGTATTGACGATGCCGAAAGAAGAATGATGGCTGCCGAACAAAAAGTTCTGGCAACAGAAGCTGACATGAAGCGTAAAACGGAAGAGTTGGCGACTTTTACGGCCGAACTGGAATTACAGCACGCTGAAATCATGAAGCAGGCGAATGATAATTCTTCATCAGCGCAGGATTCGATTCCTTCGGCTTATTAATCTGTTTTTACCCGACGGGCAGATTCTGTCGGTTGCTTCTTTTACCCTTTTTCTGTCTCTTTTTTCAAAGAAGAGGTCGTTGGGCTTTTTTTGATCAACCAATGGCAGAGAAAGCAAATTCAGATGAAACTGCATGGGGGTCAGGTTTCTCTGTCAAAACAGGCAGCGCTTTCAATATTTAAAAAGAACCCTCTTATGAAAAAGGATGATGGATATGGAAGTAAAACTACACTGGAAAAATGGAATGACTTTTGGGGGAGTGGGCAGTATGGGGACTGAAATTCCCATTGATGTAAACACAGATCATGGCGGCCATGGATATGGAGCCAGCCCAATGGAATTGCTCCTCATGTCGCTATGCGGCTGTTCAGGGATGGATATTATCAGCATTATGCAGAAGAAAAAACAGGCTGTCACTTTCTTCGAAATTATTGCCCGGGCAGAACGAGCCATGGAGCATCCCAGGGTGTTTACCAACATTATGGTGGAATATATTTTCACCGGTAAAAATTTGGATCGTAAAGCGGCGGAACAGGCGGTGGAGCTTTCGATTACCCGATATTGTTCAGCCTATGCAATGATCAGCAAGGCTGCCAGGATCGATCCCCATATTACGCTGGTTGAAGAGCCGCTGTCCGGCATACCCGGTTGAATGGATCTCTGTGTGTTGTCGGAATCCTCGTTGGCTTTCGAGAATTCTTATGATTTTTGCGCCCTTTTTTATTAAATTAACGCGAGTTCAGGATAACCATATATACACAAATTATGGGTCATTGTGCGTCTGTTTTTTGGGGCCAGGTCTTCCGTCTTTCTGAAAACAGACGTCCAGTCTGTATCTGCAAGATTCTTCATCCAGCGTAAGTGAAGCAGTATGAAGAGTGTGAGTGTAATTATGAATGCGCGAGGTACTGCATAAACATATCCTGCCTTTTGATATAATTTTCCAGGGACAGGCTGAATTCAGTTTCCATTAAAATACAATTGTCCTGCACAATATCGTTTTGTCAGATAAAGGAAGTATAAAATGAATCATAAAGGACTTTCAAGAATCAGGTTACAAACCGGGGCTTATGCTTTTTGGTTGGGCGCTTTGGGATTACTGATCATTACCAGTCTGGTTTATCTTCCCCGTATTCATCAATTAACCTATTACCGTGATGATTGGTATTACATTTTAGATGGGATCTCTGCCGGCCCAAAAATTTTCCATTCCATGTTTGCTATCGACCGCCCTGCTCGCGGTTTTCTTTTCGAATGGATTTTCTCTCTTTTTGGATATCGCCCTCTTCCTTACTATTTGTCCTTCTTTTTTTGGCGCTATTTTGCTTCGCTGGCAGCTTATTGTCTCATCAATGCACTCTGGCCGGAGAAAAAACTTTTTGCTTTTATCGCAGCAATTTTTTTCTGTGTTTTTCCTGGATATACATGGTGGGTTTCAGGCATTGAATATCAGCCAATGATTATCAGTTTGTGTCTGCAAGTAATATCCATCTATTTCACTGTACTTGCAGTTCGTTTTAATAACACAGGACTAAAAGCGTTGGCGCTGGCTGGAAGTATCCTTACAGGATGGCTGTATATTGCGTTGGTTGATTATGCCGGCGGAGCAGAGGTTTTTCGCTGGATGTGTGTTTGGATTGTGTTAAGGCATAAATACCCGGATACGAAAAAACAGTTGCTTTTTCTGCAATTTTTAAAATATTTTGCTCTGTTAATGGTTATTCCTCTTGGTTATCTTTACTGGAACCTGTTTGTTTTCCAAAACCAAAGACCTGAAACCGACCTTCCTGGGCAATTGAGCAGTATTATAAATTCTCCCCTTTTACGAGGCGGTTGGGTAGTTGTCAGTTTTATTAAAAGCTGTTTGTATGTTGGAATTCTGACCTGGTTTGTTTCTTTTTTTCAAACATTTCCTCCTTATAGCTTATTAAAGACTGTAGAAAGCCTGTGCCTGGGGTTTCTGACTTCTATGGTCTTTCTCTTTTTAATACGTTTTATCCCCTTTAAAGAGTTTGCTGCAGAAAACAAATGTGAAAAATCGGACAATCATTCCAATAATGGGATATGGAAATCTGGAGAAGCATGGATTCTTGGTATTACAGGGTTATTCGCTGGTATTTTACCAATTGTTCTTGCAAATCGCAGTGTTGACCTGGATCGTTTTTCGCACTATGCATTGCCATCTTCATTGGCAGCGGCTCTTCTTTTGACAACATTCCTTTTCTCCTTTCAGAAAAAATTGATACGTAATGTTGTTGCCATTATGACGAGCTTTGGAAGAAGAAGGTAAGATTCAGAAGTTCTGGCAGCAGGTAAGCTGGCGCATCCCGGACTTAAAACCTGGGACGACACTGGTCGTAAATTATCCGGGTGTTTATTATGGAGAAGATATGGAAAGCGTTTGGGGGCCTGCCAACTTAATTTATATGCCAGACGACAGCTTTATCGGCAGCGATAATGAAACAGTACATTATCTTTTATCGGCAGTCCCGCAAAATCCTGAAACCACAAAATTAATCATCGCTGGTTCTGAAAAACATACATCCTATCGTTCCCATAAATTAACCGTTGACTATGGAAACATCCTTGTACTTAGTCAGCCGTCTGAAAATGCCTGTGTTCATGTTATAGATTCTCGCTGGCCCCGTTATTCTATGTTTGACAGTGATTCGATCTTACTGGCTGGAAATTATTCCGATATTAATCTGATTTCTGTGGAAGGGAAACATGCCAGTCTGGATCCCATAATCTTTGGTAAAGAGATTAATTCTGATTCCTGGTGTTATTATTATCAGCAGGCAGAAATGGCTTTGCAAAAAGAAGACTGGAAAACAATTTCTGATCTTGAAAACAGCGCTCTTGAACAATCGCTTCACCCCAATGATCGGATTGAATGGATGCCTTTCCTGCAGGCTGCTTTTGTTCGTCAGGATAAAGAAAGTATAGAAACGATTGCTGCAAAAATTAACGAAGACATTTTTTTACGCAAACAAGCATGTACAACATTGTTAAATATGTCACAGCAAACAAATTTAATATCCACTGAAACACTGCTTTTTGGAAAGAGTCTGTTTTGTCGTTAAAGCGGATATTTAAATCATGATTGCGTCTCTCAGATCGTTGTATCGATACGCTTTCTGAAAGACGCTACTGTAGTTTTCATTTCATTCAGAACCGTTTTATCCTTCTGAATACGTGCGGTTTCCCCTTCTACATAGGTGATGTACGGGGAAATATTATCCATCAGACGCTGAATGGCGTCTTCTGACTCATGTCTGAAAGTTTTTTCCAGAGAAGAGAGAAGATTTTCTTTCAGGGCTGCCATTTTTTCACGGAAGCTGTCTTTGGCTTGTTTCTTTTTATAGGGGATGATAAACAGGCCTGCCACTGCCAGGGTTCCGGCTGCTACTGTTCCGGTAATATCCAGGGCTGAAGAGGTGAGCGCGGTAGCAACCAATACGCCCATACCTACTGCGCCAACCTCAAGCAGCGCAGTTTGAGCAATGGCCTGTTCAACCGTATTGGCCAGTTCTTCGGATTCAGTCTGGCGGTCATAGGTTTCAACAATGGTTTTTATGTGTTTCCCGATGTTATCCAACAATTCACGCCGGCTTTGTACCTGAAGATTAACGCCCGCTCCTGCTGCATGAGCTACATTTAACGCCTGACGTTGTTGAAGGGCATTCATGATTTGCTGCCATACGTTTAAATCTTTGGTTACCAGCCAGTCAATCAACAGTTGTACCTGATGGTCAATTTGTTGGGGAATGTCATGTAAAACTTCTTTTGAAAATTCTTCCTGTACCTTCCTGGTGCTTAATAACTGGCGAATATTGGTTAATCGCAGGGTATTGTCAAAGAAATCCAACCCCCGTTGCTCATACTGATGAAGAAGGTTGTTGACTTCTGCCAGACGGGGCGCCAGTTCTGCCTGTAATTCTTTCTGATAATTTTCAATGCTGTTCCTGATAACCTGAATGGTTTCGATGTCCTGAACAATGCCTTCCTGTTGTGACTGTACTTCAGCCAGTTTTTGATTAAAAAGATTCTCTGCAACTCCCAGAGGATTGTTCAGTTTCAGTTTCAGGCGGGCAGTATCATCCAGCGTATCCGCAATATAGGTTTCCAATGTGTCCAGGTTACTGTCAGATCGTAACAGGATCTTTCTTTCAGGGTCCGTTTCATGCGCTGCCCGTTGTGCCATTCTGGCGGATACAATAAATACTTCGGGGGTTGTTCCCAGCGTGATGGCTGCATTTTCTTCAACAAATCGCTTTACTTCTTCACGGGCTTCTTCATTCTCAAAAATATCTGCTTTATTGACCACAAAAACCACTTTTTTTCCCCAATGAAGGATTCGTTCCAGAAATAACCGTTCGCTTTCTGTCAATGGCCGGTCGGCAGAAGTTACAAATAATATCAGGTCACTGCGGGGGACAAATTCTTCGGTCAGCCTTTCGTGGATGCGATTGATGGAATTTGTTCCGGGCGAATCGACAATGTTCAGTTCTTTCAAAAGAGGCAATGGGTAACTATAAACGCAAAATCCTTCGTCAACTGATCGTTCTGATACCTGTTCTCCCCATTTTACCAGGGTTACCTGGGCGGTTGTTGGGGTGACGCCTTCAGAAAGTATTTTCTCTCTCAGCATTGCATTGACCAAAGCGCTCTTGCCCGCATTGAATTCTCCTACCACTACAACCAGGAATAGTTCATCCAATTGCAAAATGGCCTTTTGCAGCAAATCCATGCTTTCAGCCGGAATCCCCAGTTCTGAAAGAAGGATCAGTATTTTGGTAAAAGCTTCTTTTTCGTCTCGTAATAATTGGGATTGATCGCAGGTAAGCATCGACTGACGCATAAAGCCTCCTTGGAAGGATCAGATTTATTGTTGATCCTTCTGAATTATACTCTTTGAGCTCTTTCATCGTGTCGATGATTTCTCCCGAAGGAGGCCGGACGGCCACCCTGTGAATTTGCTTATTCTGCTTTGGTTTGTCTCTTTCTTTTGTCAACCGCTTTGCAGCTTCAGGGTCTGGCAGAGCCGGTTCTTTTCTTTACGGATCAATCGGTTTGTTTTTTGGGACAGGTGCATTCCTGGACGATGTCAATGCCTGAGGACAGCATTGCGTTCTTCGGTGACAGCAGGATATGATATCCATCAATGCGGCAGTCTACGTATTGGTCAGCGAGTAAAATGCTTTCTTTTTCTTTGGCAGGATCAGAAATAATGTAGATGGTCTTATCATTGGAAATGCCGTTTTTCAGGTTATCCCATGTGTGAATGATGTCATCGGTTATTCTGTGATCTGTGCGAACCAAAAGCGCTTTTCCCCATCATGCGGGTGCATTTCAAAATCTTCCTGC
>CAZEEL010000107.1:0-6469 GCA_964511135.1 uncultured Leptolinea sp. | reverse complement strand
TTTAAGGTTCTGAAGAAGGGTTTTAATGCCCCATCGCAAACATCGACGGGCTGCACAGGCGGTCAACAGGCTGGATGCGCTGAATCATGAACAGACCCGGGCCGTCTTTCGCCGGTTTCTGTGCAGCGCCCTCCAGGAACAACCGGGGCGGTTATGATTTGATCAATGAGATATAAAGATGAAACGAAGAAACAATGAGGTTTGTAAAGCCTGACGATCTGCCATGATGGTTAAACCGAAGTCAAACCGGACAGCCGCACGGATGAAACGCCGGCTCTGCCCCGGCAGCATATCAGAAGGATCGGCCTGGGTTCAGCATGCAAAAAACAGGCTCGCCAGGCCGGGGGGAACCATCAGAAGTCTCGAATAAGCCAACCAAATCTGTACGATGACAGGTGTCCAGACTTTTCCATATCCAGCCTGTACTTCTCTGCCAGGCGACTATTCCCAGCCTTCTTCCCCGCATGTTTAACTCATTCGAAACTGTTTAAAACGAGCCTTTTTCGACAGTTCAATTCCGTTCTATTCTGTTGAATTCATATGGTTTTTAGATTTTTTTACCCATTCCAGTGCCGGTACCGGAATTAACTTAGCATTTCCAGTTCTTTTAAAACAGCAGTCCATGTGAAACACATTCTTTTTATTAATATCTTCAAGTAAAAATCCACAAAAAAAGACCATTCAGTCCAAAAACCGGATGGCCTTTTTATATGATTTTATTGAATTCCAGGCCGCCCGGGGCTATTCCCACTCAACGGTGGCCGGGGGTTTGCTGGTAATATCATACACCACACGGTTCACACCCTTCACTTCATTGACAATGCGGCTGGCAACATGCGCCAGCAGTTCAGGGCTAAGGCGCGACCAGTCAGCCGTCATAAAATCAACCGTTGAAACCGAACGCAGACAGATGGCCTCCTGATAGGTTCGCTGATCGCCCATGACGCCTACCGAACGCACCGGCAGCAGCACGGCAAACGCCTGCGAGACCCCGCCGGGGGCATATTTCTGATAAAGCAGGCCGGCTGTCTTCAGTTCGCCGGTAAAAATGGCGTCTGCATGGCGCAGGGTCGCGATCCGCTCGGGGGTCACTTCGCCCAGGCAGCGCACCGCCAACCCCGGCCCCGGGAAGGGCTGCCGCCAAACCAGATCATGCGGCAGGCCCAATGCCTCGCCTGTCTGGCGCACTTCGTCTTTAAAGAAATAGCGCAGCGGTTCAACCAGCCGAAACTGCATATCTTTGGGCAGCCCGCCTACATTGTGATGGCTCTTAATCAGGCGCGCCTGCGCCCGCTCGGGGGCGCTGGATTCAACCACATCGGGATAAATGGTTCCCTGCACCAGAAACGGAACATCGCCAATTTCCCGTGCCTGAGCCTCAAACACCCGGATGAAAGTCTCTCCGATAATTTTTCGTTTTTGTTCGGGGTCGGTTACCCCGGCCAGTTTGCTGAAAAAGGTCTGGCTGGCGTCTACTACATGCAGCCGGCGGCCCATGGCCTGTTTAAAAGCCAGTTCCACCTGTTCACGCTCGCCCTGGCGCATTAAGCCGGTATCTACAAACACCGCATCCAGTTGATCTCCAACGGCTTTTAAAACCATCGAAGTCGCCACACTGGAATCAACCCCGCCACTGACCGCCGACAGCACCCGCTGCGAACCCACCTGCGCCCGTATTTTTTCGACCGCATGTTCGATCATGTGATGCGTGGTCCACTCCGGCTGAATTCCGCTGATATCAAACAGAAAGCGCCTGAGAATGTCTGTGCCATTCTGAGTATGATGAACTTCGGGGTGAAACTGCAGGCCATAATAGCGCCTGTGTTCATCTGCAATGGCGGCAATCGGGCAGCCGTCACTTTCAGCCAAAACAGCAAACCCGGAGGCTGTTTTTTCGACACGATCGCCATGCGACATCCAAACCTGCTGTATTTCTTCTTTTAAAAGGAGATTCTCTTTCAATACCCGCACCTGTGCCAGGCCATATTCACGCGGTTCAGAATCAGAAACTGTGCCGCCCAGGGTCTGGTTTAATAGCTGCATGCCATAGCAGATGCCCAGCACCGGAAGGCCGCTTTCAAGAACATAGGCCGGTAAAGAGGGGGCGTGCTCTTCATAAACCGAAGAAGGCCCGCCCGAAAGGATATAGGCTTTTGGCTGTATGCGCAGCACCTGAGCCGGGTCGACATTCCAGGGGAACATTTCACAATAGACCTGCATATCGCGCACCCGACGGGTGATTAATTGACTGTATTGTGAACCAAAGTCTAATATGGCAACAGAATCGGGAAGGGCAGAAAATTCAGACATAGGGCTAGTCTTTCAGGATAATTGTATCGTCGTCCATTGAAAGGATGCAGACGAGTGATTCGATCGGAATATTCAGGAATTCAAGGGCTTTCCGCCCGCCTTCAAAATCTTTCTCCAGCAATGTTCCAACCCCAACAACTTCAGCGCCGGCAGCCTGCGCCAGGCGAATCAAACCCAAAATAGTCGTTCCGGTAGACAGGAAGTCATCCACAATCAGAACCCGCTCTCCTTTGGAAAGATATTCAGGAGACACGATCAGCTCTACCATGCGGCCTTTCGTGTGAGAGGGGGCCAATGTAAGATAGACCTGATCGGGCATGGTCACCGGTTTTGTTTTGCGGGCAAACACAACCGGAATATTTAAATATTTGGCTGTCATCAGCGCCGGCGCAATGCCGGAGATTTCTGCCGTCAGCACCCGGGTAGGACGGGTATTTATAAGTTTTTCTGCCAGTTCTTTCCCGCAGGCTTCCATAAGCCGGGGGTCTACCTGATGATTAATAAAACTGTCCACTTTCAGAATTCCCCCGCCCAGGGAAAGCCCTTCTGCCATTACTCGTTCTTTCAGTTCTTTCATACCTCAACTCCTTAGGGATGTATATATGATTTTACTATGAGAATGTAAAGGTCTGCAGAATTACTCATTCATATTTTATGCTGTTTGCTGCTATGGTAGAATGACTTTGTCTGTTATCCGATTTTATTTTATCAGGAGGTGGATGGATGACTCATTATCAGCAAACTGCCTGGGATCTGAAAGAATTATTCCCGTCTATAGATTCTCCGAATCTGGAGAAAGCTTTTCAGCAATTGGAAGAAAAAACCGCTGAATTCGAGAAAAACCGCCCGCTGCTTACCCCTGAGATTTCTGCCGCCGATTTTCAACAGATCACGGTGCAAATGGAAGAAATTGTCGCGCTGGCAAGCCGCCTGAACGGTTTCGCCGAACTCTCTTTTGCCCAAAACACGCAGGATCAGACCGCCCAGGGGCTGGTTGCCAAAACAGCGCAGTTTGTTTCTGAGCTGCAAAACAAATTGCTGTTCTTTGAATTATGGTGGAAAGCGCTGGATGACGCCCACGCCCGGCGCCTGCTGCAAACCGCAGGCGACCTGCAATATTATTTTGAAGCCATGCGGTCTTTCAAAAAACACACCCTGAGCGAACCCGAAGAAAAGATCATCAATACCAAGAACGTAACCGGAGTGACGGCTCTGAACATGCTCTATGATTCCATCACCAACCGCTATGTTTTTCACCTCAAAGCCGGCCGTAAACGGCTGGAGCTTAACCGTGCCGAGCTTATGTATTACGCGCGCGATAATGACCCCAACCTGCGGGCAGCCGCTTATCAGGAATTGTACCGGGTATACGGCAGCGAAGCCCCCATTTTGGGGCAGATTTACCAAACCATTGTCCGCGACTGGCGCAACGAAAATGTTCAAATGCGCCGGTTTTCTTCGCCAATGGCAGCCCGTAATCTGGTTAACGATATTCCTGATGAAGCCGTAAATACCCTGCTGGAGGTGTGTCAGAAGAACACGGGGATCTTCCAGCGCTTTTTTAAACTGAAAGCCCGTCTGCTGAAGATGGACAGGCTGCGCCGCTATGACATTTATGCCCCGGTCAGTCAATCAAAAAAGAAGTATTCGTTCAAAAAAGGCGTGGATCTGGTTTTAAGCGCTTATAAAGAATTTGACCCTGAAATCGCCCGCCTCGCGAAAAAAGTATTGGACGAAAACCATCTCGACAGCGAAGTGCGCAAAGGGAAAATGGGCGGGGCCTTCTGCGCGACCGTGAACCCCGGCCTTACCCCGTGGGTTCTGACTTCGTATCTCGAGCGCAGTGACGACGTCTCAACCCTGGCCCACGAGCTGGGGCATGCCGTACATTCGCTTCTGGCTGATAAACACTCGGTTCTCAATCAGTCAGCCTGCCTCCCGCTGGCCGAAACCGCCTCAACGTTTGGCGAGATGCTGCTGGTTGATAAACTGCTTAAAAATGAGCAAAATGAAGCCGTGAAGAGAGACATTATCTTCGAACAGCTTGACGGGGCCTATGCCACCATTCAACGCCAGGCATACTTTGCTTTATTCGAAAAACAGGCTCACCAAATGATTTTGGAAGGCGCATCCGTAGATGCTCTGGCGGCTGCCTATTCCAAAAATCTGTCAGACCAGTTCGGCGATGCCCTCGAGATAAGCGATGAATTCCGCTGGGAATGGGTCTCCATTCCCCATATTTACAACACTCCTTTCTATGTCTATGCGTATACTTTTGGGCAGCTATTGGTGCTGGCTTTATATCAGCAATATAAACAGGAAGGCAAATCGTTTATTCCGCGCTACAAGGCGCTTCTGGCTGCCGGCGGCTCGATTGCACCGGTCAAAATTCTGTCCGAAATTGGCGTGAACATTTTCATCCCTGATTTCTGGCAGGGCGGTTTTGATGTGGTCAACTCTCTGGTAAAACAATTGGAAGAATAGATTCTCCCGGTCAGCCGCCGCACCCCACAGCGGCGGCAAAAGCCGCACCAGCAACAGAGAGATGGGCAGAAACCCTCCATCTGATTCAATCGTTTTCACAGGCATGATTCGTTTATAATACAGAGAATGCGTCTGACAAAAGATTTTCTTCTTCGCTTTACAAAAAATTACCTGTCAACCAGATTACAGGAAAAGCCCAGACCGGTCTGTATTTATTTAACCGGATCGCTCTGTGAAAACGATTTTTTGTTAGGAAACACTACCGACGTAGACCTGGTATGTATCTATAACCTCAGGCCGGAAAAAGAACGTGAAATTCTCCCGCTGGCGCCTGATTCACACCTGGATATCTGGAATTACGAAATCACGCTCTTTGAACAGCCGCGCCAGCTGCGAAGCAATGCCTGGATCGGATCGTTCCTGTGCGAGAACCCGCAAGTCCTTTTCGATAACGGCCATTGGTTTCAATATACGCAAGCCAGTGTGGCAGCCCAGTTTTTTAAACCGGATAATGCCCTGGTACGGGCTCAGCCTTTCATTGACGCAGCCCGTCAGCGTTGGATGGCCAACCTCGCCAGTACAAACCGCGATACCGTTGAGGTTGTTTCTTCGCTGTTAAACAGCCTGCAGGATGCCGCGAATGGCTTTGCCTGCCTTACTGCAGTGCCTCTCAGTGAACGCCGTTTAATCCCTCAATTTGCCAGTCTGGCAATAAAAAACAGCAAACTCGAACTGACCGAACAATGTAATTCCATTATTTCTCCGGCAGATTGGAATCAGGCAAAATGGCCGGAATGGAAAACCAACTGGGAAAAAGCCTTAAAAGCGGTTGATGCCAAACCCGACTGCCCGGTTCATTTGTCAGGCCACCGCCATTCATATTACGTTCAGGCTGCCGGGGAGTATTGGGAAAAAATGCCTGCAGCCGCCCTGTGGATCATGTTAAAAACCTGGACAGATGCTGTTTCAGCCCTGCCCGAAGATACAGAATCCCGGCAGGAATGGAATGATATGACCTCAGATATTCAGATGAACGCTGAACATCTGGACCAGCGACTGGAACAACTCGACCGTTTTCTCGATTCGATTGAAATTGCTGCCGATCAGTTTAAACGCAAATACAGCCTGGATACCGAATCTTTTTCTTAAAACCCCCTCTCTTTCTGTGGATAACCTGTTTATTTTCTGTGGATAACCCGTCTGTTTTATGCAGATAACTCTCTGATTCTTCGGACAAAAGTTGTTTTTTCATGGAGAACCAGGGGAAAGAAAAAGGATAACTTTAACTTTCCGGCAAGACCAGGTATCTTCTCCTGGTTTTTTACCCGTCAAAATCTTCCTTTTCGGCCTGTTTTTACCCTGTGGATAACTTTGTGGATAAACAGGATTCTTTTTCCGGGCTTTTCTTTTCCATCCCTGTTTTATCCCCCGATCACTGTGGATAAGCGCTTTTCTTTTCTTCCCCAGATATACGGGGAAATGCGCTGCATCGTCGCAGATATACGGTTTTTCGGTATAGTTTTTATTTTATCCTCTGAAAATCCGTGACTACTACTAATACTATTCTTTAAACTATACTGATATTAAGAAGCTGATAAACAATCAAAAATCTTTCCGTCATAATCAGCTGCCCTGCTTTTGTTTGCCTGCCGGTGAACTGCTGAAGAACAGAATG
>CAZEEL010000106.1:0-6597 GCA_964511135.1 uncultured Leptolinea sp. | reverse complement strand
CAATTATTTTAAGATAAATTTCATAAAAGTTCCATTTGAATGTTATAATCGCTTTACTCTGCGAAAGAGGAACTTTTATGCTGGGGCCCGTAGCTCAGTGGCAGAGCGCGCGGCTCATAACCGCTTGGTCGTAGGTTCGAATCCTACCGGGCCCATCTTAAGATCGCAGAACAATTCTTTTTATCTGCCATGCGTTATATTATAAAAAACCTCCTCTTTGGCTTTGCTTTTATCATCAGCCTGACATTGGTTTTTATTTCTGTTTTTGCCTTTCAGATTGGGCTTGATAACAACCCCCAAATGGGTGAACAAAGAATCGTACTGTGCATTGCCGGCATATTTCTTCTGGCTCTGACAGGCTGGCTTACTTACAAAAGCCAGAAAATTCTTTCCGGCAGGGCCAACGCAGCCATCTTTCCAGATAAATCTTCCGGCAATTCCGACACCCCTGAAACCGAGCTCTGCTTTCAGGAATATTCCAACAAAAAAACAGGAACCGCCATACTCTTCAGCGTAATCATCACACTGGCAATTGCCTGGTGGTTTATGACCGGCGGAAAATTCAATCACATTACGCCCTATTCGCACTATATGGATTATCAGGCACAGGGTTTTCTGCAGGGAAAACTGAGCCTGTCCATCCTCCCTCCTGAAGCATTATCCGCGCTTTCAGACCCCTATGACTGGCGGGCCCGCGAAGAGATTGATTATCTTTGGGATGCCTCCTATTACCAGGGAAAGTACTACTATTATTGGGGGCCTTTTCCATCCCTGATCACCGCCGGAATAAAACTTTTTTTTACCGGGGTGGTGGAAGATCAAATCATATGCTTCATTTTTTATAGTTTGCTGATAGCTGCATTTGCAGGTGTTTTATTTCACATCAAAACCTTCTATTTTAAGAATACACCCTGGTGGATAATTCCTGCTGCAATTTTTTGTCTGGGCTTTTCCACTCCCGTTTTCTGGTTGATTAACCGCCCCAGTATTTATGAAGCCACCATTGCAGCCGGCCAGGCATTATTCATGCTCGCTCTTTTCGGGTTTGTTCATTCACTTTCTTCTCAGAAAAAAACCTGTCACTGGCTTGCTTTAACCGGAATCTCTCTGGGTTGTTCGATGGCTTCCCGTTTCAGCAACAGCATAGCCGTTTTCGGCCTTGCAGGTATGATCACCTTCATGATTCTTAAACGCGCCTCTTCGCTGCAAAAAAAGAGTAAAGAAATTGCCTCTTTGCTTTTACCGATTCTGTCTGTTCTGCTGGCTGTCTTTTGGTTTAATTACGCCAGATTTGGCAATATTCTGGAAACCGGAATCAGCTATCAGCTGACCGGTGATGCGCTGCCTGATAACCCGGCGCTGACTTACAGTTTTTTATATGGAATTCCAAACCTGTATTTAAATCTTTTCCACCCTTTAACCATTGACCCTCAATCTTTCCCGTTTCTTTTTACCCCCTTTCTGAAAGAAAGCATCTGGCCAAACCGGATATCCCTGCCGCCTGCCTACTATTACACCGAACCAACCACCGGCCTGCTGTTAACGATCCCCTTCCTGTATACGTTGATTCTGCCGGTTTCCGGCATGGCACACCACTTCTGGAAATGGCTGCACTACGAAACCTGTCCGGCATGGTTAAGCAAAGACGTTTCTTCCATAGTTAACATCATAACAACCGGCTTCTTTCTGTTGTTTATTCCCATGCAGCTGTTTGTCATGTCTACCATGCGCTACCAGGCCGACTATCTTCCGGCCCTCATCCTGCTGACAGCCATCCTCAATTTAAGTTGGATCACCCGTTCCGGTCATAAAAAATGGCTCCAACAGACTGGATTGATCTTCATAGCCTTCACCTGTTTTCTGACAGCAATCATCGGTATTCTGATCAGCTTCCAAAGCAGCGACCATCGCTTTGAAATAATCAACCCCGCCCTCTTCCATATGCTGGTAACCTTTTTTGGCGGATATTAAGAGTTACCCTGCTTCTGCACGCGCCAATCATTTTCCGCAACCCAGGATTAAAATAAGAAAAAAGGATGAACCAATACCCATGGATTTGAACAACTGCGAACTTGAATTCCCCGTTGAATATCCCGTAAAGATCATCGGGAAAGATGAAGATCACTTCGATGCTTTTGTATTCGAGCTTCTGCAAAAACATGTGCCCGAATTGACCCGCTCTGACCTGATCATCAGACGAAGCGATCAGGAAAAATACATGGCGGTCTCAGCCAAATTCACTGCGCAAAGCCGGGCCCAGGTAGATGCACTGTATGATGACATAAAACAACACAAGCGCATTCTTGTCGCGCTGTAGCCCCCCGTTTTAAACAGCCAGCCAAACATCCATATGGATTAAAAACCTGTCTCTCAACTGACTGAAACAACAGAATATTTTATGAGAAACAGGCCGGTACGATTAAACCTGTTCTGTTTGCATATTTTCAGAATAAAAAACTGCCTGATTTTTCCCCGCCCGTTTAGCCGCATAAAGAGCAGCATCTGCTTTTTTCAGAACCTGATCACAATCATCTCCTGCACTGTCATGCATGGAAATACCCAAACTGCCGGTTACTTTCAATGTTTCGTGATTATATTCTATTGGCCTGGAAATTTCTTTCAGCAGTTGATTGGCCAGATTGGACATCCACTGCTGACTGGCGCTTCCCTGAACAATCAGATTAATTTCATCTCCGCCCATACGGGCAACCGTATCTGTTTTACGCATCGAACAAATAAGCCGGGTTGCAATTGTTTTCAGTACCTTATCTCCTGCAGCATGACCATAATTATCATTAATATCTTTAAAGCCATCCAGATCCATCGCGATGACCGTAAAAGGAATCTTATAACGGATGAGCCGCTGAATCTCCTGTTCCAGCCGGTCAAGAAATAACCCCCGATTGGGAAGCCCGGTAAGCTGATCATGCAAAGCATTGTGCCTGAGCCGATTGTCTTCTCTTATCTTTTCAATACTTCTCAGCGTTAATATCGACGAAAAAACTGCGGCAAATACCAAAAAATACAGCGCATAAAACTTCCAGAAATCCGTTCGTTTTCCGATATAGTGGGTTAATTGTAGTCTTGGATAATAAAGGACCAGATTCCAAACCGGCTGATCAGCAATAAGCAGTTCTTTCGCCCCCTGCTGCGTTAAATTAAAAGAATCGGCCGGGATCACCTGCATGAATGTAAACAACCCATTCGATGTCTCAACTTGTCCTTTCAATTTTGAACGGATCATTTCCCATTCATCCGCAAATTCAAGATCAAAACGCCGGTCCTGCCGCTCCTGAAGCTGAAACCCCCAGGTACTGTTCGGGTCCTGAAGATTATACAGATAAAAACCACGCTCATCGATCAATAAAGGATACGCAATTTCATGCTCACAATTTTCCAGCCTACAGAATACCGGGTACATACGATAAGTAAGAATTATGATTCCCCGATTGATTCCCTCTTTCGTATATACCGGTATCGAATACCGAATAACCGGAGCTTCAGGATTTGGCAACCCGCCATCCAGCGTCAAAGCCAGTTCCATTGAAGAAATATTAATGGTTCGGGCAGGAAGCTGAACCGTTTTCTGGAAAAAAGGCCAGTCAGAATAGTTTTGCAATTCATAAGCATTCGCCACATATGGATTTCCATTGTTGGCTACAATTCTGGTAACTTCCATGCCCTTTTCATTAATATACTGAATTCGATCATAGTCCGGCCGAGCCTGACTGAATACCAATAAATCTGAATTTAAACCAACCAGATTATGGGGAGGCTCCATTTTTAAATACGTATATAAAGAAGGAATCTCACTCAGCATTTGAAGATCAAAAGTGACAATGGATAAACTCTGGACAAAAGCAGATTGCATCTTATGCAGCCGATAAAACTCTGCCTGTTTAACGATCGCAACTTCATTGCTTTTTTGGATTGAGTATATTACATACAAAATACTGACAAGCAGACCATAAACAAACACAAATAACAGACAGAAACTCTTCAGGAATTGCTTCCGATAGGGTTTAAATGCCTGAACCTTTTCCTGAAAAGAGTCTGGAAAAGACAAACCATAACTTGAACGCATTTTATTGTCTGCCAATCATCTTTACCCACCAACCCTGGAGTGAATCATAAGCATGACCACTCCCCACAGATATATATCTGCCTCTTTCCTGATTTCTCCTGCTGGTAAGTTACACCAATAATACCAACCGCCGCTCTCTGAATATCGTCAAAAGCGCTAATACCCATAAAAAGTTTTGTTTTCAGATTAAAACAGGGTTACATTACAATCCATTAATACAGTGTATTTTACTTCATAATTTCTGTTTTGCAACCGCCGTTTGGCAAATTTTATAGCCGGAAGTTACAGAGGGTGAACAATTCCTAAATTCAAAGCAAAATTCCGGTTTGATAAAAAATAACAGCCTTCGTAATTTGTTTCTCTTTCGTTATTCGGGAGAATAACCCATCCATCCATAGAAAACAAACAGGGCAGCCATACCCGCCACAATCGTAAGTATTACGTTTTTGGTTTTCCAGGCAACCAACGCCGCAATCAACCCAGCCCAGAGACGTGCATTGCCGGTGACAGGAAGAAGAACGCCGGCCGGCATAACCAGATTGGGAACAATGATAGCCATCAGGATCGTGATCGGAACAAACCGCAAAGATCTTTTTAACCATTCCGGCGGCTGCCAGCGATTAAACAACCAGATAAATGACAGTCTGATCAGGTAAGTGACAGCCCCCAACGCAAAAATCAGGAGCCAGATTTGCAGAGATTCCGTTCGCACCATACCCCAACTCCTATCGCCAAAAAGGCAGAGACTAACAACCCCAGCTTTAAAGGGAACCCAAACGTCAGAATGGATAAAACTGCAGCGACCGCCGCCGCCAACAGAGCCGGCTTATCCTGAATATCGGGAACCACAACTGCAATAAACACCAAGGGCAGACTGAAATCCAAAGGAATATTCTGCGGAATGATCTCCCCCAGCAAAACTCCCAGCATCGTGCTGAGCTGCCAGCTCAGCCAAAGCGTTAAACCCGCGCCTGAAAAGAACCAGCGATGAAGAACAGGATCTTCTTCATGGTTCCGATAATTCTGAACAGTCACCGCATAGGCTTCGTCGGTTAACAGATAAGCCAATCCAGCCTGCCAGCATCGGCTTATTTTTTGCACATATGGAGCAATTGAAGCGCTGTAAAGAGAATGCCGTAAATTGACCACCACCCCCGTCAGAAACACCACCCAGAGGGGGGTTCCCTGACTGATTAATTGCACTGCCAAAATTTGAGAAGAACCGGCAAAAATAATCAGGGACATGGCTCCGGCAGTAATACCCGAAAAACCCGCATTGACAGCCAAAGCGCCAAAGATCATTCCAAACGGAAAAACACCCAACTGGATGGGTAATTCTGCACACACTCCCCGCCAGAAAACAGAAGCTGGATTGGACGAATTTTTCATAATAACCCATCCATTGTACGCATCTTTTCGAAAAAAGCCAGAAAATGCAGACGTATGCTTTTAAGAACCGATAAGCCAGACAGCCGCATCAATGAACAGGCCATGCCCTGAGAACAGGCAAATGACCGCAGTCTCTGGTTTGTAAAGAAGAAATAAACTTTTATTCAGCAGTCGGATGAAATATCAGACCGAAACAAAAAGAAAACCTTCTATTCAGAAGATAACACTTCCGGCTTGAAACGATAACCAACCCCAAAAACAGTTTCAATATAATTCGGCATTTCAGCAGATTCGCCCAATCCGGATCGGATATGGCTGATATGGATTTTCAATGTAGACTCTGAACCGCTAAAACCATTTTCAACCAAAAGATTAAGCAAATCTCCTTTGGACATCACCTTTCCGGCATTTTGCATCAGCGTAAACAGCAGAAAGTATTCAACCGGAGTAAAGGCAATCGGCTTCCCATTCAGAGAAACCTCATGCCAGTCATGGTTCAGTAAAAGACCGCCCGCTGAAAGCTGGATGCGGTTTGCCTGCCCGGAACTTCGCCGTAATACGGCCCGAATTCTGACCAGAAGCTCTCGCAGCCGAAACGGCTTTATCAGATAATCATCTGCCCCAAGATCAAAACCACGGATAATATCTGCTTCCTGATGAAGAGCCGTCATCATAATCACAGGGATAGAAGAAGTCTGTCTTAACTGACGAATAAACAAAAAACCATCCATAGACGGCATCATAATATCCAACAGGATCAGGTCTGCCGGCTGTCTCTTTAGGATTTCCAATGCTTCAAAACCATTAAATGCCTGAAGAACAGAAAAGCCCTGCGTTTCAAGAAAATCCAGGAGCATTTTCTGCACATTAAGCATGTCATCCACTACCAAAACAGTTCTGTTCATTGCAAAATAACCCCTTGCTTTCAGACGGTGTTGTGTTTGATAAGTATATCTGTTTTTTCCATCTCTATACCAAAAATAAACCATTCTTCGGGGTTCATTGCATATACTCAGATCACTGTAAAACAATACTGTTTACTCTGACTGACTTATAACGAAAGGTTTTTGCAATGAACAACAAAATAAAATATCGCTGGTTTTCCGGCATACTTCTGTTTATCG
>CAZEEL010000105.1:0-6797 GCA_964511135.1 uncultured Leptolinea sp. | reverse complement strand
GTTGACAGAACCCCCAATGGGTAATGCCCAAAAAAGCTGAAATGGCGCCCATCACACCGGTAATTACAATTTTTCGTATACGATGATTCATCTGTTTATTTCCCGGTTTTGTTCCAAAGTTGTTTTTTCTGAGCTGCACGTTCCAGCAATTCCTGTGCACTGGCCAGACCGGTTTCGCTGCTGTTGCCTGTCAACTGAGCCAGTTCCCGAACCCGTGCATCTGCCGACAGTTGAATTACCTGGGTAGAGGTACGGTTGTTGTCTACCAGCTTGCGAACACTGTAATGCTGATCGCCAAAAGCTGCCAGCTGGGCCAGGTGAGTAACACATAACACCTGATGCTCACGCCCCAGTCGCCAAAGTTTTTCGCCAACCATGCTCCCGGCCTGCCCGCTGATTCCCTGATCGATCTCATCAAATATCAGGGTAGGCACCGCATCGGCATGCGCCAGAACATTTTTCAGCGCCAGCATCAGGCGGGAAGTCTCTCCGCCGGAGGCAATTTTAACCATGGGCTGCAGTCCTTCGCCCGGGTTGGGGGCAATCAGAAACTGTACCTGGTCAAACCCATATTCTCCATAATGCGGGTCGGCTTCTTCTGAGAACAGGCCGCCTTTCATTTCTACCTGAAAACGGGCGCCCGACATGCTTAAATCAGCCAGTTCTTTCTCAATGGCCGCTTCCAATCGGCCGGTTGCCTCGCGGCGATGTTCTGACAAAACCCGGGCAGCGTTTTGCAGCCGCTTCTTTTGATCTTCCAGCCTGATCTCCAGCTCAGCCATACGCTCACCCGAATATTTAAGACTTTCCAGTTTGTCTCTGGCTTCTTTCCCAAACATCAGAACTGCCGGAATATCCGCCCCATACTTCTTTTTCAGGCGATGAATCAGATTCAGCCGATCTTCAATCTGATCAAGCCGGCGGGGGTTGAATTCGATCTTTTCCTGATAATCCCGCAGATCACGGCTAAGGTCTGTTAATCGTTCCTCCAGATCATGAGCCGTTTCGCTCAGCCCCTGCAAAGAAGCATCATAACGAATGAGCGAATCGAGATTGGATACCACCTGGCCAAAAGTTTCACTGAGGGGAATGGTCTCGCTGTTTCCTTCGTCCAGCAACAGCAGACTTTCCTGCGCCAGCGAGGCCAGGCTTTCAGCATTGGCCAGCCGATCGCGTTCCTGTTTCAGAGGTTCTTCTTCATCAGGCTGCAGCCGGGCGGATTCAATTTCCTGAACCTGAAATTGCAGAAGATCACTGCGCTGGGTCGCTTCCCGCTCATTCCGCTTCAGTTCTGCCAGTTCACGCTGCAAAGCCTGAAATAGATGATATTCCTGCTGGTAAGCCTGCAGCCATGCTTCACTGCCGGCATAGCTGTCCAACAGGCGAAGATGCTGACGAATATTTAACAATGACAGGTGTTCTGACTGCCCATGAATATCTGCCAGATAAGAACCGATCTCGCGCAACAGACTGCCCGCAACACTGCGCCCATTGACACGGGCCGGGCTGCGCCCCTCACGCCGAATCTCACGGCTGATCATGATTTCATCATTTTCTTCCAGCAGATCTTCCCGGGTTAAAAGTGTCATGAAAGCCGGGTCAGGGTTTTCAGGAAGCGAAAAGACACCTTCCAACACGGCCTTTTCTTCGCCTGCGCGAATTTGACCAATATCTGTCTTCCCGCCCATCAGAATCTCAATGGCATCCAAAATAATGGATTTGCCCGCCCCGGTTTCTCCGGTAAAAGCAGACAGCCCGCCCGGAATATCCAGTTCCAGGCTGGGAATAATTGCAAAATTTTGAATACGCAAGTGGGTCAGCATATCATGGGTTCCCTTTTCACCGCATCGAAATACCGCTCATGCGGGCGTATACTGAACTGCCAACCAAAAACGAATAGACCAGCTGAATAACCAGGCCCCAGATATTTCCCAGAGAAAAGCCATTCCCACTGAATACCCACTGTACAGAAGTAAGAAGCATGACTGCCATCAGCGGCAGACTGCCTGTCACGGCTGCCGCCACGCTGACCCGAATCAACATGCGCGACCGGCGCCGCCCGGTCAACCAGCGGATGGCTTCAACAATCAACATACCCATAACAGGAGCAATAAAGATGGTAAAGAAACCCATCATCTGAGCTGCAAAACTGCCTGCAAAAGCAAACAAAGCGGCCACGAGCATGGCAATGACATAGTCAAATGGCCGGGCAGTTTCAAACATCTTCCGGTGCCCTGCAATGCATTCTTTACAGCGGTAACCAATCGGAGTAAGGACAGCACAGTTCGTACAGATAGGCCGCTCACACTGGTTGCAGCGCAGCAGGGTTTCGCGATGCGGATGGCGATAGCAATGCAGCGCCGGCGGTTCCGGATAAGTCTCAGCGGAACCGGTTGGAACGGAAGAATGATCTTCTGAATTCATACGCTTTCTCCGGCAGACAATACATATTTTTCGAGATATTGATGCAGACCTTCATAAAAATACCCGCGATCGCGAAAACGGACAAACCAGGCCGCCAGATCGCTGGCCGTAACATGTACCTCATCCCCTGCATGAAGCTTCACGGCCGGCTGACCATCCGCGCTTAAGACGGCGTTGTGGCTGCTCAACACTTCCATAACCACCGTAGAGCCTTCCGAGAGGACAATCGCTTTATCAAACGTAAAATGGGGTGCAATTGGAACCAACAGAATATTACGCAGCTCGGGCGGCAGAACAGGGCCGTCAGCCGCCAATGCATAAGCGGTAGAACCGGTAGGCGTAGCTGCAATTAATCCATCCGCTACATACGAAGCCAGCGCGACCCCATCTACTCTGGCTGCCAGCTTAACCGGCCGAACCTGTTCGCCCCGGCAGACAACCACTTCATTTAAAACCGTCCAGGTCTGCAAACAGGAATCGCCGCGGTGATGTGTGCAGTTCAAAAGCATGCGCTCTTCAATCCAGTAGCGGCCTTCTGCGATATGATCAAGATACAGCGGCCATTCAGCATGCTGGATAGCTGTTAAAAAACCCAGGTTCCCGGCATTAATCCCCAGCACCGGCACCTGATAAGGAGCAGCCAGACGGGTTGCCCTCAGAACCGTACCATCACCTCCAAAAGCAATCAGTACGTCTGTCTCACAGGTCTCCAGGCAATGAATCAGAGCTGCATCATAGCTGGAAGTAGCCAGCGTTACCCGAATGCCTTTTTGCTGCAGGGCTGTCTGCATTTTAGTAGCTTCTTCTACAGCCAGGACATTGCCCGTATAGGCCAGAACAGCCGCATTTTTTATGGGTTTAATCAATGGTTTCATGGTTTCAATTATAACGTTAACGACCGCTCGGAATCCTCCTGTACACATAAATCATGGTCATGGAGAGACCGTTTTTTGGCCGAAGGCTTCATTTCTTTTCAACTTTTCCAACACAGAGGGCTCGCTGCGCCCGCGTGATCTTTCATCCAACGAAAGATATCTCTGATCCCGAATGCACGTAAGGTTAAGATAAACGCTGGTCACACATCCTGCGATAGCCGCAACGCAAACAACGCCCGGGGGCGTTATGCGAACGATCATAGTCACTGTCGCGTTCACAATCTCGCATCTCTTCGATCAAATCAAGGAAGGTTTCTTCGAGTTCCGGGGTATAGTCTACTGCAAAGCTGCGGTTACGATACCGAATAATCCCATATGGCGGACGACAGTGGAGGGACTTTTCAACAAGATAGCAATATGCCGTCAGTTGCATAACATGATTTTCATACGGCTGATCCGGGGCATTACTGCTTTTCAGCTCTACCGGAATCAGCGTTCCCTTTTGTTCCAGCAGATAATCGGGCCGACCGGCCAACCCCAGTGCAGAATCAAACAGGGCCCTTTCAAGGGTACGGCGTCGGGCGCCGCTGTCATCATAGATGATGCGCCCCCAGGGCAGGCCGCCGGTCATCCGCTCACGTTGGGCACGCCATAAAAACCAGACTGCCAAAAGCAGTAAAAGCAGTGCAGTCAGGAAAAGCAGTTGCGTTTCTTTCATCAGCTGTTTAACGGATCAGAAGCAACGTCAGAGAAACAGCCGCTGCCATCAGTGCCAGCAACAGCAGAATGACACCCATCATTTGAAAGAAACGGCTTTGCAGTACAGAAACCCCATGCTGACGATGAAATTCACTCCCGGCTGTCAAATCCGCCTGGTTTTCAGATTGGATGCCCTGCAATGAACAGGACCATGCCCGCCGGCAATACAGATAGCTTCCAATTTCAGAAGCCCGGATCACTCGCATGACTATTCCTTTTTTGATTGTGACAGATCTGCCCGTAAAGCGGCCATCGCATCTTTCAGATCCTGTTCACGCAAACTGAGGGTTAAATCTGCACGGGTACGTTCCACAAGACTGCGAACAATATCTGTCTGGCGGCGCAGGCCATTGGTGATCGCATCCGGAAAATCCAGCGTAATCAGGACATTATAAATTTCATCCATCACACTCAGTAAACGTTCGGCTTCAGAAGAATACCCCTGGCGCAGAATATCCAGACAGCGCCGCCGCAATTCTCCGGTTACTTCTGCCAGCCCGTTCATATAGGTTGCATACTCTACCCCCAGTTCATCGGGCAGCGGCAAAGGCAGATTCTGGATTAATGAAACCGTACAACTGGCTTCTACAAATTCTTTAATCGCATCCTGGGTATAGCCTGCAAAATACAGATCAGGATAAGGCAGTAACTCTTTTTTCAGGGCAGCCACCATTTCACCGGCCTGAGTCAGATGGTCATTCGAAGTTTCAATTTCGCTGCGATGAATCGCTCGAATGGCATTGGCACAGTAGCGGATCGTCTGACGGGAAATAGATAAAGCATGATCACGGGCAAGGGTGCGAATTTCAAAAGATTCGCGGACTTGTTCAGCAATAACCGGTAAGTTTTTCATTCTGCCTGGTTTGATCCTTCAGGAGGTTGGATAGAGCGAAACAGATCACCCGCCAGACTTTGACCGGACGGTAATTTTATTTCGCCAAAACTGGCTTCAAAACGAGCCAGGTTTTCAGCTAAAGCATTCATGAACATCCTGGCGCCAATAGGAGTCATAATCATCCGGGTGACTACATTCGCCTTGTCTGCATGGGGCAGCACCTGTGCAAAATCAAAGATGATTTCAGCCGGAGAGTGGCTGATACGAACCATATTCGCATATTGCGGTTTTAAATCGTCTGGAATATGAATTGTAATCGTTGCCATAGAATCACTCAGGGCTGGTTTTCACCAGCCCCGCTTTTCCTTATCATTAAAATGGAATATCGTCGCCGGCGTCTGATTCAGGAACATCTCCAAGCTCTTCACCGCTCGGGCCGTCACCCTTACTGGAAAGGAAGCGTACCGTAGCAGCTGTGATCTCATAGGAGGCAGCCGGAGAACCATCCTGGCGATTCCAGATACGAGGATTTCCAGTGGATGGATCGGGATTTAACCGCCCTTCTACCAACACTTTGCTGCCTTTATGCAAAAAATTGTTGGTAGATTCAGCCTGTTTTCCCCAAACCGAGACACGAAACCAGATCGTTTCTTTTACATTTTGGCCTTCTGAATTGCGATACGTTCGATTGCTGGCAACATTAAACTTCGTCACCGCCTGACCGCTGGCAATATAACGCATTTCAGGTTCCCCCCCCAGATTACCGACAATGATAATTGTATGAAACATAGTACCTCCTTGGCAATGCAGCAATACTTTTTCTTATTGTACACGAAAAAGTAATCGCTGCTGACAGCCAAGTTTCAGAACGGAAAACCGGTCAGAGACATCAGAAATCGCATCAAAATGAATCGGTATTCCGAAGGGTTTCATCAAACGTCATCTGGTTTTCCATTTGTCGCTTCAAACGCTGATAGTAATCGATCTGAAAATGAATATGATCGTTCCACAATTTTGCACCCGTGGCTGTGCCGCACGGCCAATCAAGATAGCTGGTATAGCGCTCCATGCGCTGATTCGCCATCGTCACCATCTGCTTTGGAGTAAGATTTTCCAGTTGAAAGTGTTTCAGATTGTCATATAACCGAAAAGCGTCAAAACGGTCAATGTTATCCGCATCGGTAATACTGGCTTCCAGCGGCGTCAAAGATCGAGACAAGGTCTTAGGATCTTCAGTATGTGCAAAAATGCCATAACACACCGATAAAATCCGTTCTTTTTCCCAGCCCAGTTCATGGTAGAGAAATTCTTCGCTGATATTGGCAGAAATACGGCCATGCCATTCAAAATCTGCCGGCGTATGGCTTTCTGCATACCCAATATCATGCAGCAAACAACCGATCACTAACGTCTCTTCATCCAGGGTTTCTTCCAGGGCAATACGCCGGCCAATGCCAGCCACCCGTAAGGTATGTTCATAGCGGTAGCGCATTGCAGCCGATTCGCTTCCATCAATTTGAAATTTTCGGAGAAGAAAATCATGGGTCTTGTTTATATCGCTGGGCATATCCGGCACATCCTTTATGAATAAATTTATGGTTTTACGCTGTCTTATTATAAAGGCCAGTCCGGACTTTCAGACAGATATTCAGCAAAAATTATTATTAAATGAAATTAAACATGAGGTGGTTTTAAAAGTTTGATCTGTTTCTGCTGCATTTTTTCTGCAGGATTTCGTATGGCTGTGCCGCCCCTGTCTGTATCGAAGAATCCGTCTGTTTCAATTCTTGGCAGTCGGGGTCAGGAAAGACAGTGGACAGAGTTCTGCCCTCTCCATGACATAATCTACACTGCTCTGCCATTCTCCCAACCGGTTTTGCCAATCATTGATACGGGTTCCAGTC
>CAZEEL010000104.1:0-6942 GCA_964511135.1 uncultured Leptolinea sp. | reverse complement strand
TGGGCGGTAATGGCAAAACGGTGGGCTTCGTCGCGGATGCGCTGCAGCAGGTATAAGCCCTGTGAGGTGCGGGGCAGGAGGATTGGCAAACTTTTTCCGGGGAAGAACAGCTCTTCCTGTTGCTTGGCCAGACCGGCCAGGCGGATGGTATCTTCGAGCCCGAAGCGTTTTAATACCGCTTCGGCTCGCCCTGACTGGCCTTTGCCGCCGTCTACCAGCAGGATGTCAGGCAGTATGGCAAATGCCGGATCTGTTTTTTTTCCTGGCGTGGTATCTTCCTGGATGCTTTTCCAACGGTTGAAGCGTCTGGTTAAAACTTCTTCCATGCTGGCAAAGTCATCCGGCCCCTGGACATTCTTAATGTTAAATCGCCGATACAGCCCTTTGGCGGGTACGCCCTGTTCAAAAGTGACCATGCTTCCAACCGAGGCGGTTCCCTGGGTGTTCGAGATGTCGTAACACTCAATCCGATTGGGAGGTTCTTTTAAGTTGAAGACCTGCTGCAATTCGCTGAGGGCTTCACTTTGATGATGGGTGTCATTTTCCCAGCGGGTTTTCAGTGATTTTAAAGTTTCTACGGCGTTTTCGGTTGCCATTTCTACCAGTTCCTGCGAAATGCCGTCCCGCGGAATTTGAATTTCGACCTTTTCACCGCTCTGGCGAGAGTTTAACCACTGCCGGATAATGGCGGCTTCTTCAATATCCTGCGGGAGAATTAGTTGATCGGGCAGGCTGGCTGCTTCAGCATAAAACTGTTTGATAAATTCAGATAAAACTTCTGAATCTTTTTCTTCGGCGGTGCCTTCAAGAATAAAGTATTCTCTGCCGATCATTTTTCCGTTGCGAATGAAAAAGACCTGTACGCAGGCTTCATTATTTTCGCGTGCCAGGGCGATTACATCGCTGTTGCGCTGATCATCAGAAATTACTTTTTGTTTCTCAACCACCTTTTCAATGGCCTGAATTTGATCTCGAAGGGTGGCAGCATGTTCAAAGCGCAATTCTTCTGCTGCCTGTTCCATTTCTGTTTGCAGCCGGGTCACAATATCTCCAGTATTTCCCTCCAGAAAAGCGCCAAGATCCGTAATTAACTGGCGGTATGCCGGCTGGCTGATTGCGCCGATACAGGGGCCTGCGCAGAGTTTTATATCATAGTAAAGACACGGACGGGTATCTTTGCCGGTGATCTCGCGGTCGCAGGTCAGGTAAGGGAAAATTCGCCGAAGAATATCCAGGGTTTGATGAACCGCCCATACACTGGTGTATGGGCCGTAATAGCGTGAGCCATCCTGAATCATCATGCGGGTTACGGTTATTTTGGGGCAGGGGGTTGCCCAATGGATTTTAATATAGGGGTAGTTTTTATCGTCTTTGAGCCGAATGTTGAAACAGGGGCGGTGTTTTTTGATCAGGTTGAGTTCCAGAATAAGCGCTTCCAGCTCAGACCCGACGACAATCCATTCAATATCGGCAATCTGTTTTACCAGTTGACGGGTTTTATGATCTTCAGTGTGTGAGGAGTGAAAATAGGATTTCACCCGATTGCGAAGATTGATGGCCTTGCCGACATAGATTACTTTTTTATCGGCATTGCGGTAAACATAACAGCCGGGTTTGTCTGGCAGGGTTTTTAAAATCCCCTGAAGATGTTCATGGGTATCTGTCATGCTGAGATTTTATCACCAACTGCATGTGAAACCGGCTCAGAGTGATGGCAGGTCTGCGGGCGCGCTGCCGGCGGCCCAGGCCGGGCCCGCCTGATTTTAATGGTATGTCTCCACCGGTGAGGATGACGACGGTTTTGGGAGCAATCCTTTCTTCCAGACCCTATGGAGTGGCTGTTTGAAGGCGCAGGCATTTTCCGGTTGCTCCATGACACAGAAGTAAACGGTATGGCTTTTGCCGGTGGGGCGGCGGGTTGCAGGTCAGGCCTGGCTAAGGCTGGCCGGATGAGCGGTATAATGGGACAGTTGCCCGGAAAGCTTTTGTGAATGGGCGGCAGAAGAAAAAGATCAGCAGGAATGTTGAATCTATAACCGATCATAGCCGCCGCATTGATTGGTATGGACAGAGTTTAATGCTGCGTTGTAAAAAAAGAGTTGACAGGCATGAGCTTTCCTGCCCGTTTTATATGTTAGGATACCTTTGATTTTTTACAGGAAACTGAATTATGAAAACAATGGTTTTTTTTGCTCATCCGGATGATGAAACCATTCTGTGCGGCGGGGCGCTGGCTGCTTTGGCTCAGGACGGAAACCCGATCATTTATCTGTGCGCTACCCGCGGCGAAGGCGGTGAACGAGGCGAGCCTCCCCTGTGTGAAATATCAGAAACCGGGCAGGTTCGTGCCCGTGAATTGGCCGATGCGGTTTCCGCTTTGGGGGGTGGAAAGCTTTTGTTTTTGGAATATGTTGACCCTCTGGTCGGGTTGGATAATACCCTGTATGCTTACTGCGATGATCCGTCAGCGGTTGAGAAAAAACTCTTATTGGTGGTTGAGCAGGAAAAACCGGATCTGATTCTGACACATGGTTCACGGGGTGAATATGGTCACCCGGCGCATGTGCTTTCTCATCAGGCGATGAAGGCGGTCTTTCAGCAATTGCCTGATCCGAAACCGATTTTTTGTACCGTCGGGGCTTTTTTTACGGGGCATCCCAGGCCGCAGAGTTTAAACCAGGATGACCCGGCAGATTATATTCTTGATCTTTCCAAGAATCCGGCCTGTTTGCAGGCGAAAATAAACGCTGCCATGTGTCATCAGACTCAGTGCGCTTTATTTGTCAGACGCCGCTCTGAACTGGAAAGGCGGAAAATGACCGTGCCCGAAGTGATTCTTACCACCGAAGGTTTGCACCGTATTTTTCCGCTGAAATTTAATGGGTCGGACCCATTGGCAGCCATATTTGAGCGGACAGGTGTGTTGGTCTCTTAAAAAAGATAACCGGATGGGATGAGATGGAAGGCAGTTTAATGAATTCTCTTTTTTCACTTACGATGACACAAACCCCGGTCGGGGGGCTGGTTTTAATCAGTGATGCCAGCCGCCTGTTGGCGCTATCGTTTGAAGAGGATGCCGAAGCATCCAAAGACCTGAACGCCCTGAATTTGCAGTCCGGCAAAGATGTTTCGGTACTGTTAATGGCGGCCACTCAACTGGAAGAGTATTTTGTGCAGAAGCGAAAAACTTTTTCGATCCCTTATGATATTTCACATATGAGCGCAGGAAACGGCCCATATTCCTTATGGCCAGGCCGCAGCCTATGGAGACCTGGCCGTTCGCTGCGGGTATCCGGGAGCCGCCAGAGCGGTTGGCGGGGTGATGGCCATCAATCCTTTGCCCATTATTATTCCCTGTCATCGTGTGATTGGGTCGAATGGCCATATGCGCGGATACAGCGGGTTGGGTGGGGTTGCCACAAAAAAGTTCTTACTGCATTTGGAGGGGTATATCCATGACATTTAAAAACTGGGTCCGGTTTATTGCGCTGGGCTTAATCTGGGGAACCGCGTTCATGTGGATTAAGATCGTGGTGCATGAAATAAACCCGGTTTCACTGGTCGCAATTCGTGCGGTTATTGCTTTGATCACCTCGCTGGTGCTGCTGGTTTTTATGCGAAAACCATTTCCCCCTTTTAAAAAATGGTGGGTATTTTTGTTTCTTGGCGCTTTTAATATGGCTTTTCCCTTTACTTTGATTTCCTGGGCTGAAATGCGTATTCCGTCTGCGGTTGCTGCCATCATTAATGGAACGGTGCCATTGTTTACGGCTTTAATAGCCAACCTGTTTTTAAAGGAAGAAGTTTTTACCTGGCGAAAGTTCGTCGGTTTGCTGGTGGGTTTCAGCGGGGTCATTATCCTGATGAGTAAGGGGTTGTCGTTGCCTGGCGGAAAAAATCTGCTGAGCGGGTGCTGCGCCATGCTGGTGGCTGCTCTTTTTTACGGAAGCAGTTATGTTTTTGCCCGAAAATATGCGCAGGGAATGCATGCTGTAACCCAGGGGTTGGGGCAGGCTTTGTCAGCCAATGTTGTGATGTGGTCTATGCTTGCTGCTCAGGGGCAGCCGCTGCAGGTTCCGGTTACCCGGCTGGGCTGGTTTGCCCTTCTCTTTTTGGGGATATTTGCGACCGGGGTAGCTATGGTGTTATCTTATTCTCTGGTGAATTCAGTAGGGGCCACTAAAAGCAGTCTGGTAACCTATCTTTTTCCGGTCATTGGTGCGGTGTTAGGGGTTACGGTCTTAAAAGAACCTTTCAGTTGGAGTATGGTGGTTGGATGTTTGGTTATTTTAATAGGAGTTATTATCGTAAACAGCCAAAAGCCGGTACAATCAGTCTATGAATAACAGCTATCGTTCCGGTTTTATTTCACTGATTGGTCGGCCAAATGTTGGCAAATCTACGTTGTTAAATGAGCTTCTGGGTCAAAAAGTGGCAGCGGTATCCAAACGCCCGCAGACTACCCGGCGCAGACAATTGGGAATCCTGACATTGGATCAGGCTCAGTTGGTCTTTATGGATAATCCGGGCATTCATAAGCCGGAACATGCTTTGGGTGAATTCATGAATGAGGTAGCGCTCCAGTCGATTCCGGATGCAGATGTGATCCTTTGGCTGGTAGACGGCAGTTCAGCTCCTCAGGAGCAGGATATTGTGATTGCCGGGATCCTTAAAAAAAGTTTCTTTCATGGGCAGTTATTTATGGTGCTTACCAGGAAAGATCTGATCCCTCCGGAAAAACTGCCTGAGCGACTGGCTCAGTATCAGGCGTTGTACCCTGATGCAGAGGCGTTTTCTGTATCGGCGTACTCTAAAGCGGATCGAAATGCGCTGGTCGAAAAGATGATCAGTCATCTGCCCGAAGGACCGCAGTATTACGATGAAGAACAAATTACAGATCTTTATATGCGCGATATTGCGGCTGATCTGATACGGGAAGCAGCGTTAAAACATCTGAGTGAAGAAATACCGCATATGGTTGGTGTGCGGGTGGCTGAATTCAGTGAACGAAGTGAGCAGAATGCCTTTATCGCAGCGTTTTTAATTCTGGATCGTGAAAATCATAAGGGAATTGTTATTGGCCGGGGCGGCGAGATGTTAAAAAGAATTGGAACAACTGCCCGCGAGCAGATTGAAGCGGTCAGTGGAATGAAAATATACCTGGAACTGAAAGTAAAAGTCGAAAAAGGCTGGCGGAATAACCCGGCCGCTTTAAAACAGCTTGGATATGCTATGCCTGATGAAAAATGATTTTAACTTCTTCTGGCTGATACTGTTCGCCTTGTTTGCTGTGCTGGATTGGACAGCTGTCTGGCGCAATCAGTTAAAACTGCTGTATATTGCCAAGCCGGCTACGTTGCTTTGTTTGCTGATCTGGTCTTTACAAATGACAGGCTGGCAGGGTTTTATGCTGTTTATTGGCGCAGGGATCGTCTTTTGTCTGTTGGGAGATATTTTCCTGATGCTGCGCCCCCGATTCTTTATGTACGGGTTGCTTGCTTTTATGGCGGGTCAGCTCTGTTACATTGCAGGAATCAATCCTCTTTCTGTCAGGTTAAATACCTGGGTGTTGGCTGGCGCGGGGTTGTTCATTCTGGCTATGGTGCCGGTGCTGCGCAAAATTATCCAGGCTATTCAACGCAAACAGCTGCCTGAAAGCCTGGCGGTTTTGGCCGCAGTCTACGGGCTGGTTGAATGCAGTTTGGTTATTTCAGCAGCTCTGATGTTCATAAAACCCGGATGGCCGGGAGCACTGGCAGGATTGTTGACGTTGGGGGCGGTATTCTTTTTGATATCTGATTTCTTTTTAGGGTTCAGCCGATTTGTGAAACCGATTCCGCATGGCAGAACCTGGATTCATATTACCTATCATTTGGCTCAATTTTTGATAATTTATTCTCTGGTTTCTTTTTGGATTGTTTAGCCGGGGGCGCCAGGTTGCGGTGAGAGCCGTCGAAAGATTTAAACCCTTCTCCCAGGGCTTCATGCGACTGCCCGATGACCATAAAAGCAAGCGGGTCCGTTTCGGCGACGATTTCTTTCAGTTGGTTGACTTCTGAGCGGGTAATGACGCAATAGATTACCGGCCGATCTTCGTTGGTATAGGCTCCTTTTCCAGCCAGAATTGTGGCTCCCCGCTCCATCTCGAAGGTGATTTTATTCAGAATGGGTTGAGCGTTACTGGTAATGATCATGACGGAGCGGAAAATACTTGATCCTTCAGAAATCATCTCGGCGGCGATTCCGCTGACATAAATAACCACCATGCCGTAGAGCGCTTTATCCCACCCAAAGGTAAAGCCGCTGGCCAGTACGACAACTGTATCGGTGATTAAATATGACTGTGAGATGGAAATTCCCAGCCGAATGTTCAGAATACGGCCAATGATATCCGAGCCCCCGCTGGTGCCTTTGCCGCGGTAAACCAGCCCCAGACCGATTCCCAGAATGACTCCGCCAAAGAGGCTTTCGAGAACCAGATCATCGGTTACGCCCTGCGCGGGTATGAAAAGAACCAGAATATCTGTAAAAAAGGAAAAAGCAATAATGGATATGGCTGTTCGCAAAGCGAAGCGAACCCCACCCAAATATTTTAAGCCCAGGGCAAAAAGGGGAACATTTCCTATAAAAACCATCAGACCAATGGGAAAGCGAATATAGGCTTCTACAATTTGAGCGGCGCCGCTGATTCCGCCGCTGACAATTTCACCCGGAACCAGAAACAAGCGCATGGCAAACGCCTGAATGATTCCTCCCGCAATGACCAGCAAATAATCGGCAATGGTTTGCCAGTTGAATGGCTCATTAAAAATTTCTTTTAAAGACGGAAAAGGATACGGTTGTTTGTCATTTTTTTGTGCTGCCTGCGGGCTTTGAATCGTCATAGATTCAATTATAGATGAAATACGATGAAATGCAGAAAAATTAAAGAAATATTAAAAG
>CAZEEL010000103.1:0-7135 GCA_964511135.1 uncultured Leptolinea sp. | reverse complement strand
TAATTAGGACTTTTCTAAATTGCTGCTTTAGGACATTATCATGTTGCTCTTACAAGAGGCCAAAAAAAACAACGGGAGAGCAATATGATGGTAAAATTGACCTAATTTGCGCATTTTTTTCGTTCTAACGCCTGATAAGCGTCAGAACGACTTAGGATTATTTCAGGAGGTATGTGTGACTAAGAAATGGGTTTATTTGTTTACAGAACTCGATCAGGCCGATCAATATGCAGGCGGAGATTGGGATAATGTGCGAGGCCTTTTGGGCGGTAAAGGGGCCAACCTGGGCGAAATGGTACGTATTGGCGTCCCCGTTCCCCCCGGCTTCACGATTACCACAGAAGCCTGTAACGCCTATACTGCCGGCGGTTCAAAATTCCCTGAAGGTTTGTGGAATCAGGTTCTTGAGGCAGTCAGGGCCACAGAAAAAGCTTCCGGAAAGAAATTTGGAGATTCCGGCAATCCCCTTCTGGTTTCCTGCCGCTCAGGGGCTAAATTCTCGATGCCTGGTATGATGGATACCGTTTTAAATATTGGTTTAAACGATATTTCAGCAGAGGGAATGGTTAAACAGACACAGAATGAACGCTTTGTCTATGATTCTTATCGGCGGCTGATTCAAATGTTTGGGTCTGTGGTTCTTGAAATTCCGGATGAAGCTTTTGAAGATGTGATGGAAGCCTTTAAACATGAAAAAGGCTATAAGCTGGATACGGAGCTGAAAGCTGCTGATCTGAAAATGCTGACGTCAAAATTTAAAGAAGTAGTCAGAACAGCAAAGGGATTTGAATTTCCGCAGGATCCGTTCGAACAGTTGTCTTTGGCTACCGAAGCTGTTTTCCGCTCCTGGATGGGAAAACGTGCGATCGATTATCGGCAGGCTACCGATATTCCTGATACGCTCGGAACAGCCGTCAATATTGTAACCATGGTCTTCGGAAACATGGGCGATGATTCAGCGACCGGCGTGGCCTTTACCCGTAACCCGGCAAGCGGTGAAAATAAACTGTATGGTGACTATCTGGTTAACGCACAGGGTGAAGACGTTGTAGCCGGTATTCGGAATACCGAAAAGATTGAAACCCTGCAGCAGATCATGCCGGAAGCGTATGCTGAGTTTCTGCAGATCGTCAACACCCTGGAGAAACATTATAATGACATGCAGGATGTTGAGTTCACCATTGAACGCGGAAAACTCTGGATGCTGCAAACCAGAAACGGGAAGCGAACTGCTTCAGCAGCCGTAAAAATTGCAGTCGATCAGGTGAACGAGGGCATGATCACAAAAGAACAAGCCATTGACCGCATATCGACCAAAGATGTTGATACCCTGCTGCATCCGCAGTTTGACATCAAAGAACTGAAAAAAGCCCGCACGGAAGGAAGGTTGTACGCGAAGGGCGTTAACGCTTCACCAGGCGCTGCGGTTGGGCAGGTGTACTTTGATGCTGATACCTCTGAAAAGATGGCAAAAGAAGAAAAGCAACATGTTATCATGGTGCGGCCATTTACCAAACCCGATGATGTTCATGGAATGTTGTCGGCACAGGGAATTCTGACCAGTGAAGGCGGCGCTACCTCTCACGCTGCTGTAGTCGCACGGCAATTTGGCGTGCCCTGTGTGGTTGGGGCTTCGGCTGTCAAAATTGATCTGAATAAACGTGAAATGACCGCCAACGGCCAGGTTGTAAAAGAAGGTGACTGGATCTCAGTGGATGGAGAAACCGGTGAAGTCTTCCTCGGACAAATGCCGCTGACCAGCGTTTCCATTGAAGAACAAAAAGAGTTGATGACTCTGTTGACCTGGGCAGATGAAATTTGTGCTACGCCCGGCATTCGCAAAAGTGTCAACGGTTCTCCGACAACCGGTTTACAGGTTTGGGCGAACGCTGACTATCCGGCTGACGCCAGACGGGCACGCTCTTACGGCGCCAGAGGAATCGGACTGTGCCGTACTGAGCACATGTTCTTTGAACCGGTACGCCTTCCAACAGTGCAAAAGATGATCCTTTCCAAAACTCATGAAGAACGCCAGGCTGCCCTGGATATTCTTCTGCCTTATCAGCGATCTGATTTTGATGGTTTGTTCGAAGCAATGAACGGCTGCCCGGTGATTATTCGCCTGATTGATCCGCCGTTGCATGAGTTTATGCCGGATGAAGAAAAGCTGTTTGAAGAAATCATCACCATGCGGGTGAAAGGCGAAACAAAGGGTCTCGAAGAAAAAGAAAAAATGCTGGCTGCCATTCGCGGCCTGCACGAATCAAACCCGATGATGGGCCTGCGCGGCGTTCGCCTCAGCATTTATATGCCTGAGCTGGTAAGTATGCAGATAAGAGCCATCATGGAAGCGGCCTGTGATTGTGTGGCGCGCGGAATTGACGCCCGGCCTGAGATCATGATTCCTCTCACCGGAACTGCGGCTGAGCTGGAATGGATCCAACCCAGGCTTGAGGCCATCGTAAAACAGGTCATGGCTGAAAAGAAGATGAGTGTCAAATACAAATTCGGCACCATGATCGAAATACCACGGGCAGCAGTAACTGCCGGCGAAATCGCCAAACTGGCTGAATTCTTCTCTTTTGGAACCAACGATCTTACCCAAATGACCTTTGGCTACAGCCGCGATGATGCAGAACGCAACTTCCTGGTCAAATACATTGAAGAAGGCATTCTGACAAAGAATCCCTTCCAGACAATCGACCGGCCTGGCGTGGGCGCTTTGATGGATCGCGCCATTTGTGAAGGCCGCAAAGAACGCCCTGATCTTGAGGTGGGTATTTGCGGTGAGCATGGCGGTGACCCCGAATCAATTGAATTTTGTCACATGGCGGGGAATAACTATGTAAGCTGCTCTCCGTTCAGGGTTCCGATTGCCCGTCTGGCGGCAGCAAAATATGCCCTGAAACATGCCCCAAAGAAGGCATAACGATAAAAGCCTGTCAAAAAACATGGGGCTGCCCTTTTTGGACAGCCCCATGTTTTTTGTTTTTATATCCATATTCTGCTTTTCAGCTTCACCACAAAAACGCATCCAAAATGCTTTTTTTACACCGTTGGCAGAAAAGGCATTTCATAGCCTGCTATACGCAATAATTCTGACAGCGCTGCCCGCATGGCAATTCGGTCATCCCAGGGATATTCAGTTGTTCCAAAACACATCGACTGTTCATGACCTTTTCCGCAGGACATAACCAAATCACCCGGCTGAGCCAGATGAACCGCCTGCCGAATAGCCTCTCTTCGATCACCTACCCGATAAAAAGAACGCCCCTCAATGCCGCCATTCTTTTTGGCCTCATCCGCCATTTCTGACAGAATATCATCCAGGCTTTCCGTTCGCGGGTCTTCAGCGGTAAAAAACGAAATATCCGCCTGTTCAACCGCTGTTTTGGCCATCATCCGCCGTTTGGCACGATCACGCAAACCGGCAGAACCAAAAACAGTAATGACACGTTTAGGATTCATCGCCCGGGCAGATTGAATGGCGGCTTCCAACGCATGGGGAGTATGCGCAAAGTCGACCAATGCCGTAAAATCCTGCCCCATGTTAATAAATTCCATCCGCCCCGGAATACCCTTTAGCGCTTCTACCCCCTGAGCGGCTGCTTCAGGGTCGATTCCCAGCCCCTGCACAGCAGCAGTCACAGCGGCCAGAATATTCGATACATTAAACCCCCCAATCAGATGACTGTGAATCGGAAGATTCATCCCCCTGCCGGAAACCAGGATATCCATCCCGGAAGGATGAATATTTGTCACTTCAGCCGTTACATCCGCATCGGGGCCCAACCCGTAACTGATAGGAGTAAAACCGGGAAGTGAAGACAGATAATCCCAGGAATGATCATCCCGATTAATGACACCTATACGCAAATTACCCAACATCTTCGATCGGGTAAGCGCCAAAGAGGAAAACAACAGGCCTTTTGCTTCCAGATAGTTCTCATAGCTTCCATGAAAATCGAGGTGTTCATGGGTTATATTGGTAACTACTGCCAGGTCAAACTCGCAGGCATCTGCCCGATGCTGTTTTAACCCATGCGAGGTGGCTTCTACCACTGCGTGAGTAGCACCTGCCTTCACCATTTCAGACAAATAAAACTGCATATCGGGAGCATCCGGCGTAGTAACATGAAAGCCGGTATCGATGGCGCGTCCGCTGATCATTGCATTCACAGTGGAGATCATGCCAACCTTTATGCCTGCCGTATTCAAAATCGATTCGATCAGGTTGGTAGTAGTTGTTTTCCCATCAGTTCCGGTCACCCCGATCATCCGCATTTTTGAAGCCGGATTTTCATACCAGTTGGAACAGAGATAAGCTAAGGCTTTACGGCTGTCCTCAAGCTGTATATAGGGAACAGACAAACCCGTAAACGGCTTCATTCCAATGACCGCACGGGCACCTTTTTGGATTGCGTCAGAAATATACTGGTGCCCATCCATGCTGAAGCCTTCCAGAGCCACAAATACATTCCCAGGGAGCACCCTGCGGGAATCAAAAGCGACCCCCGTGATCTCAGGATCCTGGAACAGTTCCGGAAACGTCGAAAGAACAACAACCGGAACATTATTTAACAAAGAAGAAAGTTTCATAGCAGTGTCCATACGGATAAGTATAACCTGAAAACAAAAAAGCTCTGGAAAGGGGCTGCCCACCAGAGCTTTTTTTACAATCAGTGATATTAATTCAGACTTTGGCGCAGATGATCAAGCTGCCCGATCACAGATCCATCGACCACTTTGTCATCCAAACGAACAATGACTCCCCCCAGAATAGCCGGGTCTACTTTATAGGCAATGGAGCTGGCATCCGTTAAATGTAATTTAAGCTCATTCTGTAGAATACTCTTTTCAGAATCCTTCAGCGGTACGGCGCTGGTAACCAATGCCTGACTGCCAATGTAACGCTCATCCTGCAGAAGGGTAAACTTTCCGCCCTGTACACCGGAGAAGAATTCATCCAATAAAGCCCGCTGCTGAGTTTCATCACCCTTCAGAGAGTTTCCAATCAGTTTTTGGCTGGCAGCAATCGCTAAAGACCCAATCTGACCTCTCAGCTCGCTAAGCAATCTGGCCTTTTCCTGCTGCAGTTCATTCAGAGCATTTTCGCGCGCTGCCTGTACTTCTTCTACAGCCTTCGCCTTGATATCCTGCTCAACCAGACTGGCTCGTTGATTGGCGTCACGCATCAATTCAGATGCTTTGGCCTGAGCTTCGCTGATAATCCTTTGAGCTTCAGATTCAGCATTCGCTTTTGCTTCAGCAGCAACTTTTGCATCTTCGACTGCCTGAGCAGCCATCTGCCGCCGCTGGTCCAGCATTTTCAATATGGGTTTAAATGCCCATGCTTTTAGAACAACAAATACAATTCCAAAAGAAAGTATATTGACAATCAGCATACCAAGAGAAATACCTAACTTCTCCACTGTTTATCCTCCACACTGCTTTACACTAAAGCACAAAGAACATCAGAATAACAATAACCAGGCAGTAAATAGCAATGGCTTCACAGAATGCAATTCCCAGGATCATATTGGTTGTAATAGTTCCCACAGTGTCCGGATTGCGAGCTATACCTTCCAGGGCTCCTTTTACCAGCAGACCAATCCCGATTCCGGCGCCCAGAGAGCCAATCATAGCCAGACCTGCTCCAATAAACTTCGCAGCAAGAACAATATCACCAGTCATTTTCTACATTCCTCCACAAAAAGGTAATTTCATTATTGATATTTCTTCTTTATTCAGTTCCATGAATCTGAGTTGCCTGAACCATGAATACCATTGTTAACATACCAAATACATATGCCTGAATTAAACCCATAAATATTTCAAACAGGAAAATCACTGAAGGGAAGAAAACCGGCAGTAAGATTCCGATAATAGCCAGCAAAACAACCCCTGAGAACATGACGCCAAAGAGACGAAAGGTAAAAGAAATAATCTTGGCAAACTCTGAAATGAGTTCCAGTATGCCAACAATCAAATCCATCACACCAAATACCGGTTTTTTAAACAGGTTCATCACATTGATAAATTTTGTAAAATAGCGCGGCCCATTGGCAATCACACCAACAACCTGTGTTGCGATAACAGAAATCAATGCCAGCGCCAGCGTGAAGTTCAGATCTGTAGACGGGCCTCTCAGGAAAGGCACCAAAACATACCCTTCACCATGTGCAGGGGTGCCTGATATCAAAGCATAAATCTGACCAAACAACGGTTTAATCAAATGCCCTTCTTCAGAAGGATGCAGCCACCCGATGACTTCAAATCCGGGAATGATTTTAATCAGATTGACCACCAGGAGAAAAAACACATAAGAAGCAAACCAGGGAAATACCAGATTGGTCCACTTTCCGGCAGTGCTTTCTGTCATTCCGTACAAAATTTCAACAATCGCAGCGATGCTCCCTGCAAAACCCCGGGGCGCTAAACTGTCTCGTTTAAGAGAACAATTGATACGCCAGGCCATAAAAACAATCAGCAGAACAATTAAGATCAGGGTAAACATAGAGTTGGTCAGCCAAACCGGACCAATTCCAGGGATGGTAAACAGAGGTTTCTCCATCAAAGGCTCAGCTGCAATCAGTATTTCCGGGCGTACCGTCGGGTAATATTTAGCCCCGAGAGCGCCCAAAATGATAAACAGCAAAACCCACCACCGGTACTTGCCCCAGCGCCAACGTTTTTTTGCTTCTTCAGGTTGAGAAGTTTCTATGGTCTGTATCTGTTCCAATGTGTTTCACTTCCTCTTTAAGTTTTTTTGAACTTATTTCAGTTTGTAATTTTGACGTAGATTTCCGCACCACAAATAACATGATTATTACAGACAACGGAATACTAAGCAATAATAACAGAATAGTAATGATTGGCTTCGTACCAAACCTCTGATCCAGCCAAAGCCCCCCAAAAAGCGAACCGCCCACCAGTGCCAGTGTGATACAACCAACCTGAGTTAACAAAAATGCGACTAAAACAGTAGTTGCATTTAAGGGGTTCTTTCTGTCATTTTGTTTGTTTGACATGATCGTTGTACATTATAACAAAACGGGGTATGAGCGTCAATCAGATTTTTCTTCACACTGCCAGGTTTGCTATTCAATCCTTCCTTACCGCAATCGCCCTGAAC
>CAZEEL010000102.1:0-7188 GCA_964511135.1 uncultured Leptolinea sp. | reverse complement strand
ATCATGTTTACCTCAGACGCTTATATTTGATCTGTGAATTATAGCGTTTTCTGCAACATTCACATTCTGAAAAATCGCAGATAATTTTAAAGTACAATTGAATGGCAGAAAATACTGCAGTTTGTTATTTGTTAAATTGAAAGGATATAGAATGAGCAGTCTGAACATTGACGATTTTATACAATATGCACTAAAAACATTCCAGCCGGAAAAAGCAGTTGGAGTCGATTCGCAAATACAATTTGAACTTCATGATGGAAAAGAAGTCAAAACATGGACCATGGTGATCAAAGATCAGCATTGTTCCATTCAGGCAGGCGCTGCACAGCAACCAACCTTTACCCTGAGCGCCGGTTTGGAAGATTGTATTCAGATTTTCACAGGAAAACTGGACCCCGCCAAAGCGTTTATGCAGGGCAAAGTAAAACTGAACGGCAATATGGGCAAAGCCATGCAGTTAATCAGTCTGTTCAAACCATCGTAAATCAAAAAAGTCCCCAGGTAGAATCAAAACCATCTTCCATCATGGAATAATCCCATGCTTCCATACCAAGCTCAAGCCGAACGTTTTTCTTCAAAACCTCTTCGGCTTTTTGTTTGGTCTGTTCCAGCATAATCGGAGCATAGGGGCAGAATACCGTCGTTAAAATCATTTTGACATAGACTTCTTCCGGTTTAAATTCAACTTCACGAATCAGACCCAGCTGAATAATGTCCATTCCCAGCTCAGGATCCTTTACATCTCTCCATGCAAGCCTCAGTTGCTCAGCCAGTTCAGGATCCGTTTGGCTGGCGCTCCAGACATTATTCTCATGAGAAGAAGAATCAGTCATTAATTACCTCGTTTGAAATTGAATTTGATAGGAACAACAGGCATCCCCTTTCAGAACACAACTGCTTTTGATGACCGGCGCTTTCATGACAGAACTGATCAATTTCTCATCCATCAGGCATATCTCAGGGTGCTGGCGGCTGATGGAACGGTAGGGGCAGTTTAGCTCAAGGATGGAACAACTCATGCCATTTTCAGGCTGTCTGATTTTTACCTGGTACCCCAGTTCAGTTAAATAGGCTTTAAGAAAAGCGGCTTTTTCCTGCATACTCAACATTGCAGTTTTTCGGTTCGCTTCGCGGCTTAAATCCTCAGCCATATCCTGAATAAGCAATTGTACTGCTTCTCCGGAAAACCTTGACTTCATTTTTTCGAGCAGCACATTGGTAAACGGATAATAACGGGTAGGAAAGATTTCCTGCCCGCTTGCCGATAAACTGAATACCTGCAGCGGCCGCCCCACTCCATGACGTTTGTTTTCAACCAATAACAGCCCCTGCCTGAGCATCAGATTGATATGGTGTCGGAGAGAAACCGTTCCCATACCAACAGCGGCAGAGATATCTTTAATGGACGATTGCGGATATGCATGCAGAAAAGAGAGTACCTTTGTACGTATCTGGCTCATGGGTTTAGTATATAAAAATCAGCCCCGAATGTCAATATTTATTAAATAATTGATAAATATTGCTATTCATTTTTGGCTATGCTATAATTTCAGCGGATTTGAAAGCTATCTTAAGAAACCTGGAGAAACGATGACAGATTTCGTGATTAACAATCTGCATGTCAATATTGAAGAAAAAGCAGTTTTAAAGGGAGTAAATCTTACAATACATTCCGGTGAGATTCATGCTTTGATGGGTCCAAACGGAACCGGAAAATCAACCCTGGCCTATGCCATCATGGGCCACCCTGCTTATACCATCACAAAAGGGGAAATACTTTTTAATGGTATCAATGTACAATCCATGTCTACCGACGAACGGGCGCGGCTGGGCATCTTTTTGGCTTTTCAATACCCGGTAGCCATCCCGGGCGTAAGTGTTGCCAGTTTCCTTCGAACCGCGCTTAATGCACGGAGAAAAGCAGAAAATCCGGAGGATAAAGGCGTCTCCATTCCTGAATTTCGAAAAATATTAAAAGAAAAAATGGAGTTATTAAAAATAGACCCCTCTTTCGCCTCCCGTTACCTGAATGAAGGGTTTTCAGGCGGAGAAAAGAAGCGGACCGAAATTTTGCAATTAGCCATGTTAAACTCTGAAATTGCCATATTGGATGAAACAGATTCAGGGTTGGATATTGACGCATTACGGATTGTTTGCGAAGGGGTAAATGCAGTTCGTGGAAATAATCTGGGGGTGCTGGTAATTACCCATTATCAGCGGATGTTGAATTATCTGAAACCGGATTTTGTGCATATTCTTTTAAATGGCAGAATCGTTGAATCCGGCGGGCCCGAATTAGCTCTTCACCTGGAAAGTCAGGGCTACGACTGGGTGAAAGAAAAATATCAAAGCATTGATGCATAAATGCTGATTTGGAGGCCGGAATGGCAAATGAGCAGCATACAGATTTTTTAGACAGTATCGGTGATTATAAATACGGGTTTAATGATCCGGATGTTTCTGTTTTTAAGATGCATAAAGGGTTAGACCGTGATGTTGTCACGATGATATCAAAAATAAAAGAAGAACCGCAATGGATGCTTGATTTTCGACTGCGGGCATATGAATATTACCAGACCTGCCGCATTCCCCCATGGGGGCCTGATCTGACAGCCCTGAGGTTGGATGATATCTATTACTATGTGAAACCAACGGATGGCGAAAGCCGAAGCTGGGATGATGTGCCGGATTCTATCAAAAATACTTTCGATAAATTAGGAATTCCAGAGGCTGAGCAAAAATTTCTGGCCGGAGTTGGCGCCCAGTACGAATCAGAAATGGTATATCACAATATCCAGGAGCATCTGGCAAAACAGGGCGTCATATTTTTAAGTATTGAGCAGGGTCTGCAACAGCATCCTGATTTATTCAAAGAGTATTTTGGAACCGTCATCCCCATTGAAGACAATACATTTGCCGCCCTGAACAGCGCAGTATGGTCTGGCGGATCTTTTGTCTATGTTCCAAAGGGTGTAAAAGTAGATCTGCCACTGCAGGCCTACTTCCGATTGAACGTCGCAAATATTGGGCAATTTGAACGCTCGCTCATCATTGCAGATGAAGGGGCTCAGGTACACTATGTAGAAGGCTGCACAGCGCCCCAATACACAACAGATTCACTGCACAGCGGGTGTATTGAAATTGTAGTCAAAAAAGACGCAAGAGTTCGCTATTCGACCATTCAAAACTGGTCAAATAATGTCTACAATCTTGTCACTCAGCGGGCGCATGTGTATGAAAATGGTACGATGGAGTGGGTAGACGCCAATCTGGGGTCGAAAACAACCATGAAATATCCTTCCTGTTATTTATTGGAAAATGGCGCGCATGGCGAAATATTATCGATGGCTTTTGCCGGAAAAGGCCAAACACAGGATGCCGGAGGCAAAATGCTTCATTTTGCACCGAACACCAGCAGCAAAATTACTTCAAAATCAATCAGCCGGAGCGATGGAATTTCTTCTTATCGCGGTTTGGTAAAAGTGATGAAAGGGGCAGTCAACGCCAAATCGAACATTATCTGCGATGCTTTACTGTTGGATGCACAATCGCAAACAAATACTTACCCCTATATCGAAATTGATGAAGAAGACGTCACAATTGGTCATGAGGCTTCGGTTTCAAAAGTGGGAGAAGATCAATTATTCTATCTTCAAAGCCGCGGGCTCAGCAACGAAGAAGCTACGACAATGGTAGTTTCCGGTTTCATTGAACCGCTGGTTAAGGAACTTCCCATGGAGTATGCAGTAGAAATGAATCGTTTAATTCAGTTGCAAATGTCAGGCTCCGTTGGGTAGAGGCACATCCATGACAACCCATGATAAATCTACCCACATCAGACGCCGTGAACGACCGGTTCCTCAGGCTGCGCCTGAGTTTATCTGGCAGGAACAGGATATTCCCTGTTACACGCCTGACCCACGAATAAACGAATATCGCCATGCGGCATGGAAAACCTGTCTGAATACCCCCATGCCAACCATCAGTGAAGAGGCATGGCGCCGAACCAATATCAGTGCTTTAAATTCACAGACTTTTCGTCTGGCAGGTTTGCACGCTTCGGATGAGAAAACCAAAGTTCCTGAAGATCTGTTTAATCTGACGGATAATGAAACTTCAGCGGGTCAAATGCTTTTGACTTCTGAAAAGACTCTCATCCATCTCGATGCAGCTTTGGATTCACGCGGGGTCATTTTTTGCGATCTTCAGACAGCCGAAAAGCGATATCCGGACCTGTTGCTGAAAGTTTTGGGGAAAGTGGTTCCTGCCAGTGACGGAAAATTTGCCGCATTATCTGCGGCAATGGCCCGGCAGGGCTTTTTTCTCTACGTTCCGCGCGGAATAAAAATAACAGATCCGTTGCACAGCCTGCTATATGGTGCAGGAATAAATCAGGCTTTTATCAGCCACCTGTTGATTTATCTCGAAGAAGATTCTGAATTAACCTGTGTTCACGAATATGCCTCAAAAGAAGATGAGGTGTTATTCCATAGCGGCCTGATTGAAATTCTGGTTGGGAAAAATGCCCGTCTTCAGTTTATTGAGCTGCAATCCTGGGGAAATTTGGTGTGGAATTTTGCTCATGAGCGCATTGTTGTAGAAGAGAATGGGACTGTTGAATGGATCGTTGGCACATCAGGCAGTGGTCTGACGAAAAACTTCTCCGAACTGTCTCTGCGCGGCAGAAACAGCCGTGCAAAAATGTCTGGTTTTTATATTACAAATGGTCAGCAGCATTTGGATATGGATACTCAACAAAACCATTTTGCTGAGAAAACTTTCAGCGACCTGCTATATAAAGGCGTTTTACTGGACAGCAGCCGTTCAGTCTGGCAGGGTATGATTCATGTAGACCCAAAAGCCATGAAAACAGACGGCTATCAGGTCAATCGTAATTTAATTCTCAGCCCCAACGCCAGAGCAGACTCTATCCCAGGGTTGGAAATACAGGCAAATGATGTTCGCTGTTCACATGGCACAACCATTGGGAAAATAGACGCAGGGCTGGTTTTCTATCTTGAGACACGGGGCATTCCCAAAAAAGAGTCTGAAAAATTGATTGTTGAAGGATTTTTTGAACCGATTATAGATCGGATACCTTTTGAAGATGTAAAAAAGCGTTTTAAAAACGTGATACACCAAAAGATGAAATGGGTTTCGTGATATACTAATTGATCATTTGTTCAGGAGTTAAAATGACCTCCATGTCTTATATGCGTGCGCCAGAATCCGGGTCGACTTATGAAGTCGGGGATATAGTTGAAGTTTTATGTGATCATGACAAAGATACTGAAAGAGTCAGGGGGTGGCAGAAAGGAATCATTGTTCAGGTAGATACAAAATTACTCGCAGTGCAATTCCGAACGGACGTTTATCTGACAGATGGCTGGATGGTTCCAGACCATATCTTATGGTTCCCTGTGAATTCACCGAATGTTCGCTATCCGCAAAAGAAAAACCCCAGGAAAGATTCATATTAACAACCGGAAACGAAAGGAAGGTGGCTCGTGAACCTCTATCGTAAAGATTTTCCGATTTTTGAAAGAGAAATCTTTCCAGGGAAAAAGCTGATCTATTTAGATTCCTCTGCGACTTCACAAAAACCGAATCAGGTAATTGATGTCATGAGTGACTATTACAGGGGATATAATGCAAATATTCATCGTGGCATTTACACAATTGCGGAAGAAGCCACAGTTGCATACGAAATCGCCAGAGGAAAAGTAGCCTCTTTTATTGACGCAGCATCTCCCAAAGAAATTGTCTACACGCGAAACGCCACAGAATCGATCAATCTGGTCGCCAACACCTGGGGAAAAGCCAATCTTCATAAAGGCGATACCGTGATTCTTACTGAAATGGAACATCATGCCAATCTGGTTCCCTGGCAACTGTTGAAAGATTCCATCGGAATTCGGCTGGAGTTTATCCCTGTTTTGGATAACGGTACACTGGATTTGACTGTTTACAAAAGATTATTAGACTTAAAACCAAAACTGGTAGGTTTTGTTCACATGTCAAATGTTTTAGGCACAATTAATCCGGCAGCGCAGATCATTGAACTGGCTCATCAGGCTGGGGCTTTGGCGCTGATCGATTGTGCCCAGTCTGTTCCGCATCTCAGAGTTTCTGTAAAAGAATTAAATCCAGACTTTCTGGCTTTTTCAGGGCACAAAATGTGCGGGCCAACCGGAATTGGCATATTGTATGCCCGCGAAGCATTATTGCAGAGTATGCCGGTATTCATGGGCGGGGGCGATATGATTCGAAAAGTAGAATTGACCGGTTTTGTCCCCAATGAAATACCGTACAAGTTTGAAGCCGGCACTCCGGCCATTGCTGAGGCGATTGGGCTGGGCGCTGCCATAGATTATCTTGAAAAAGTGGGGTTTGAAAACATTGAAGCGATTGAAACAGATTTGACCAGATATGCCTTTCAACGACTGAAAGAAATCCCCTCTTTCAAAGTTTTAGGCGATGAAACGAATGTGCGGGGCGGGGTTATCAGCATGTATACTGATTTGGCTCATCCGCATGACATTGCCCAAATTCTTGATTTGCAGGGCGTTGCCGTGCGGGCCGGGCATCATTGTGCGATGCCGCTGCATACCCGTTTTCAATTAAACTCCACAACTCGAGCCAGTTTCTATCTTTACAATATGCGGGAAGATATTGACATACTCATAGCCGGCCTGCAGGAAGTGGTTCGTCTTTTTGGATAAGGATCAAGGAAAATTCAATATGGACGATTTATACCGCGACGTTATCATCGATCGCTACAAAAATCCTCAATATAAGGGAGAAATTAAATCAGCCGATATTTCATTTGCCGATGAAAACCCCTTATGCGGCGATCATATCCAGGTAGATGTATGTATAGACGACCAGGGATTTGTAACCAGAGCTGCATACAGCGGTCATGGCTGCGCAATTTCTCAGGCCTCAGCAGATCTGCTGATGGAATATATTATTGGAAAGAATATTGACGATGTAAAACAGATCAGCAGGCAGGACCTTTTAGATCTGCTGGGAATCGAACTGGGCCCGGTACGTTTAAAATGTGCGCTGCTTTCACTAAAAGTACTTAAAGCCGGGGCCTATGGGCTGGGCCAGGCCACCGATGATCTGGCAGAATAAACTCAGAACTTCATAAATAATGCCAGAATGAAATAATAACGGCCGTTTGGG
>CAZEEL010000101.1:0-7670 GCA_964511135.1 uncultured Leptolinea sp. | reverse complement strand
ATATTTAATTGTGGCTCTAAATATACAAATTTTTTGCGAATCTGTCAAGAAAAAAACAGAAAAACTGACAGAAAAACTGACAGCGACAGAAAGATTGCCTGCACGAAAGCTGAAAAAGTGAGCTGATGCATTGGCAAAAAAGCCCGACCGCCGTGTTTTTTTCTGTGGTATTCTTAACAAAGGTAAGGAGCAGAAAGGTTATTCATGAGCAGCAGTAAGTAGATAAGTCTTCCCGGCTGGCAGCAGGTTCAGCCGCATGCCCGGCAGGTTTTTCCGGCCGGTCTGTTCCGTTTTTCGGAATAAATTTTAAGGAGACAGAATGCTTACGGCTCATCAATTAAGTAAGGCTTTTAATACAACGGTTTTATTCCAAAAATGCACTTTCAGTATTAATCCCGGTGATCGCGTTGGACTGGTGGGTTGCAATGGCAGCGGAAAAACGACTCTGCTGCGGATTTTAGCGGGAGAAGAAACACCTTCTTCCGGGTCTGTCAGCCGCGACCCGCGATTAAGGATTGGCTATCTGCGGCAGGGGTATGTTTTTGATCCGAATCTGACTTTGCGGCAAATTCTTGCGCAGTCGCTTGGTTCAGTGGAGGCATTGGAAGCTGAACTGGCAGAAGTCAGCCGTTTGTTAACCCATAATCTGAATGATCGTACTTTGCAGGATCGCTATGATACGATTTTGCATCGGATTCAGGCTGCGGATGAAGGCCGGGTCTATGCCATTCTGAAAGGATTGGGGTTGTTAAATCTTCCGCAGAATCAGAATGCGGCTGTTTTGAGCGGGGGGCAAAAAACCAGGCTGGGGTTGGCCCTGGTTCTGCTGGAAGACCCGCAGCTTTTATTGCTGGATGAACCCACCAACCATTTGGATATTGCAATGCTGGAATGGCTGGAAGAGTGGCTGGCGGGGTTGAAAGCCGGAGTTTTAATCGTTTCTCATGACCGTACTTTTTTAGACCGGGCGGTGAACCGGATTTTGGAATTGGATGCGGCCAGCCTGAAGCTGAAGGAGTATGCCGGAAATTACAGCCAATATCTGCTTCAGCGTCAGGCAGAGCGGGATGCCCAATGGGCAGAATATCAGGATCAGGAGGCTTATATTCGGCAAATGAAGCAGGATATTTCTGCCACATTTGCTCAGGCTGCCCGTACAGAAAATCGTACCAATAATGATCAGTTGCGGCGTTATGCCAAAAAAGTGGCCAGGAAGGCTGTTTCACGTCGCCATCGTTTGCAGCAATATTTGGATTCTGATGAACGGATAGAAAAACCGGCCCCGGAACGGAAAATGCGTTTTGCTTTTGGCAGACCGGAATATTGCAGCCGGTATATTCTGACAATGGAAAATGGCTGGGTTGGATACTCTCAGGAAAGAATTCTTTTGAGCGGCGTCAATCTGATGGTGCGGCCAGGCCGGAGGATTGCGATTACGGGTGAGAATGGCGGCGGGAAAACTACCCTGCTGCGAACCCTTGCCGGGCAGATTCCCCTGTTGTCGGGGCGCCTGCAATTGGGTTCAGGAATTCAGGTTGGTTTTATGCAACAGGAACAGACTGAGATAAACCTGTCCAAAACCGGAGTAGATTTGCTTTTGCCTTATTTTCCTGATGAAACGGAGGTGCGCAGTTTTCTTTCAGCTTTTCTGATTTTGGAAGATGAGCCGGTTAAACCCTTATCCTTGCTGAGTTTTGGGCAGCGGGCGCGCCTGATGTTGGCGCAGTTGATTGCCGGGGGGTGTAATTTGTTGCTGCTGGATGAACCGATTAATCATCTGGATATTCCCAGCCGGTTGCAATTTGAACAGGCTTTGGCCCAATTTAAAGGTACGGTTTTAACCGTAGTTCATGACCGTTGTTTTATCGAGCGGTTTGCTGAAGAAATCTGGCAGGTAAACCAGGGTAAAGTGCGCTGCGAAATCACTGCGTTGGGGCTGGCTGATCTTTAGAAAGGGACGATTCTCCCGCTCAAAATCAGACAAAGCCCGCTGATCAGCGCCACCAGAATAAAGACCATAAAGAGGATCACGGTTCGCTGGGCTGGCGTCATTCTGGCACGTTCAGGTTCTTCGTTGGGGTCAGATACATATATTCGCCGGGTGAGGGGCGGTACAGCCTGGGAAGACTGCGGAATGGGTTTGTGGCTGTTTTTTTTGTCTCTCATAAGAAGAAGGTCTCACTTTATGTCATGACGGGCCGGAGGTGATTAATTTCTCCTGCCATGATCTCTATTGTTTTACCATTATCAAGTCGGATTTGCAAGTCTCCGGAGGCGGATAGTCCTTCCATGACTCCTTCAAGAATGGGTTGATCAGGCTGACTGACGCTTATTCGTTTTCCCTGAAAAGCCAGTTTCTCCTGCCACAGGCTGAGAAAGTTGGCCTGCGGGATAGCCGGCAGCAGTTTAAAAAAACAGATTAATACTGATTTGAGCAATTCCCAGCGTTCAGGGGGGCAGGAACATTCATTTTGGATGCAGGTCGCTGGAAAAAGCGCATCGTGCTCCGGGGGCAGGGCAGCGGGCGCCAGGTTGATACCGATTCCGATCACGGCGCCCTGACAGCTTTCTCCATTCCAGACTGTTTCACTTAAAATCCCGGCTGTTTTCTTCCCATTGAGCAGGACATCGTTCGGCCATTTAAGCTGTGCAGTAAGGCCGGTTTGTTGTTCGAGCGCCTGGATGACGGCCAGTCCGGCTGCCGGGGTAAGAAAAAGCAGGTTTTTCCACTCTGAAGGGGAGGGCTTCAGCGCCAGGCTGAAAGTCAGTGAGGCTTCAGAGTCACTGTGCCATGTGCGGTTCAGACGGCCACGTCCGTGCGTTTGATGACCTGCCACGATCAGGGTGCGGTCGGGCAGCTTGTCAGCCGGTTGTTTCAGCGCCCAGGTATTGGTGGAGTCAAGCTGGTCAAAATAGTACATTGCGCCCAAAGGCAGGTCAGAAAGAAAATGGCTGAGAAGTTCCTGATTCAATTGCTGGCTCCTGTAGGGGCGGGCTAATACAATACCAGCCGGCGCGGAAGAAGATTTTTAAAACTATGGTTGAGAACTTTGGCCATGCCTAAAAAAAGGCCGTTTGAATCGGTGAGAAATACGATCTGGCGGGGATGGTATTGAGCGGCAGCAGGGTCGGGGAGTGAAAGACCCTTCAGCCAGGCCTGTTTTTGTTGACCGTCTATTTTGTGCAGGGGTTTTTGAAAAGCGCCGAAGAAGCGGGTTACCCAATGGTGTGCCGGGATATATCCGTCAGGGGTGAATTCTGCCATTTCCAGCCCGGCAGATTGAAAAACCAGGGGCAACTGACCCATGAGAACTGCATGAGGGACTGCCGTGAGATGTTTTCCATTTTTGATCACTATTAAATGATGTGCTTCCAGAATGTCTGTTAGTGGAAATTCAAATTCCTGTTGCCATTGTCTGGCAAGAATTGCCTGTTCGGCAGATGAAAGAATTTCTTTCTGCCAATAAGGAGGAGCCGATTTGGCCGGGAGCGGTGGTTTTGTACCGATGGAGGCGGTTTTGGTGAGACGGGCGGCATAAAAACCGGCCGTCTGGAAAATGTGCGGCCATAATCGGGCCGTTCGTATGAGTTGCGGGTTAAAGGGCCGGGTTTCTGCCCGGGTGAGCCCCTGCGCGCCGGCTGGGAGCGCAGAAGAAACATCATTTACCTGTAGAATGGAACCGTATTTTTTCAGAATGGAATCTACCACCCCTTCATTCTCAGCCGGGTTGAGGGTGCAGGTGGAATATACAATTTGTCCTCCCGGCCTGGCTGCGAGGACAGCGCTTTCCAGGAGCCGCTGTTGACGGAAGACCAATTCGTCTAATTCTTTATGACTGATTGGCCGGATAGCGTGGGTATCACTGGAGCGCAGCCCCTGCATGGAACAGGGAGCGTCCAAAAGGACGGCATCAAAGGTTTCAGGGCACATCTGACTGAACTGTTCCCCTGCATAACGGGTGATGGCCGCATTGGTAATGCCCTGATTCTGGAGTACCAGCCGCAGCGCTGTCAGACGGCTGGCGCTGGAATCATTGGCGATAATCAGATTACGGTCTTTAAGGCGGGCTGCCAGATGGGTGGTTTTACCGCCGGGTGAGGCTGCCATGTCCAATACCAGTGCGCTGTCTGCAAGGGGAAAATCAAACAGTTCCGGCGGCAGCATGGATGCAGCATCCTGGATGTAAAAATGCCCCAGTTTGTGTTCCCAAACCTGACTGATGGGAGAGCTTTTCTGTTCTATCCAAAAACCGGTTGGGCAGAAAGGAACAGGCTTCATTTCCCAGCCACAGGTTTCTTTCCAGAAAGAGATGGCTTTGTCTGGTATGGTTTTTAAAGGATTAATGCGCAGGCTGGGTAAGTATGGTGTTTGCAGTGAGAGCAATAATTTCTGATATTCTTCTTCGCTGAGCAGCGGGCGAAAGTCTTCGGGACCGTATTTTTGCAGGGTTACAGGGGGAGTGTTTTTTCGTTTCGCCATAACAGGTTGATTAAACCACAGGTTGAATGCAAAAAACAATTTCATCCGGGAAGATGATTTCTTCTACCGGCCAGGAGAGTCCTTCCAGGGTTCGCCTGACCAGATCGCGCTGGCGGCCAAGAATGCAGTGGGTGGCGGTGAGGTTTCGGCTGGGGAGGGATACCAGAAGGTATCGGACATTTAAAGCCTGCCAGAAAGAGCGGTTGCATCCTTTCCGGCGTTCTTCAAAGCGATGCGCTTCTTTAAAGAACAGAGCCATGTCAGCTTTCTGTGTTGGTGGTTCAACCAGAATATCCTGCTGGATGGCCTGGCCCTGAATGCCCCAGGCCTGAAAAAAAGTATTGATCAGGCTGACCCGTGGGCCGTGGATATCATAGGCATAGTAAACCGTAGATTCGGGCAGAGTCATCCAGGGAAACGCAAAAGGGTTGAACCCGCAGGCAAGGTCACAGAGAACCGGCGGCTGACCGGTTTTTTGAAAAAGAGCGGAGTAAAACTCCTGCTGGAAGGGGATGCGTTCCCGTGTAGATGCATGAGTTGTCAGCGTCTGGAGGCAAAGTTCTTTCAGGCGGGAACGATTGCCGGCGGCGGCATGGAATTCCTGCTGCAGCAAAGAATAATCCGGCTCACCCAGATAGGGTGCAACAATCGTGTGTAACTTTTTGCGCACGGATTGGAAAGCTTCTTCAGGTTTGGAAAAGCGGCTGGCTTCCTGATTGATCAGGTGGTATAAAGTGCTGTCCGGAAGCGCCAGATGCTTATATTTGCGGCTGGAGCGGATTTCCTGGATAAACTGTTCTATACGCTTTTGATCAAACCGGGTGTCGCTCATGCAGTCTATTGTACCGGATTACAGGAAATATTCATTCTCGCGTCTGAGAGCCAGCAGGGCTGTAATGGCCGTTGAGAAAGCTGTGTATTGCGGTGTGTTCATGTTTTTGGCATGTACGGGGCAATGCTGAATGCAGCGGAAACAGGAAATGCAGAGAGTGTCATCAATCGTACAGAAGTCATCATAGCAAATCGCCTGCTCGGGGCAATTTCTGGCGCACAACCCGCATTGAATGCATTGGTCATTTGTTCGGGGGCGAAAGGAGCCGCGGCCTTTTCCGGGTTCCAGTGTTTTGTAAGGTCGCTTGCCTTTTACTTCAACCTGTGCAGGGATGGCGCTTTGCAGTTTTGCGGCTGCCTGCCGGGCAAATTCCCGGTCTTCTTCCAGATCCTGTTCATTGGGGCGGCCAATTTGTACATGTCCAAAGGTGTGCTGCCCGATCAGAGCGGCGGCTGCAAAGGGAAGAAAACCCAGATCAACAGCCAGATCAGTCATTTCAATCAGCGCATCATCATAATGCCGGTTCCCGTAGGTAACGGTAATGATACAGGGGGTGTTTTTGCCATGCAGACGGGAAAAACGCTGGCGAATACTATGATACACATGGCCGCTGTAAACCGGAGCGCCGAAAACAACCAGATCATTGGATTCAAAATCGATGGTTTCCGGCAGTTGATTACAGACTGTCAAATCCAGTTCCTGAGCGTTGCGATCAAACTGAGAGGTCACAGCCAGCACCCCTTTTTTCGACGTTCCGGTTGGTGAGAAGTATATTGCATATACCCGATTCCATTGCATGGTGAAATTCCTCTCTTAACTTACAGGGTTGTTCATCCATGAATTATAAACACTTCTTTATGCTGAATTCGGATTGCCCGGTCAGGTTTAAAGTTGTCTCATAATGATGCGCAGTGTCTGATGATGGGGGCTGCCGATACCCGCCTGTGTTTTTTCAGGTCATTCGGGCGGGCGGCTGTTCAGGGATGGTCTGTTCTCCGGAGGCATACAGAGAGTCTTCGGAAGCTCGGGTACTTATGATGCTGTATGCAGAACAGAAAATCACCGGATGGCGGTGTATGGGGTGTTGGTCTGCGTATGATAGAATAGTTGTGCTTTGAATCGTTCCATTCATCCATCATAAAAACATACTCATCATTTGCAGTTTCCGGAGCAGGTTGGGCTATGACGACAATCAGAGAGGTAGCAGCCAAAGCAGGAGTCTCGATTACGACGGTCTCTCATGTAATCAATCATACGCGCTTTGTCTCTGCGGCTGTCAAATACAGGGTGGAGGCGGCTATGGAAGAATTGGGGTACACGCCCAATGCTTTGGCGCGTTCTCTGCGAAAAGGTTCTACCAAAACCATTGGTCTGATTGTTCCGGATAATTCAAATCCTTTTTTTGCTGAGATGTCACGGGTCATTGAAGATATCAGCTATGACAAAGGATACAGCGTGATCCTTTGTAATTCAGACAATAATGCAGATAAGGAAGACGCTTATCTTGACGTTCTGATTGCCAAGCAGGTTGACGGTGTTCTCTTTATTTCTACGGCCGGCTCGAAGAAATCACTGGAAAAAGTTCTTTCGAAGAAAATACCGCTGGTGATTGTTGACCGTGTAGTATCGGATATCCCGGCGGCAGTGGTCATTATTGATAATCAAATGGGTGGATACGAAGCGGCTCGGCATTTAATCGCGTTGGGGCATACCCGGATTGCGTGTGTAACCGGCCCTTCGCAATTGGCCCCAAGTTCTCAAAGGGTAAGCGGTTATCAGCAGGCTTTGAAAGAAGCCGGCATTCCTGTTCAAAAAGAGTTCATCATTACGGGAGATTTTGGCTACAAGGGAGGGGAGGCAGCCGTCAGGATACTTTTGCAGCTTCCTCAGCCGCCTTCAGCGATTTTTTTCTGTAATGACATCATGGCCATTGGGGGGATGAAGGCGCTGTATCATGCAAATATTCGGGTGCCGGAAGAAATCTCGGTGGTTGGTTTTGATGATGTTTCGATTGCGTCGAATGTTATCCCTGAACTGACAACGGTCGCTCAGCCCCTGCCTGAGCTGGGAAGTCTGTCAACCAATACACTGATTCATTTAATGTGCAAACCTGCACAGGACGATTTTTCAAGTTATGTTGTTTTGCAACCCCGTTTGATCATTCGCAACTCAACGGCGCCGGTTATTAAAGCATAACAAAACTGCTTTGTGTATACGGGGGGTTGAAAATTATGTGTCAGACAACGGGGGTGTGCGGTTGTGTTCTTTTTACAGATAATATCCGGGGTGATCGCGGTCTGGCGTGTGAGGATGGTATGGCTGGATGTCGGCCCTGAAAAATACCGGTAATTTTAAAAA
>CAZEEL010000100.1:0-7697 GCA_964511135.1 uncultured Leptolinea sp. | reverse complement strand
GCCCTCATCCCGCCGTTACCCGATGAAGTTGTTGTGATGCGGGGGATGAATATAAAATGTGCCTGTGTGATCGGGGATGGAATAAACGATGAAGCTGAGCCGGGTTGTTTTTGTCTGATGGGGGGTTGTTTTATAGACGCGTTCGTGTGAAATCTTTTCCTGCGGCGGGATGAGGGCATCCCGCCCTACATGGTTGAACGATTTTCGGCAGAGGTCGAAGACCGGATGGATGATTTTAAAATTATTCAGCCGGTGTACGGGGAATTTGACATCATTAAAAAATGTATACGGCGTTCGCCTGTGTTCTGTCGTTTTGGCGGGGTGGCCCGTCTGCACTCTGCCGGTTACGGGGTCATGCTTTCTGCTGTGCATGAATCAATGCAAATGCCGGGCGGGGCGTTTGTTGGATGATGGGGTCATGCTTTCTGTTGTGCGTGGAATTGTGCGTGATGTAGGGCGGGATGAGGGCATCCCGCCCTACGTGGTTGAATGATTTTGAGGTTGAATATGTTTTATCATCCTTTGTAAGGGTGCGGAGCATTTTCTCCCGGACTGATCGTTCAGGGGCAGGAGATAAAATGAACAGGCAAAGAATCTTACGGCAGTGTGCTTTTGTGCGCTTGTTTTTCGCTGTGCGTGGAACTGGAGCAAATGCAGGGCAAGCCGGTTTTAGGGTGTGCATTTACCGTGGGCTGCATGCTTGGCCCGCCCTGCGGGGGTGAAGGATTCTCAGGTTTATAAAGAAGACGCCATGTCGCTGAGTACCCAGGTCTGATGGGCTGTTTCTGCCAGAAACTTTTCTTCTGTCAGGCGGTGGATGGCTGCGGCAGCGGCTTCAGACGGCCAGCCCAGCAGCCGGATGACTTCTTTCAGTTCGGCCTGACCCAGAGACTGGAATAAAGCTTTTAAAATCGCCTGGCGGGCCTGGTTTTCATGGATCAGCCGGCTTTGCTCAGGCAGTTGCGGGTAATGGCGGGCGGTAATATCAAAAATGTGGCTGTAATGCCAGGCGCCAACGTTGGAAACGCCGATTGGAAGGATTTTAAAATCAGCCATCAATTCGTTCAGCGCTTTCTCGAAAAGTCGGAAGGAACTTTCTGTGCTCATATGGCTGGCCTGGCGCAGATCCAGGCTGTTCAACGGGCCGTGTTTCAACAGCGCTTCGTAAACGGTTTTGGCCTGGGCGGTGAGTTTTCCTTCGTAGTATTGATCCAGATAATCGGTTTCGAAATCGCCAAAGTTCCAGGAAAGTGCATAAAAAGAAGGCAGCAGTGTGAGTGAAATAAACGTGTTTCTCCGGCGCAGTACCCGCGCATAATAGACTTTTTTCTGCCCCAGCAGAGAGTCTTTCCAGTTCCATGTAATATGGCCAGGGTCGTCATGAAATTTTGGCACCGGGCGCTCACCGGCGACAGCTGTCCATAAACTGGGAAATTCAATGCCCCGGGTCGGCCAAAAAAAGATAAAGCCTCTTTCGCTGACAAATTGTACGGCATCATCAGCCGTGCAGAGCGGTTCATGATCGCGGATGGCGAAGGTTCGCCTTCGGTAGTCTATTACCGGTTGGGGCAGGGAGCGCTTTTCCGGAGCAATGGCGGTCATGACTGATTGGTAAAAATATGGGTGATAATGTTGGAACCGCTGCCGCCGATGTTTTGGGTCATGCCGTAACGGACATGAGGAATCTGCGAGCCTTCGGCTTCGCCTCTCAATTGTTGAATGACTTCTGCAATCTGATACATGCCGGTGGCTCCTACCGGATGCCCGCGGGCCTTTAACCCGCCGCGGGTAGCGATCGGAATGCGGCCCTGAAGGCCGATTTCATTATCCAATGCCAGCCGCGGTCCCTGGCCTTTTTCGGCAAAACCGGCTGCTTCCAGAGATAAAGCCGCCATGATGGTGAAAGCGTCGTGCAGCTCGAACAGGTCAATATCCTGCGGCTGCAGCCCGGCCTGCTGATAGGCTTTTTTGGCCGAAATTTCTGCTGCTTTCAGCCAGAGAGGGTTTTCACGGCGGGCAATTGCAATGGTATCTGTGGCAGCAGCTGACGCGGCGACCCGGATGCGCTTATGCCCGTTTTGCGGGCCGGCTTCAAAGGGAACCAGCACAGCCGCCGCCGCGCCGTCGCCCATGGGGCTGGCGTCCATAACATTGATCGGGTCTGCGATGATGGGCGCTTTCTGATAGTCTTCAAAAGTGATGGCTTTTTGAAAGCGGGCATGGGGGTTAAAGCGGGCATTGGCATGGGCATTGATCGAGAAACCGGCAAAATCTTCATGCTTCCAGCCGTATTCATAAAGATAGCGCTGCATGATTAAGGCATTCAGCGCGACAAACGAAGTGCCCATATCTGATTCATAATCTGCATCAGCGGCGGTTGCCAGTTGGGCGGTAATCTCTGAAGAGGGAGAATCGGTCATTTTTTCAACGCCGACTACGACTGCCGAGCTGACCTGACCCGAAGCTACCGCCATCAGGGCGGCCCGAAAACCGGCTGCGCCTGAACTGCAGGCAGATTCAACCCGCACAGCTTCACGAAAAGGCAGACCGATCCAGTCTGCAATATAACTTCCCAGGTGTTGCTGCCGGTTGGCTGAACCTGACATCATATTGCTGACAAAAACTGCTTCAACAGAATCGCGCCCGGCGTCTTTCATGGCGGCCAGCGCGGCATTGCCGGCGATTTCTTTTAAAGACAACTCCCAGTTTTCACTGATGGGTGTTTGCCCAATTCCAATAACTGCAACCTGTATCATAAAACCCTTTCTTTTCCGCAGAAGACGGACATAAACGATATTATATTCTTTTATCTCTCATAAGCTATCAGATTTGGTGCAATGTTATTTAAGAAGGCTGCGGTGGGTCAGGGGCGGCTCATCTGCCGCTTCAGGCGTTTGGTTATGGTCGTGTGCACAGAAAAGGAATCCCGGGGCGGCGCCATTTTCTGAATGGGCTGCTGCGGTACTGTATAATATTTAAAACATCTTACCTCCTGAAAAGGAATATGCAGCGGTGAAAAAAATTTATGATATCTCTGTCGGGCTCAGCCCGAATGTACCGATCTTTCCCGGTGACCCAAACCTGTTGATCGAGCGGGTGAAGAAAATTGAAGCGGGAGACGGCTGTAATGTGACACGCCTGGGTATGGGCGTGCATACAGCGACCCATATTGATGCCCCGTACCATTTTGTGGCCGATGGCCGGAAGATGGATCAATTGGATCTGTCGTTATTGATGGGAAGCGCCCAGGTGGTGTGGGTTGAATCAGACGGGCCGGTCATCAGTCGCCGGCGGCTGATGGAAGCCGCTATTCCGGAGGGATGTACCCGGCTGCTGCTGAAAACGGCCAATTCTGAATTCTGGAATCACCCTGAACAGGGGTTCCGTGAAGATTTTGCCGCCCTGTCTGCAGACGGAGCCTGCTGTCTGGTGGAACGGGGAATTCAACTGGTGGGAATTGATTACCTCTCGATTGCTCCCTTTCATGACAGTACGGCGCCGCATCTGGTTTTGCTGCAAAACAATGTCATTGTGATTGAGGGGCTGGATTTAAGAAATGTGGAACCCGGTGACTATGAGCTGATTTGTCTGCCGCTTAAGCTGATGAACGCCGAAGGGGCGCCTGCCCGGGCGGCGCTGATCAAAGAAACAGACACGCTGTAGTACAATCAGGGAATGATACAGGGCGATTGGATCCGAATTCAGATGTATGAAAAAAGGAATGATTTTTCTCTGACACTCACCCCACTTGCGGAGAGAGTGTTCGGGATGGCTGTGATTGGCGCGCCGATTGGGCTGCCGGATTATTCCAAACGCACGTTAAAATAAGACCAATGCCCTGGGGAATGAATGATTGCAGATAATGATTGCAGGCAGTGAAAAGGAGTAAATCATGGAATTGTTTTCAGGAAACCTTTCAGAAAAAAAAGTTTCGCCTGAAAGGCGGCAGGTTAAACTGTTGGTTTTGGGTTCCGGCCCGGCCGGTTTGGCGGCGGCTTTGTATGCTGCGCGGGCCGAATTGCAGCCGGTAGTGTTGACGGGCATGGCGTTGGGCGGGCAGGCCGCCACGACCGGTGTGATTGAAAATTATCCGGGTTTTCCGGAAGGCGTTGGCGGTTCAGACCTGGGCGATTTGTTTCAGCGCCAGGCAGAGCGCTTTGGGGCTGAGATGGTTTTTGGTTCTGCCATCGGGGTGGATTTAAAAAAGGCTCCCTTCATTGTTGAAAGCGATGCCGGTTACATCTATATGGCAGATTCGCTGATTATTGCCACCGGGGCTGACCCGGTTCATTTGAATGTGCCGGGCGAAAAGGAGCTGTCGGGGAAGGGGGTTTCGTATTGCGCTACCTGTGATGGCTGGTTTTTCAAAGACAAAGAGTTGCTGGTAGTGGGCGGGGGCGACAGCGCTTTGGAAGAAGCCCTTTTTCTGACGCGCTATGCTTCAAAAATTACCATCGTCCATCGCCGTGATCAGTTGCGGGCCGGTGCAATTTTGCAGAAACGGGCGATGGAGAATCCTAAAATCTCTTTTCTCTGGAATTCAGTGATTAAACAGATTGAAGGCAGTGATAAAGTTACCGGGGCTCTGGTTGAAGACGTGCTCAGCCATGAACAGCGGGTTGTTCCGGCAGACGGCGTTTTTGTTTTTATCGGGCACAGCCCGAATACCGGTTTGTTTAAAGATCAGTTGCAACTGGATGCGCATGGCTTTATTGTGACGGATATCAGGCGTCAGACGAGTGTGCCGGGAGTCTTTTCGGCCGGCGAAGCCTCGGATGCGCTGTATCGGCAGGTGATCACCTCAGCCGGAATGGGGGCCGAAGCGGCCATCCAGGCCGGGCGTTATCTCGAATCTCTGGAAGTTATTTCTTAAGCGCGATCTCTTTTTGGCGGGTTTTTCGCCCCGGATTCTTTTCTACAAAGACCTTTTCCCCCGTGAAAGGGTCTTTTTCGGTGTAATAGATTACGCCGGCCCAGGTGGAAGGCAGGGGGGTGAAAATCTGAATCTGTTCCGGGGTGATTTTTAATTCCCGGCTGCAGAAATCTTTCAGGGAGGTCATTTCTTTCTCTGAACAGCCGGGGTAAGCTGCAATGAAGTAATAGGTCAGAAACTGCTTTTTGCCGGCCTGGCGGCTGGCCTGATCAAACCGCCGCTTAAATTCCAGCAGTGCGGCCGGGCCGGGTTTGCCCATGCGTTTTAATATGCCTGCATCGGTATGTTCGGGGGCGACTTTTAATTGCCCCGAGACGTGGTGCGCGGCCAGTTCGTCTATATACTCCTGAGCGTGTGCCTGGTCTTCTGACAGCAGGTCATAGCGAATGCCCGAAGCTACAAAAACTTTTTTGATGCCCGCAATTTTCCGGCTTTCCTGCATGAGCCGTACCGCCGGGGCGTGCGTGGGTTTCAGAGACGGGCAGGGCGCCGGCCACAGGCAGCGCCTGTCTTCACAGACCCCGCTGCGCAGTTTTTTGGCGCATTCAAAGCCGTACATGTTGGCGGTCGGCCCGCTCAGGTCGTGAATATAACCTTTAAAATCCGGGTGTTTGGTTAATTGGCGGATCGATTCCAGAATGCTTTTTTGGCTGCGGCTGATGACGGTTCGTCCTTCATGGACGGCGATCGCGCAAAAATTGCACTCGCCGTAACAGCCGCGGTGGGTTGGCGTTGCAAAGCGGATGGTTTCCAGCGCTTTTACCGGGCCCTGCTGCTCATAAAAGGGATGCTGGGCGTGGGTGAAGGGCAGCGCACAGACAGAATCCAGTTCTGCCGTTGTAAGGTGGGGCGCGGGCGGGTTTTGGATGCAGTAACGCCCGCTTTTGGGCTGCGCCAGCCCCTGAGCGGTGCCGGGATCATTGTTGCGGTAAAAGGTATGAAACATTTGGATGAATACATCCGGGTCAGCCTGGCATGCTTCAAAAGAGGGCAGCAGCCGGTAGCCGTCCGGAACGCTGTTGGACAGGTAACATAACCCGCGGATACTGCGGGGGTCTTCCTGTTTTCTGAGCGCCTCTGTCAGCCGGAGAATGCTGTATTCGGCCATGCCGTATAAAAGATAATCGGCTTTGGCGTCAAACAGAATGGGCGCCCGCAGACGGTCGTTCCAGTAATCGTAATGCGTCAGACGGCGCAGACTGGCTTCAACACCGCCCAGAACGATGGGACAGGTATTTTTAAAGTAACGGCGAATCAGGTTGGCATAAACGATGACGGCCCGGTCGGGGCGGCGGTTGTTGAGGCCGCCGGGGGTGTAATCGTCGCTGCGGCGTTTTTTCTGTGAGGCGGTGTAATTGGCCACCATGGAATCGATGCATCCGCCGCTGACGCCCCAGAAAAGCGCCGGTTCGCCCAGCCGGGTAATATCATCCGGCGAGTTAACATCGGGCTGGCAGATGACGCCCACTTTGCAGCCCTGCGACTGCAGCAGGCGGCCGAGCAGCGCAATGCCCATAAAGGGGCTGTCAATGTAGCTGTCGCCGCTGATCAGAATGACATCGGGGCGATCCCAGCCGAGTTGCCGCATTTCTTCGGGGGTGGTGGGTAAAAACATATCTCTATCATACCTTTGACGGAGGTCTGATGGAAGGGGTCAGGTTTTGCCGGTTTGCGGGCGGGGAACCAATGCAAATTCATTGGTTGGGGTATGGTTCCACGCACGGCAGAAAACCATGTGCCGGATAAATTCCTAATGATCACAGAATTCCTCACGCACCGGCGAATGGTTTTAAAACCACCTGCCTGATCCTTCGACCTCAACCCGAAAAATCGTTCAGCCCCGTAGGGCGGGATGCCTACATCCCGCCGCAGAAAAATCATTTCGTACGGATGGCGGTTTATAAAAAAGGGTCTTGCGGTTTGTGTTGCAGTGGTGGAAAATAGATGAATACTGAATACTGCAATCAAAAGGATGGCTGCATGGCTTTACCTGTACGGAAACATCCGAGACTGAAAGAATATGATTATTGCCGGAATGGGGCTTATTTTGCGACCATCTGTGCTAAGAATCATGCTCATGTATTTGGGGCTGTCAGGGGCGATCATGCCCCGGCGTGGGTTGAATTGTCAGAAGTTGGTAAGATTGCTGATCAACACATTCGCAACATAAGCGTAGTTTATAAAACAGTCAGGGTTGAAAAATATGTGATTATGCCAAATCACATTCATTTGCTGATTGTGATCATGGCATTGTGTGATGAAGAATCCCATCTTTCGCTGCATACGATTATTCGTTCATTTAAGACGCTGGTGACAAAACAAATTGGTTATTCAATCTGGCAGTCATCTTATTATGATCGGGTAATCTGTAATGAAGAGCGTTATCAGGATGTCTGGAATTATATTGACCGGAACCCATTAAAATGGCAGGAAGATGAATTGTTCAGCAGATGATTTTTGAATTGCAGGGTGGGTGGTTGTTTCATCCGGCGAGATCCGGCGGTTGGGGTATGTTGTCATGCGTGGAATCCATGCAAATTTGTTGGTTGGGATATGGTTCCACGCATGATAAACCATATGCCGGGTAGATTCCTTAATGATCACCGAATTTCCCACGCACCGGCGAATGGTTTTAAAACCACCTGCCTGATCCTTCGACCTCAACCTGAAAAATCGTTCATACGGGGTTGGGGGATTCGCGGGCGGCGGTTTTTTGACGTACGACGGGCTGAAACATTCAAAATGTTAAGATTAAAACAGTAGT
>CAZEEL010000099.1:0-7714 GCA_964511135.1 uncultured Leptolinea sp. | reverse complement strand
ATCTTTGTCATGATGATGGTTATACTGCTGTCTTTCACTGCCTGTTCACCGGCTGCCCCGGCTGAATCTCAACCCGCCCCCTCGGCGGCTGCCAGTGAAAACCCGGAGGGCTGTCTGGGCTCTGCCGATACCGCGCTGGTTGACCTCAATTGCCGCGAAGTAACCATTGCCGTTGAAAACGCCTATCTCCCCTTCAACTATATCGAGATCGCCACCGGCAAACCCGGCGGCTGGGATTATGAAACCTGGGATGAAATCTGCACCCTGCTGCACTGTAAGCCCGTGTTTGTTGAAACCGGATGGGACAGCCTGATCCAGTCTGTCGCTGATGGACGCATCAATGTCGGAGCAGACGGCATCACCAAAACCGAAAAACGGGCTGAATCCGTCGACTTTTCTGTCGGGTATGTTCAACTGCAGCAACACCTGCTGGTTCTGAAGGGTGAAACCCGTTTTAAAAGCATCGAAGAACTGGCTGCCAACCCTGACTTTATTCTGGGCGCACAGTCATCAAGCTCAAACTATGAAACCGCCATTAAATACATTCCCGAAGACCGCATCAAAGCCTTTGAACAGGTGCCCTTCATCGTCCAGGCGCTGCTGGCCGGCGAAGTGGACGCCGTCATTCTGGATGCAATTGTCGGGCTGGGATATCAGGGCCAGGACGCAGACAAGCTGGAACTCATCGGGCCCGCAATTTCATCCGATGAACTCTGTTTTGCTTTTCCCAAAGGCAGCGATCTGAAAGCGCCGGTCGATGCCGCGCTGGAAGAAATGACCAAAAACGGCGCTCTGGCAGCCTTAAACCTGAAATACTTTGGGCCTGATTTTAAAATCACAGACGAAGATATTAAACAATAACACCGTCAGATACAAACACTGTGGGGCAGAGAGGAATTGCCTCTTCTGCCTCACAGCAAAACAGCTGCAACCGGGTTTGACGGCTTTAATTCATTTGACAGGCCATCCATCCTGATGTAAACTAAAAAACTATACGAATGAAAGAGAAGGAAGTTTTTATGCCTGTTAAAATACCGCCAGTTATCCACTTAACACCCCAGGTACCATTACCCCCTGCCATCTCTGCCTGGGAATATTTTCTCAACGATCAGGGACGCTCAAATTTCACCATTAAAAGCTTTGGCGGCGATTTACAGTTGCTTGCCGGTTTCCTCCCGCTGGATACACCCGTTGGTCAAATCAACGAAATTGATTTAAATCACTTTCTGGATTGGCTCCAGAATGAACGCGGGGTACCCTGCTCGCCAAAAAGTTTCGCCCGGCGAATTACATCCATAAAATCTTTCTTTCGCTGGCTGCATACCAGCGGAGTGATTTCTCACAACCCCGCTGAAAAAATCCTGCAGCGCACCGTCATCAGCCCGCTTCCGGTTTTTCTCACAACCAAAGAACAGGAAGATGTTCAAACATCTGCCGAAATCATGTATAAAGTAAAACCCAAAGACGCCCGCCCGCTCACTTTGTTAAACCTTTTGCTGACCACCGGAATTAAAAAGGGAGAATGCCTGGGCATTCATGTTAACCACATCGAGCCTGACAACCCTGAAGGACCCATTTTATTTGTCCGTTATGCAAGCCCGGCCAATCGGTATAAAGAACGTAAAATTTTTCTTTCACCTGAGTGGGTGCCGATATATCAGGATTATCTGGCACAATATCAACCCAAAGAACAGGTTTTTCCATGGTCACCCCGACGATTGGAATATCTTCTGGAAGAAATTGGAGAATCTGCAAATTTAAAAAAGCATTTATCCTTTGATATGTGCCGCTGGACCTGCGCGATCAATGATTGGCGTTCGGGAATAGAACCGGAAAAAATCCGGCAAAAACTGGGGATCTCAAAGATTCAATTCCGCGAAATCAGTATGAAATTAAAAAAACTGACGGATAAATAACCTTTTACTGGATGGGACGCTCCACCCAAAGATGCAAAATTCTTTGGGTGGTTGTATTTATTGTCACTCTGGAAGATATTTGAAAACCCGGCACCCAGAGCAGATGACGCGCATCCCACAGCAAAGGCCAGGTTTTTCGCTGTTCGCGAGGCAGTTTTACATTAATGAAAAAATCAGACATCTTTAAGGATTTTTGATTCATGCCGGCAGGCGAAAAACGATCCCCCGGCTGCCAGGTTTTAATACAAAGCGAACCTTCGACCATCCCGCAATCCATAAAAGCATGCCAGGGATCTTTCCAGTCCGGGCGCCCTGACACATCCTGCATCGTCAGATACTCTCCTCTCAAAAAAGAAACGTCTCCCAAAGGAATCATCCATGACTCTGAAACCGGCAAGCATAAAGACTGGCCCGTTTCCAGACCGATTCCCGGCCCGGATACAGACCGGCAGGTTTTCTGTTTCAACCAGACCTCATCCCCAATCAATCGCATGATCAGCGTTTTTTCCAACTCCACCCTCTGAGAACGATTGGATTGGCACAGGAAATGATCGGCACGCAAAACGGTTTGAAATGAAAAATCTCGCGCCTCCGGAATCAGCTTTTGCATCATCCGGCGAAGCATGGATACCCGCGCCCCGGTTTCGAGAGTCAGCATTTTCGAACGGCTGAAGACCATCGATTCCGCCGACACTTTCGGAGCAAGATATTCCCAGTCTTGTTGCAGTTCACATTCAAGCCAGTCATATTCCAGCCCGGCCACCTGACTGTTACGCAATATAATTTCTTTCAGATTGGGATATACCTCTTCCAGTTGCGGAATGACAACATTGCGCATTTTGTTACGGCTGTAACGATTATCTGCATTGGTTTCATCAAGAACCGGCTGAAGGCCATGCCGGTTGCAATAATCCCAGACTTCTGTTTTCCAGGTATACAATAACGGCCTGACCAGGGGAACCGTCGTTGAAAATTCATGAGGCAACTGCCAATACTGCATTCCCCGCACCCCGCTCAGGCCCGACCCGCGGAAAAAATGCATGAGAACGCTCTCCACCTGATCATCTGCGGTATGCGCTGTAACCACCGCCTGGGCCGCTCTCTTTTCTGCAAGAGAAAACAGAAACGCATAGCGAGCCATTCTTCCCATTTCTTCAATCGATCGTTTCTCCTGTTTTGCCCGTTCAGGGATATTCTGACTCCCCACAGCAAGATCCAGCTTCCAGGAGTCTGCAATCTTTTTCACCATTTCCAGATCACGGCCCGAAGTTGAGCGAATTTGATGATCAAAATGAGCCAGAAGAATCAGATACCCCTGTTCTTTCAGCCAGTGAGCCAAAGCCAAACTATCCGGGCCGCCCGACAGAGCCATGACCAGCCATTGATCGGTTTTTAATGGCTTTCGTTCGGATGATAAAACATGCCCAAACAAAGTATGCATGGCTGTCGTCAACCCTGGCGGCTTCCCCGTCGTCCAAAATGCCGTTCAAGCACATCGACTGAAAGATGGATCATCGTCGGACGACCATGAGGGCATGTCCGCGGTGAACGGCAGATTTCAAGATCACGCAGCAACTGACCCTGCTCTTCAGCAGAGAGTTGTGTCCCACCCTTTACGGCAGCCCGCTTGCACACCCGTGAAGCAATTTTTGCCTCCATCATGGATTGAAGCGGGGTCTCATCCTCCTCACTGTCTTCAACCACTGCTCTGATTAAATGTTCAGGGTTCATTTTCTGAAAGATCGCTGGAATTCCCCGAACACGAAAACTATGGCTGCCAAATTCTTCCAGCAGAAAACCCATCTCCGTTAATGTGTCTGTCGCCTCGCGTAAAATCACCGCCTGATGCGGGGCAAGATCTATCGTCATGGGCTGTAAAAGGGGTTGTATGACCAATTCCTGCTTTTGATTCATCAATTTTTCAAACAACACCCGTTCATGAGCAGCATGCTGATCAATTAAATACAGGCCATCCGGCCCTTCAGCAACCAGATAAGTTCCCCCAATTTGCCCGATCAGCCTCAGCAACGGTAAATTATGGATCGAAGCTGAAACAAAATCAGAATGAATGGGCGCCTGTAACACCGGACTGGTTTCAGGCTGCGCGGGCACTGCCGCTGTTTCAGCAGCCAATTGCCAGTCCAGTCCAACCCGGTGGGCGCTTTCAGAAGAACGATTTCCCCATACCCTGGCAGGTTGAATTTCCGGCAGGGGAGAATATGCCATCACAGCCCGGCGAACAGCCCGCTGTATGGCAGAAAATATGGCATGACTGTCTCTGAAACGCACCTCAGATTTTGCCGGATGAACGTTGACATCGATCCGGTCAGGCGGCATTTGAATAAAAAGTGCAGCCATCGGAAATCGGCCCACCATTAACATACCCGCATACGCCTGCTGCAGAGCAGTATTCAAAGCAGTATCATGTACCCAGCGGCCATTCACAAAGAAAGTCATTTCTTTGCGATTGGAACGGCTAACCGTCAAAGGGCTGGTAAACCCCCCGATCTTTAAATCCTCTTCCTGAAAAACAACCTCAAGCATAGCCCTTGCAATTTCAATTCCATAAATGCTGTTAAGCACTTCCCTGCGGTTTTCATTGCCGCTCGTCTGCAGAACCGTTTTTCCATCATCGAGTAAGGTGAACCTCACACCAGGATACCCAAGGGCATATCGGCTGACCAGGGTATAGATCTGCTGACGCTCTGTCGTATCACTCTTTAAAAACTTCAAACGGGCCGGAACCTGTGAAAACAGGTTCTCCACCCTCACCGTGGTTCCCTGGGTAAAGGCTATGGTTTGTACAGCCTCAGACTGCCCGCCTTCCATCACCAAACGGCTGCCGGCTTCCTCATCAGAAGTTCGGGTCGTTACCACCGTTCTTGAAACAGACGCAATAGAAGCTAAAGCTTCTCCCCGAAACCCCAGCGTGCGAATGGAGAGCAACTGCTCGGCATTTTGCAGCTTGCTGGTAGCATGACGGGTCAACGCCAAAGGAACCTCCTGCGAAGCAATACCGCTTCCATTATCTGCAACTTCAATAAGCTGCTTTCCAGCCTGACGGATATCAATATGAATACGATCGGCCCCGGCATCCAGGCTGTTTTCCAACAATTCTTTTACCACCGAAGCCGGCCGTTCTACCACCTCTCCGGCAGCAATCTGTGAAGCAACGGTTTCTTTTAATATTTGAATTGGCATAGCTGTATTATAACAATGGGTGACTTTTTTGATTGACGGGTTTCCTTTTCGTGAGTATCATCAAAGTACCTGGGAGGAACAGGTAACCGCGTCACATTAAGTTGTGCCGAGGAAAGTCCGCACTCCACAGAGCAGGATGCCGGGTAACACCCGGAATGGGGCAACCCATTGGATCGGGCCACAGAAACATACCGCCCGCAAGGGCAAGGATGAAACGGCGGTGTAAGAGACCACCGGCGCTGCCGTAATGCAGCGGCCAGGCAACCCCCATCCGGAGCAAGGTCAAGCAGGAATGTATGGAGGCTGCTCGTCTCCCTTAAATTCCGGGTAGACTGCTGGAGTGTGCAGGCAACTGCACACCGAGAGAGATGGTTACCCCATTTTAAGCCGTCCTTTCATTTGCAAAGGAAACCCTTAAGATGGACAGAATGCGGCTTATCGTTCCTCCCCGGTCATTTTGTATTAAAATATACGATATGCCACCAACCCATGATCTGTTCCAATCTCCCTGGCTGAAAAAACTGGGGCCGGCACAACAGCATATCCTGAAGCAGGTAACAGACCAGGCAGAAGCGCTGCATCTGTCCGTTTATCTGGTCGGAGGTGTGGTCAGAGATCTGATTCTGAATGTTGCAGTGCATGACTTTGATCTGGTCGTCGAAAAAAACGCGTACCAGCTTGCATCACGATTAAAATCTGCCCATCAGGGAAAAATCGATCATCACCCACGCTTTGGGACCGCCACATGGTACCCCCCTCCTTCGACTTCAGATCCTGAAGATGCTCTCCCGATTTCTTTCAGTATCGATTTTATTACTGCCCGCCGGGAAGAGTATCCGCAACCAGCCGCTCTGCCGCTGATCACTCCGTCCACCATTCATGATGACCTGGCCCGCAGAGATTTTACAATCAATGCCCTGGCGATCCCCTTAACTGAGCCGCAGTCCGGCAGCTTGCTGGATGAATGGAACGGATGGGAAGATCTTCAGCAGGGCCAAATTCGAATCTTACACCCGGCGTCTTTTATAGATGATCCGACCCGTATCTTCCGGGCTGCCCGTTTTGCCCGCCGTTTCCATTTCAAAATAGAGAAGCAAACGCAAGACTTGATTCCAAGCGGTCTGGAGCACCTGCCCGCCGTCAGCGGCCAGCGCATCCAACATGAACTGGATCTGATATTCATTGAATCCGACCCGTCATCTGTCTTAAAAGACCTTCATACCTGGCAGGTATTATCAGCCATTCATCCTGAACTGGAATGGAATACAGACTGGGAATCTCATCTCAGCCAGGTGCTCCACCCATCTGAAACCGACTATTGGGAACACCAGGGACTGAGCCTTAAACCTGCCCGGCTTGGATACATCCTCTGGCTCAGCAACTTTCAGGAAACAGCCATTACAGAAATCACCCGCCGGCTGGCTTTGACCACTTCACTCACCCGCTCCATCCTTAAATTACGGCAATTGCGCACCACCCAGGAAACATGGGAACAAATGAAACCCGGTCAGGCATACCGCATTCTGAACAAAACCCCCCTGGAAGTTTTGTATGCTTTAGACCAAATCAGCCGATCCCCCTGCCTTCGCCAAAACATACGGCTCTATCTCGATCGCTGGAAAACACTCAAACCCACAATTACCGGTGAAGATCTGCAGGTCTTTTTACCTGAACCAGGCCCGTCTTATCATAAAATTCTGAACACACTCCACGAAGCATGGCTGAATGAAGAAATTCATAATGATGACGAAGAAAAAATCTTATTAAAAAAATTGCTGGAACACTATGGAAAGTCCTGACAGAACCATCCAACCTGAATATTGCGCCCCTGTTTTTCGTTCTCTGAAGAAAGACGATCTCCCGGCCCTTGAGTGGAATGGGGAATATACCCATTTTCGGCGGGTCTATGCAGACGTCTATCGGCGTATGACCAGCGGAAAACTGGCTGCCTGGGTGGTTGATCTTCCCAACACCGGAATCGCAGGGCAGGTCTTCGTTCAGTATACCTGCGACCATCCGGAACTTGCAGATGGATTTACCCGGGCGTATTTGTATTCTATTCGCGTAAAGCCGCAATTTCGCAACATGGGGCTGGGAAGTCAACTGATCCGCTTTGCTGAAGAAGATCTGATTTCCAAAGGCTATCTATATGCAACCTTAAATGTTGCCAAAGATAATCTGCGGGCGCAAAGGTTATATGTCCGACTTGGATATAAAGTCATTGCCCATGAGCCGGGAATATGGAGCTACCCGGATGAAAAGGGCATCTGGCATCGGGTGGTTCAACCCGCCTGGCGAATGATAAAACCCCTTACGCTTACCGATGAAAGCAGCCTTTCTCAATCCTGACGATATTCGGGTGAGACAGTTTCGCCACGCTTCCGGCTCCCGCTCAAACCGATTCAGGATGCGATCAATCACTGCTTTGCCAAACAGATCAGCACGGATGATTTTGAGCGCCACCTCCCGTTTCAGCTTCGGATCATAGGCCTTATAGACTGCCGCCATGCCCCCCATTCCCAGAGACTCTGTTATATGATAACGCCCAATTGATTGACCAATCATCTCTGTTCCCATACGCTGTCCCTCTTCCCAAT
>CAZEEL010000098.1:0-7892 GCA_964511135.1 uncultured Leptolinea sp. | reverse complement strand
ATTTTGCTGGTCCTGCTGTAACTAAAAATATCATCATTAAAATTGTGCCTGATAACTCTGCCAGAGCCGCTGCCATTGAAACCGGTGAAGTGGATCTTGCCGATGGGCTTAATCAGGAAGATCAGGATCATTTAAAAACCGTAGAAGGAATTTCTGTTAATTTCTATCCTTCGATTGGTATGCATGGTTTGCAATTCAACTGTGCTGACCAATATTTAAAAGATGTTCGTCTGCGCCAGGCTGTCAGCTATGCCATTGATCGTGAAACGATTGTAAACACTCTGTATAATGTTGAAGCAGGTGAAGTTCCCTGTACGGCTCCTGTAAAATCTCTGGTGAATGGTTATTATAATTTTGGCGTCATTAAACAGGATCAGGAAAAAGCCAAAGCGCTTATGGCCGAAGCTGGTTACCCGGATGGGTTCCCGATTATCATTCAGGTGGCTACCAGTTATAATAAATCTTTAGAGACGGCTGAAATGATTGTCAGTCAATTGGCTGAAGTTGGTATCAAAGCTACATTGGATCCGGTTGATTCTGCTGCTTTCAATGCATCCTTTGGCAATCGTAAGGCTCCGGGTGATAATTTTAAGTGGGGCATGTTCTTTATGGGCTTCGGACCCAGCTCGATGGATGCCGGAGAGCTTTCCCGTACCTTCCGTACTTCTGCAGATGGCAACAACAGTAACAATTATGGCTGGTACTCAAACGCCCAATTCGATGAATTGATTACTGCCGCAGCTACTGAAATGGATAAAGACAAACGCAATAACATGCTTAAAGAAGCAATGCAAATTATCTATCTGGATGATCCGGCTGTAGTGTATACCAATGACCGTGTTCTGAGTTATGTAATGAAAGACACGGTTACCGGCTTTGAAGTAAATGCCAATAATTCAATTAATTGGGCTTCTCTGGGTATTGTTGAGAAGTAGTATTACATTTGTTTTCCGTCGTATCCATCCATTCAGGATGGATACGACGGTTATCCGGTTGACGTAATCTAAGTAAACATTCTGTTGGTTTAGGAGGATGCAGAATTGCTCAAGTACACTCTCGGAAGATTAGGGCAACTGATTCCTACCCTGTTTATTGTATCGGTGGTTGTTTTTTTAATGGTTCGGTTCATTCCTGGTGATCCGATTGCTATTATGTATGGCATTTCAGAGGGAGGGAATGTTGATCAGGCATATATTGAAGCCATGCGGGATAAATATGGGTTGAATGATCCCCTGATCGTTCAATATGCAAAGTATATAAAAGGAATTTTTCACGGTGATTTGGGCGTATCTCTTGTTACTCATAAAGATATTGCTAAAGAGTTGGAGAATCGCTATCAATACACGCTTATTTTAGCTGTTGGAGGAACCCTGTTTGGCTCTTTGATAGGAGTCCTTTTTGGTGTTATTGCAGCCATAAAGCATAATAAGTTTGGTGATAATGCCGTTATGGTTTTTTCAATGCTGGCGGTATCTACTCCTTCTTTTTTCCTGGCCATGCTTCTTATGCTGGTTTTTTCTCTCAAGCTGGGCTGGTTACCTACTTTGGGTTTAAGCAGTTGGAAACATGCTGTTTTACCCATTGCAACATTGGGTTTATTGGCTGTTGGAATGATTGCACGTACTACCCGTTCTTCCATGCTGGATGTTATTAATCAGGATTATATTCGCACGGCACGGGCAAAAGGAATTTCAAAAAATAAGATCATCTATGTTCATGCATTTAAAAATGCCTTAATTCCCATTCTTACCGCGATAGGACTTCGTTTTGGCTCTTTGCTGGCAGGTTCAGCTCTGGTAGAAACGGTTTTTTCTATTCCGGGGATGGGGCGTTTTATGATTGATTCAGTGAATAACCGTGATTACCCTGTGGTTCAAAGTACTGTTCTGGTTTTTGCAACGACTTTTGTGGTTGTAAATACGCTGGTTGATCTTTTGTATGGGCTGGTTGATCCGCGGGTTAAATATAATTAGCGAGAAAAAAATGTTTAATTCTCCCGTCTTTCGTCGATTTATCAAAAGAAAAGTCTCTATTATAGGCCTGGTTATTCTGGTGATCTTTTTTCTGACTGCCTTAATTGGACCATATCTGTGTACACAGGATCCTTTAACACAAAATCTGAAAAGCATTCACAAGGCTCCCAGTGCAGAACATTGGTTTGGTACTGATTATATTGGTCGCGATACATTTACCCGCATGGTCTATGGGGCGCGTGTTTCACTCATGGTCAGTATGATTGGCGTCATCAGTGGCGGGATCATCGGAATCCTGTTGGGCGTGGTTGCAGGATATTTTGGCGGGGTAGTAGATTCTCTGATTTCCCGGTTTGTTGATATTATGCTGGCTTTTCCAGGACTGTTATTGGCGATTACGATTGTTGCTATTCTGGGAAGCGGGTTAACGAATACCATGATTGCCATTGCAATTTTTTCCATTCCGTCGATTGCGCGAATGGTTCGCAGTGTGGTTATTGGTTTGCGCAGTTCTGAATATATCAGTGCCTGTCAGGTTATGGGCGGATCCAATATCCGCATTTTGGTTACTCATATTATTCCTAACGCAATGTCTCAGATGATCGTAAATATTACGCTCAATCTTGGAACCGCCATTCTTACATCTTCTTCTCTTTCTTTCCTGGGGCTGGGTGTACAGCCTCCTTACCCTGAATGGGGCGCTATGCTGAGTAAAGCTCGTGAAGCGTTGCGTGTAAATCCTTCTGAGGCAATTTTTCCAGGGATTGCGATTACCTTAGTGGTTATGAGCTTCAGCCTGGTCGGAGATGGTCTGCGGGATGCTTTGGATCCTAAACTTAAAAATGTTTCCTGAAAATGATAATTATGACTGAAACTATTCTCGAGATTAAAAACCTGAAAACATATTTTTATACGGAAGAAGGTACCATTCCGGCCGTTGATGGCCTGGATCTTACCCTGCACAAAGGGGAAACCCTGGCCATCGTAGGAGAATCGGGCTGCGGGAAAAGTGTTACATCTCTGTCTGTTTTGCGGATATTTGCCAGTCCGCCCGGAAAGATTATTGACGGAGAAATTTTCTTTCACGACAAAGATCTTTTGAAACTGACTGAATCTGAAATGCAGGAAGTGCGTGGTAAAAATATTTCGATGATCTTTCAGGAACCGCTTACTTCTTTGAACCCGGTATTAACCATTGGTTTTCAGATGATTGAGTCGTTTCAAAAGAGCGGGAAACGATCCAAACATGAGAATGTTGAAAAAAGTATTGAAATGCTCAGGCTGGTTGGTATTCCATCTCCTGAAAAAGTGGTTAATGAGTATCCGCATCAGCTTTCCGGGGGGATGCGACAGCGGGTGATGATTGCCATGGCGTTGGCCTGTCGCCCGGATATTCTGATTGCTGATGAACCGACCACTGCATTGGATGTGACGATACAGGCGCAGATTTTGGAGTTGTTGGGCGATATCAAAGCAAAAGTAGGCACATCTATTATTTTAATCACGCATGATTTGGGCATTGTGGCCCAGATTGCTCAGAATGTAGTGGTTATGTACGCCGGTCAGGCTGTGGAATATGGAGACATTCTCTCTCTTTTTAAGAACCCGCTGCATCCTTATACCGTGGGGTTGCTGAAATCAATTCCAATGATTGGTACTGTACAGGAAAAGTTATATAACATTCCAGGAGTTATCCCAAGCCCGAAAAATTATCCAACCGGTTGCCGGTTTTCTGCCCGATGTGAGAAGGCGTTTGAGAAATGCTTTCAAAAATCTCCGCCACTCTTCAATTATTCTGCTGAAAAACGCGTGCGTTGCTGGAAGTATGAGAAAGGAGATTCCGCTGATGGATGAAATACTCCTTAAAGTTGAGAATTTAAAAGTCCATTATCCGATCAAAGCAGGTGTTGGTTTTTGGAAAAAAACCGCTTATGTAAAAGCGGTTGATGGAGTTACCTTTGATATAAAAAAAGGTGAAGCTTTGGGGTTGGTTGGAGAAAGTGGTTGCGGAAAAACTACTATTGGTCATACGATTGTTCGGCTCAATACCCCTACAGCAGGCAAGATCACTTTTCGCGGGAATGATATTTTTGAAAGCCAGAATACTGCAGATTATACGTCAAATATTCAGATCATTTTTCAGGACCCGTACTCTTCTTTGGATCCGCGTTTTACAGTTCAACGTTGTATCGAAGAGCCAATGGTTATTCATCATAAGGGAAATTCTGCTGTTCGTCGGGAAAGAGCCGTCTCCTTAATGCATGATGTAGGCTTGAATGAAGAGCAGATGACAAAATTTCCGCATGAGTTTTCAGGCGGACAACGCCAGCGTATCGGGGTTGCCCGCGCGTTGGCTTTGCAACCCCTGTTGGTTGTCTGCGATGAACCAGTTTCTGCTTTGGATGTATCCATTCAGGCTCAAATTCTTAATCTGATGCAGGATTTACAGCAGAAATACCATTTAACCTATTTGTTTATATCTCATAATCTGGCGGTGGTTAATCATCTGTGCGATCGTATTATTGTGATGTATCTCGGGAATATTATGGAAATCGCTGATAAAAAGGACATGTTTGGCAATCCGCAACATCCATATACAAAGGCTTTACTGGATGCGATTCCAATTCCGGATCCTGAAGTAAAGAAAATGAGGTCATCGATTGCCGGTGATGTTCCCAGTCCGCGTAACCCACCTTCCGGTTGTGTTTTTAGAACCCGTTGTCCGTTGGCGCAGGATATTTGTGCCCGCGAGAAGCCGGAACAGCGGGATATTGAGCCTGGTCATGTGATTGCGTGTCATATTGTCTGAGAAATAAAGAGAAGGTCCTATGTATGATATTCTTATCAAAAATGCAACCATCATAGATGGTACAGGGGATGATGCCCGGATGGGTGATGTCGCCATTGTTGGACAACGAATTGTCAAAATTGGACAGATCGAACATGGTGAGGCCAATCGAGTCATTGATGCTGACGGAAAAGTCATTACGCCTGGTTTCATAGACATGCACTCACATTCGGATACGGTTATTTTGGCTTATCGAAAAATGGAAAGCATGCTTCATCAGGGGATTACTACGTTTGTTGGGTGTCAATGCGGTCATTCAATTGCTCCCGTTGGACAATGGTGGGAAGGTTCACAGGCTTTCTATGATTTGCAATGTAAGATTTCTGACAAACTTTATCCGGATATGTATGCTGATGACTATTATGTTCCGTCTGCAGATGCCATTAAGTTGATTGAACAGGAATGGGGTTTTCGGCCGGATTGGTCTACCATGGGTGCTTTTCTGGATGAGGTAGACCGACAGGGATTATCCGGAAATATGATCGCTTTATCCGGTTACAATACATTGCGGATGAATGCTGCTGACCCGGATGAAGCGGCTGTGTTGACAGACGAACAGAAAAAGCTTCTGAAAACACAAATTCGAGAAGCCATGGAATCGGGAGCTTTTGGGATGTCTACCGGATTGGATTATAAGCCGGGTTATTTTGCAGATACTCATGAATTGGCAGACATGGCTGCTGAACTGAAACCTTATCATGGAATTTATTTTTCGCACTGGCGTAAAACCGGCCCGCGGGTGGGCACACCCAAAAAACAGAAAAAAATTGACGGGATAAAAGAAGTCCTCGAAATTGGGTTGCTGAATGAGATTCAGGTGCAGATTTCTCATATTTCTTCCGGTTATGATGTCTTCCCGGCGAAAGATGAATATATGCAGGAAGCGGCGGCCATCAGAACCCTGCAGGTGGTAGATGAATATCTTAAACGCGGCGTTCAGGGTTATATGGATGTTATTCCTAATATCACAGGCGGAACCATTATTGCGCCTGACCTGGTTGCTCTGTTTCGGCCCTGGTATATGCAGACTCATGGAATTACGCAATTTACCAGAAACCTGGCGTATCCGGATTATCGAAAACAGATCATGGATACGATTCAGGCGGGTAAGTTCTTCCGGTTAAACCCCGTTGCCAACCCGGATTGGGATGAAAATATTACAGTTCTTCAATGTAAAAAGGCAGAACTGATTGGAAAGAATCTTCGTGAAATAGGGGTAGAGCGTCGGAGAAACAGTCTGGATACCCTTTTTGATTTGTTAATGGAAGATCCGCAGATGAAGACGTTCAGTTCCACTTTTTCGATGACTGAAAAATCAGTGCAGATTTTTCTTAATCATCCTTTGGCTTCCGTTGGAAATGACACGTTTGTATTTGATCTGGTTTCTGTCATGGGGTATGATCCTGAATTCCCGATAAAGAAACCCAACCCTAACACCTATTGTGGTTTCATTAAATTTTTAACCGAATTTGGGATGCATAGACCCGAGGACAGTATTTGGAAGATTACCGGTCTTCCGGCTGAGATTCTGCACCTGACAGATCGCGGTTTAATCAAAGAAGGCTATCGGGCTGATTTGGTGATTCTGGACTGGGAGAGACTTAAAACCAATGAAAACTTTATTGAACCCCGTGTCTATCCTGATGGAGTGGAAACGGTTCTGGTAAATGGTACATTGGTGATTGATCACGGTCGTCACACAAATCAATTTCCGGGTGGCAGCATTCGTTGTTATAATAAATAACAGCTTTTTAGCGCAGGAAATCTTTTTTAATCAATTGTTTCTCATCCATGAGAATGCAATGTGTTCGTGGATTGAGCTTCTTTCTGTATGTTTTAATTGGATCGCCAGGGCATAAACGCCTGGCAAAGGATGTTGATGAATTTTCAGCAGTTAAATTATGTTACCCAGATTTGTAAATATCGCTCATTTAATGAAGCGGCTAAAGCTCTTTTTGTTTCTCAGCCAACACTCAGTCGATCCATTAAAAGCCTGGAAAATGAACTGGGGATCGTTATTTTTAACCGTACCAATCTGGGAATTTCACTGACGCCGGAAGGTGAACGGTTTATTAATAGTGTCAATGCGGTTGTTCAGCAATTGAATTACATCACCGCCTATAACTTAAAAAATGAAGAGCCGATGTCGGTGTTTCGCGTGACATCCATGTCCAGCAGTTTTGCAGCCGAATCATTTGTCAAGTTTTGTGAGTTTTATGCCAATGAAGACGCATATCGTTTTCGGTTTAATATCGCTGAACCGCATAAAGTAGTCAATGAAGTTTTGCATAATTATTGTGACCTGGGCGTTTTGTTTCTGGGGGGAGTATATCAGGATGTATGGAAAAATTTTTTTGAGGCTAAAAAAATTGATTATTATATTATCGGAAAACTAAACATGAGTGTTTTGATAAGCCGTAAAGATCCATTGGCCAAACAAAAAGTTATTGATCTGGAAGCTCTGCGAGATTACTGTTTTGTCAGAAATTATCTGCGGGATAAGGAAACCCCGGATGAGTTATTTCTGGATTATTACAATTTAATCAATAATACGACCCAGAATAAAGCCATTCTTTCCTATGATCGTGAAATCACCTATCAATTGATTTCGCGCACAAAAGCCTATACTTTGGCTTACAATCACCAGATTGATTATGCCAAACGCTTTGATTTAACCTGTATTCCGTTATCTTCTACAAACATTACGACGGAAGTGGGTTTTCTGTCTCGCTCTTATGATGAATTGGATGCCCTGTCTCTTAAATATATTGAAATAATGAAAAATGAACTGGCAACCGGGGGTGTCTTGAAACCGGATTCCCCGAGCATTAATTGATCATGTCTGACAATAAAAGATGCTGTTTTCAGGGCTATTAAATCAAACCGGTTTGGCATGTTTTTGATCAGTGGCTTGTCTTCAGATGAGAATGGTTCATGATACTTAATGCAGACAAAAACATATTACCCGCAGTATGGGTGTGAATGGGGCAGGTATTACAGGTTCTTTGTACCGGTACTGAATGACAGATGATTATCTATGACAGAGAAAGGAATGGCGATGCAGATAAAAC
>CAZEEL010000097.1:0-7929 GCA_964511135.1 uncultured Leptolinea sp. | reverse complement strand
CAATCGCACGGTTTCACTGTAAAATGATTACATCGCTTCAAAAGATCATTGACTGGAATCAGAGTTTCTGAAACATTGTTATACAATGCATCGAAAGTCCAATTCCAGACAGAAGCATGTACCTATCGACAGGATCATACTGTATCATTAAAGACATCCACTGTTCATTGGCGGGATGATGGTTGGTACAATAACAACCTCAAACCTCTGCCTCAACATCTGAATGGCCTGAGAAAAGGATAAATGATGAATCAGCAAACAGCTAACCTGAATGAACCAAAGCAGAATTTCGAATCATCCCCGCCAAAATGGGTTGGCATTCTTACGGTTATTCTGCTTACAGCGCTGATCATTCTGTTGTTTGTCAATCGTGAGAGAATACAACAACTGGAAAAATATGGCTATGCCGGGATTTTTTTGATTTCAATCGCAACCAACGCAACATTAATCATCCCTCTGCCGGGGGTAGCCATCACCACCACCATGGGCGCCATCTTCAACCCCTTTGGCGTTGCTGTAGCCGCCGGTCTGGGAGCTGCGATCGGAGAAATCACCGGGTACACGGCCGGCTATACCAGCCAGGGGCTGTTGAAAAGAAATGAAACTTACCAAAAACTGACAGCCAACATGCGTGAACACCCCCAGTGGGCGGTTTTCATCATATTCATCCTGGCATTTATTCCCAACCCGATGATGGACCTTGCCGGGATGGCAGCCGGAAGTCTGAAAGTTCCTTTATGGAAGTATTTTATCCCCTGCACTTTGGGTAAAATACTTAAAATGCTTCTCTTTGCTTATCTGGGGCATTATTCTTTAAGTTTCTTTTGAATGTATCCGGAGATCATGAAAACCTGCCGGATAAACAAAACACATCTTCCCAAAAAAAGAAGATGTGTTTTGTCACAATCCTGAATCAATTGTTTTTACGCTTCCGGTTTGTTATTGGAGTAAATATCATGATTCCAAAACTCTTCCAACCCTACCAGCTCTTTACGGGCAGGTAACCTGCCATATTGCCCGACTCGGGTCGTATGAAGACCCATATCAATTAAAATTTCAGCAACTTTTACGGCACAGGTAATTCCTTCAACCGGTATTGCCGGGTTCACCAGATATGATCATTCTCTGAGCACCCAACCTCTTTTGTTTCAGATTCCGGCTTACTCCGGGTAATGACTGAGGCAATGCTCTCATCCGTATATTCTTCAGGGGCATTTTTTCGGATATAAACGAACAATAAAGCCACCAAAACAAAAAACAGGATGGCCGGTAAGGGAGATCCCGAGACAAAGGGGGTTAAATCAGCATAGCCCCCTTCAGGAACCGGAGTCTGCAGCCAGTCAGGCTCTGTCAGTGAAGAATAGTTCAATAAAAAACGCATAAAGTTACTCTGTTTTTCTCCATACATGTTTTTAAGGAATGGCCCACTGAAATCTGTGAGCCATTCCTGATAATCAAAAACAGGACAAGTGAACCGGACTATGCTGCGAGAGATTCTTTCGTCACGTCATGCCCGCCTTTTTTAAGGACAACTGAATAAATTGTCACTACTGCCATCCAGGCAGCCAGGCCAACATAGATAATACAGGAAATGGGAACAATCATATTGGCGCCAACCGGCCAGGTAAAGACACCCTCAACCACCGTTGCTTTTATGAACATTCGGATCAAAGCCCAGCAGCTCATACAGAACATCACCACCGCCGGAACAAAAGTGACCAGCCAGGCTTTTTTAAACCTGGCCGTATTCAAAAGCCACACGGTTAAGCCTACCAAAGCCAGAGCAGCCAGCAGTTGGTTTGAAGCGCCAAAAGTTGACCAGAAGACCTTCCATGCCGGAACAGGATTACCCTTTGCATCTTTGATAGTAATCAGAATCAGGAACATGGGCAAACCGCCGGTAATCAGTGTAGAAAGAATCCGGCCAAACCAGCCCTTCCACCCGGTAAGCTCCTGAATAATAAAGCGCCCAAGACGGGTACAGATATCAAGGGTGTCATACACAAAGGTAGTGAAAGCCATCAACCCGAAAGAAATACCGAATGCCGGACTGACACCAATTAATCTCATGAATGAACCAATGCCTGACGCATATATAAAGTTTGGGCTTTTGGTAAGCAGATCATTTCCTTTTGCCAAAATCATCACCGTTGACAAAGCAATAATGGCAACAACCCCTTCCATCAGCATCGCGCCATAACCGATTAATTTTGTGTCTGTTTCTTTCCGGATTTGCTTGGAAGTAGTACCAGAACTAACCAATGAATGGAATCCGGATACCGCACCACAGGCAATCGTAATAAACAACATTGGAAGCATGGGGAACCAGAAGTCTTTATCCCCTAACGCTTTGGTAAACCCGGGGTATTGAACTTTAAAACCGCCAAACAGCACACCAATCGCAGCCACAAGCACGGCCGCATACAGGAAATAGCCGCCCAAATGTCCGCGGGGCTGCAGGAGCAGCCAAACCGGAATGACCGCGGCGATCAGGCAGTACACCATAATAAAGACATTCCAGATTTTCTGGGCTGCCAAAGCAGTTTCGAGGTGCAGAATTGCCTGCAGGTCAAATGGAATATAACGACCAACCCAGATAGCAACGCCCACCAGCGGTAAAAAGATGATGGTAGCCCATAACAGATTTAACTTGGCATAGCGCATCAACAGCCCCATGACAATCGGCAAAGCCAGATAGAGCAGTGATGAAGTCGCAATGGCGCCGCCGCCCACCATTTCTCCATTCCCGATGTCAATTGTGTTGACAAAGGAAGAAGTGGTCAGATCCGTGAAAGCGACAATGATTGCAATTAATGTAACATAGATGAAAATATTGAACAGCAGCCACGCACTCCTCGAAACATGCTGACGAACGGTTTCGGTAATGGAACGGCCTTTATTCCTTACGGAGGCAATCAGAGATCCAAAGTCATGCACACCGCCCACAAAAACAGACCCCAATAAAATCCAAATTAAAGCCGGAATCCATCCATAAGCGATACCCGCAATGATGGGGCCGGTAATTGGGCCTGCTGCTGCAATAGCGGAGAAATGCTGCCCTAAAAGGAATTTGGGATCGGTAGGCACATAATCCAACCCATCTTCAAACTCTACCGCAGGAACCTGATTGTCATCGTTTAACGCAAATACTTTTTTAGCGAGAAACGTACCGTAGGTCTTGTAGGCAAGAAAGAACAACAATGAACCGCCTAAGACAATAAAAATAATGCTCATTTTCTCCTCCTGATAAAAATAAATATTAAGAATGAACCGGAAAGAAAATACAATTGGCTGCACACATAACCCGGCATAAAAACCGTGATAAAACAATGATCATAGGCAAACCGGATGAAATAAACCAGACCCTTTTTAATCACCCATCATCAATTCAGCAAATCTTTTATTAAGCAACACTGAAGCTGAAAACAGAAAAAGGTTACTTTATGCTTTAATATATACAACTTTAACAACCAGGATTCAAGACCAAAACCTTAAAATTAAAGCCAAAAGCAAAAACTTCTTCCATTTGTTTTCTACTTACCGGACTGACGGAAGTTTAAAGGGTAGCTTTCTTCATTAAATTTAGTTATTTGAATAGATCCTATACACGGCTTCATACATGCACACCATCGAATCACGATCAGAACCGATGTAACGACTGATGGGAAAAGAGGAATCTCCAGGAAAAAACCAGGAATGCCGCCGTGCGGCCAGTGGTGAAACCTCCGCCTGAGATACCAAAATGCTGCGCTATTCCTGGTTAACTTTTCAGGGTACCCCAAATCACTCATTTTATGGTTAAATTGCTTAAGTTCTTATGAAGGTATCAGAAGCTGCTGCAAAAAACCGGAGACCTGAAAAATGATTAAATTGATATGGGTGGGGTTGGGAGGCGCCTGCGGCGCCGCAGGAAGATACCTGATCAGTTTAATACCCATTAAAAGCGCCTTTCCATTCCTTACCCTGATGACGAATGTAATGGGAGCGCTTTTAATCGGCTTCGTGATTGGCGCAGCCGCAAACACCGAACAACCATCAGAAAATCTGATTTTGTTCCTGCGGGTCGGAATATGCGGCGGGTTCACAACTTTTTCTGCATTCTCAGCAGAATCATTGTTTTTATTGGAGAATGGAAATATGCCGGCAGGTATTCTCTACATTTTTCTCAGTGTAAGCCTGTGTATATTTGGGGTCTGGCTGGGGCGGAATGCAGCCAGCCTTATCCTGGGAAAATAAACACTGCCAGGTTATCGATTCTGTCTGGTCAACCTCACCGGACAGTCAACACCACGCCCAATTAACGCCCGTTCAGTCTTTCACAGAAATCACAGATTGTGTACAATCGGGGATACAATAACATCCTGGTTGATATTTCTTATCGCATTCCTGTATCAGGAAGAAGGATCAACCCCAAAAGATCAACTGATACAATGGATACGATGATTCAGAATCAAAAAAGGCGGTCTCACGGAACAGAATCTTTAGCCCACCAACAGCGCAGCTGCACACAGCATACAGATTAATGTTGCTGTCAACACAAAAAAAGTGACCGCCGGCAATGGACATATCAACCTGCCTTTATGGCACTGCAAGACACTATTACACAGGGCTGCCTCAAACCAGGCGACCTTTGCACGATCAGGAGATACCCATGTTAAAACGGATTCGCCAACAAAAAAACAGATCCATTGACTACATAGAAACCCAGGCTGCCCTTACTTTACAGGGCTTAAGCATATTGCTGGAGTATTTTGAAAACCCGGGCTTTCAACTGGAAGAGGACCTGCGCATGAAAGAGAAAGAAGCTGACGGAGTGCGCAGTATGCTGATATCAGACCTCAATCACAGTTTTATCACGCCATTTGACCGAGAAGATCTTTTTAACCTGTCAAGAGCCATCGATGATATTCTGGATTATGTTCGAAGCACCGTATCCCAATTGACCATCTTTCAGGTGAAAACCACTCCATACATGTTCCAAATGGCGCTGCTTTTGAAAGACGCTTCTTTCGAAATATCTCAGGCAGTCCAAAGATTACAGGATTATCCTGATGTAGCGGCAGAACACGCCAAAAAAGCCAAAAAACTTGAAAACGAAGTGGAAGATGTGTACCGCCATGCCCTGGCAGAATTATTTGACAACATCAAAGATATCAGCGATATCGGCCCCACACTGAAGCACCGGGAGGTCTATCGCCACCTGAGCAACGCCGCCGACCGGGGTGACGAAGCGGCCAACATACTGGACGACATCATCATGAAAAACACCTGACATGACATGGAAGTTAATTCTTATTCTTGTTTCAGGCTTTGGGCTGGATATCTTAAACGGCATTCATGAATCATCCAACATTGTCGCCACGATGGTATCAACCCGGGCTATTCGCCCACGGCCTGCACTGCTTTTAACCGTATTATGCGTGTTCATCGGCCCATTGATCTTTGGCACCGCAGTAGCCGCCACCATTGGGCAGGGCATCATCCACCCCGCCTGTTTCACCCTGAAAATTCTGCTGGCGGTGATGTTAACCCTGCTGCTATGGAACTTCTTTACCTGGCAGATCGGGCTGCCCAGCAGCAGCACCCATGCCCTGCTGGGAGCCATGCTGGGGTCCGTTCTGGTTACTGCCGGCAGCCAGGCCATCCTCTGGAATGGCGTTCTGAAAGTGATTTTTTTTCTGTTTGCCACGCCGGTTATCAGCGCCATGCTGGGCTGGCTGGTTATTACCATAACCTATCTGCTGTCCTGGAAAGCCAGCACACGCATTAATCGGCTTTTCAACATCATCCAAATTCTGGTCTCAATTCCCATGTCCCTGGGGTATGGAGCCAACGGAGCCCAGAAAACGATGGGGCTGCTGACCATCGCTTTGATGATTGGCGGAATCCTCCCCAATTTTCATGTGCCCATATGGATTATTTGCTTTTGTGCACTGGCCATTTCAATCGGAACTTTAACCGGCGGACGACAGCTCATCCGCACCCTGGGGACCAAATTTTACCGACTCAGACCTGTTCATGGCATGAGCGTTCAGATCAGCTCAGCCGCCATGATCATCACCGCCTCTTTCGCCGGAGCGCCTGTCAGCACTTCGCAGGTCATCAGCTCCGGTATTATTGGCGTCGGGGCGTCTGACCGTTTTAAACAGGTGCGCTGGCAGCTCGTCGGCGAAATCGTCCTTTCCTGGCTGGTAACCATACCGGCCGCCGGACTGATCGCAGCCGGACTGACCTGGCTGATCGTCCGACTGCTCCCCTTCTTTTAGTTTTTATCAGAAAAACAGATTAATAAGCGCCCCGGTTTAAAAGAACGGCGTTGATGGTATAACGCAGAATGTAACAGTCCATCCCAGGAATCTATCATAAAAAACAGCAACCTGTTGGGTAATCATAAAATGGTATACTAAGCTCAGGGAACCAAAAGAATACCCAAAACGAAAAGGGTCAAACTCAGACCAATGTCATTACACACAAACCATCCATGCCCTGACAGGATTGATTACAAACCATGGCTTGTTGTGACAATTCTTATGCTTTCAGATATCACTTCATTATTCCTCGCTTTTTTTATACCATATCTGGTCCGAAAAGCTTTTATCCCATTATTAGGAGGATCGGTAGTTTTTTCTCAAATTTCTCCTCTTCTATGGATATCCACCGGGTTTACAATTCTCCTGTTTATCTCCAGGGGCTTATATCCCGGTGATTTGCGCACCGGGGTTGTTGAACTTAAAGAAGTATGCACATCAATTACCTTTGCTTATATAGCGCTGGGCGTGACTTTTTTTCTTTTTGGAATTGGTACTCAAATCTCCCGTTTTATATTCCTGATATCCTGGCTGTTTGCATGTATGTTCGTGTTTTTGGCACGAGTCTTTATACATAATCGTTTTTCTCTTTTTTCCTGGTGGAGCAAACCAACTGTAATCGTTGGAGCATTGCAGGATGTTCCAGACACAATCGCCTGTCTGCAATATGCACGCCGGCTGGCCATAAAACCTGTTGCGATCCTGACCTCTGCTGAAACCAGCAAAACCAGAGAATTTAAAAACATTCCAGTGTATTCGAATTCCCTTGAAAAGCAACAATCCCTGAGAAAATCCGGTATTAAAACAGCGGTATATATCAGTCAATCGAAAGAATCAACAGAAAATCAAAGAGAACTGATTCATAACCTGAGTCTGACTTTCCCTAAACTGATCTACGTCCTGGCTGATACACCTTTAAATACTCTCTCCATGAGACCGCTCGATCTTGACGGTCGACCTGCATTGCAGGTTCAATATAACTTACTAAGCCGTTCATCAACCATCACCAAACGTATCCTGGATTTGACAATCTGCATTTTGTTTTTCTTTGTGATTTCCCCTCTTCTTTTATTATTAAGCCTCCTGGTTCGTTTGGATTCTCCCGGGCCTGCAATTTACACACAGGAACGAATGGGCAAGGACGGTCGAATCTTTAAGATTTATAAATTTCGCACCATGATCATTGACGCTGATTTAAAACTGGCAGAAATTTTAAAAACTGACGAAATTATGAGAAAGGAATATCAGCGTTTTCACAAGCTTAAGGATGATCCAAGAATAACCCGAATTGGACGTTTTTTGCGAAAAACCAGTCTGGATGAACTTCCCCAGTTATGGAATGTCCTTCGCGGTGAAATGAGTCTGGTCGGTCCCAGAGCCTACCTGCCCGGCGAGCTTGAAGATATGGGCGAATACGCACGGATCATCCGCCGTATTGCTCCTGGATTAACCGGATGGTGGCAGGTCATGGGACGGCAAACGGTAGATTTCAATACCCGCCTGGTTATGGATGAATATTACATCAGCAATTTTTCATTATGGATGGATTTGTTCATCATCATTAAGACCTTCTGGATAATCCTTATAAAGAAAGGCGCATAATCCTGGATAAGCTTGATTG
>CAZEEL010000096.1:0-8037 GCA_964511135.1 uncultured Leptolinea sp. | reverse complement strand
CTGGGGTCGTTTATTCATCACCGCCAGCCCCATTGACAGCCCGCTCTCCTAAACCCGATTTTTTACCGGGTTAGACAGCAAGCCCAAACCCTCGATCTCAATCTCAACTTTATCTCCTGCCAGAATAACACCCACTCCGGCGGGAGTTCCCGTTAAAATAACATCGCCCGGCATAAGCGTCATAACCGTTGACAAATAAGCCACCAGATGCTCAACCCCAAACACCATCTCTTTGGTAGAACTCATCTGACGTAATTCACCATTAACACGGCAGGATATAATTGCATCAGCCGGGTCAAATTCGGTATCAATCCAGGGACCAATCGGGCAGAATGTATCAAAACCTTTTGCACGCGACCATTGGCCGTCTGAATACTGAAGATCCCGGGCGCTGACATCATTGGCTATCGTATACCCAAGGATATACTGAACGGCTTCTTCTTCGGTCACCCAACTGGCACGCTTCCCCATCACAACAGCCAGCTCAGCCTCATGCTCAACCTGAGCCGATTGGGGAGGAAGAATAATAGATTGAAGCGGACCAATCACACTGCTTGGAGGTTTCAGAAAGAGCAGCGGAACAGCATGCAGTTCGGCATGATGCTCAGCGGCATGTGCCGCATAATTATGGCCAATCGCCAGTATTTTACCAGGCTGCACAGGAGCGCAAAGTTTTAATTGCTCCAAAGGCAGATACGCTTCTCTTCGGCGAAATTCCCCGTAAATATCACCCTCCACCTTCCCAACCAATCCATCGTTGACCCATCCGGCTTCAATTTCATTTTCAGAATTAAAAAATCGAACGAATTTCATACAATCCTCACAGTCTACGGTATAATATAGGGCGCGGGCGGATAGCTCAGTTGGTTAGAGCACTTCTCTTACACAGAAGATGTCGCAGGTTCGAGTCCTGTTTCGCCCATTTCCAGCATCTTTGCTCCAACAGTAACACAGAGACGTGAACGTTCTTCCAAAAGGACCTTCCCGTCTTGCATCATTTAATGAAAATTTCAACAGTATGCGCTGTTGCACACCCATTCACCCATACATATGCAGGTATATCTGCATGTTAAACTACTTTACAAATGCTCTCCCCTGTATAAGCAACAAACAACCGGAAGAGATCATCGGACAAAAACACTGTTTAAAACCAGTCTTTTTTGATAAAAATACCCACCGCAATCATCAGAAAAACTACAATAACAATTAATATCCCCATAAAGGCAAAAGGAAAATCAGCTCCCGGAAAGCTCACATTCATCCCAAAAAAACTGGTAATAATATTAGGGATATTCATAACAATGGTAATCGAAGCCAAAAACTTCATCACCCCGTTTAGATTATTGGAAATGATCGAAGCAAATGCATCCATCATCGAACTGAGAATGTTATTTGAAATATTGATCATTTCAATGGCCTGCTGATTTTCGGTAATTACATCTTCCAGCAAATCTTCATCTTCATCATACATTCTGAACAACCGGCTGGATTGCAGCCGGTTCAGCACCAGCTCATTGGACTTTAATGCCGTGGTAAAGTACACCAGACTTTTTTGATATTTCAGAATCTCCAGAATTTCTCTGTTTCTGGATGAGAGCGCTAATTGGTCTTCCAGAATATCCACTGTTTTATTAATCTGCCGCAAATAAACCAAATACTTATTGGCAGTTGTCAGCATGATTCGCAGCACAAACCGAATGCGCTTTCCGGTGGTCCAGTTTTTCACCTTTCCTACCGTAAACTCATTCAACACTTCTGCCGGCAGCTTACTGATGGTAACAAAATAGTTTTCATGAAGCACCATCCCCAAAGGAATAGTATTGAATGGAATATCATTGCTTTGGCCCTGATAATAAGGAACCCGCATCAGAATAAACAGGGTTCCGTCATCCTCACGTTCTGTTCTGGAACGTTCATCCAGGTCCAACGGATACGTAACAAAATCCATCGGAATCCCCAAAGTGACCACCTCTTCTATTTCCTCGGTGGTAGGGTCAACCAGATTGATCCAGCACCCATCTACGGGTTGGCTGAGAATTTGCAGTCCATTTTCAATGCTTTTATAAATTGTCAGCATGAAGGCCTCCGTAAAATGGCATTTAATAAAACAACCCTACGAAGGTTTCAAAGGTATAAAGATAGCGTACTTTCCTTTGCCAGATTTCCGTCAGGCGCCCTGCAGGCTACCCGACCTGGATTTCAAATACCTTCGTAAGGCACTCAATTAACCCATTCATTTTACCCCCAATCCTGCAAAGATCCCAGCCTATCCGGAATCAAAATCACAGATTACAGAATCTCGTGCTTATTTGAAGATGTTCAGGCCAGAAAGAAAAAACTCTGTCCGCGTTAAGCCCATGCCATCCTCCTGCTTCGTAAAATCCGCGGGAACGGGTTGTCCTGCGCAACCGTCCCGGAATAAACTTCCGATCGTTTTCAGTATCGTTTTCAGTATTTTTACAATTTGAGATGGAGTATAATATCTTTATCCGGGGATGACAGGCTTTGACGGGGGAGGCTGGTTCCGGATTGCGAGCCGAGAGGTACCGACCTCGTAAACTCAGTACAAAACACAAGTGCCAATCGCACAAATTATGCTGCTATGCCCCTCGCTGCATAAGCGGGAGCATAAAAGCCTGACCTCATAACAGGTCACGTCTGCCTGCATCGAACTCCTGCCGATCGCAGGGTCAGGCGCTACAAAGCCGGAGTGCCGTTTGAACTGCCGCGCTTCAGACGAAAGAGAGCTTTCGGGCTTGAGCGGATGGTCTGAAACAGATTTCGCTGACTGTACTGCTTCAGATGACAGAAACAGTCTGCTACGCTCGTAGGATATCCGAGGATCGAATCTTTCGGACGCGGGTTCGAATCCCGCCATCTCCACCAAAAAGACATCGCTTTTCCCTGACGGAAAAGCGATGTCTTTTTGGTACGAAAGATAGGATCAATGGTGTAATACCTCATATTGCAAAAGATTTATCTGAAGAGGTTTTCCTTTAAATTTTTGTGAATAATCAAAAAAAACATGTTTAATGTATCCAGTCTGTCAGACATAAATGATCATATTAAGGTAATATTACATAATTAATGGTATTACATCCTGTTTATTTTGATACGAAAAGAGAGTCCCTATGCATAAAAAATCAAAAACCTGGTACCGAACAGCAGTCCAAATATTTTTCTTTATTTTAGTTGCCTTAACATCCTTAAACGAATTGCTCGCTGAAAAAGGGCTGGCTGTTCCGTTTTTAAAAAAGGCTTCTCTGCACGCCATTTGTCCATTTGGAGGGGTCGTATCCATTTACAAATTTATCACAGCCGGGTCCTTTGTACAAAAGATTCATGAGTCTTCTTTTGTTTTGATGTTTATAGGTTTTTTTCTTGCAATTTTATTCGGCCCGGTAATATGCGGCTGGGTCTGTCCTTTCGGCAGCTATCAGGAATGGATAGGCAAAATAGGAAAAAAACTGTTTAAGAAAAAATACAACAATCTTATACCTGAAAAAATTGACCAATATATGCGCTATCTGCGTTATGGCGTACTTGCCGTCGTTATTTATATAACAGCCACAACAGCAAAATTAGTCTTTCAGAGTGTAGACCCATACCATGCACTCTTTAATTTTTGGTCTGAAGAGGTTTCGGTAACCGGGCTTACAGTGTTGGGAATTTTTACCGTACTGGCATTAATCATTGAAAGACCCTGGTGTAAATATGCCTGCCCCTACGGCGCAGTACTTGGCGTATTCAATCTGGTTCGTATTTTCAAAATTAAAAGGAATGCCGCCACCTGCATTCAATGCAAAGCATGCGACAGAGCCTGCCCGATGAACATAAAGGTATCCCGGCAGGATATTGTACGCAACCATCAATGTATCAGCTGCCTGAAATGCACCTCCGAATATGCCTGCCCCGTGAAAGACACCATCGAATTGTCATCAGGAAATCAATAACATAGAAGACAAAAGGACTTAAGATCATGAAAATAAAATCGCGCACACTTGCAATAATTATTATCATTGTAGTATGTGGAGGCATTTTTACGGGCTCAGCGCTTGGTTATTGGAAAACAACAAACACGAAAACACCCGAAAAGTTTAATACCGGAGAGTTTGCAGGGCAGGCAAACCCCGCCGATATACGAGGATCATACTCATTTGCAGACATCAGCAACACCTTCGGGGTACCAATAGAAGACCTTGGAATCGCTTTTGGATTAACAGATCCGCAGAAATATGCAGACTTTAAATGCAAGGATTTGGAATCAATATACTCATCGTTAGCGGCTGCAGGAACCGATGTCGGCACAGGCTCAGTACGCTATTTTGTCGCCTTATACAAAGGACTTCCCATTACCCTGACCGAAGAAAGTTATTTGCCTGAAAGTGCAGTAGAAATCTTAAAAACAAAAGCAACCCTCACCCCGGATCAAATCAAATACCTTGACACACATACGGTAACTATGGAGACCCTGATGAAAGCAGTGCCCTCCGCCACCGCTGCTGAAACCACAGCAACAACACCTGCTGCAACTGCCACAGCCCCAATAAGCGAAACTCACGAAGCCGTCGCTTCACCTGCCAAAAACCCTGCGCTGCAGGAGATAAAGGGAAAAACAACCTTTAAAGAATTGTTGGAATGGGGTTTAAAGAAAGAGGATATTGAGCAGGTCATAGGAGATACATTGCCCAACACCTCTATAACCGTACGCGATTATGCCACACAAAAAGGAGTTGAGTTCAACACCTACAAAATACCGCTGCAGGAGCTTCTCAACAACCGCTGATTCACAAAAAATCGCAGAAGCCAACAAGCTCTCTGCGATTTTTTTTATAAAAGCAGAATAACGCCCGCTTTTATCAGGAATATACAGGAATACACCGAAAACAGCCTCCGAACACAACTTAAATCAATGCAACTTAAATCAACCAGCCCATCGCACGGCAACAAATCTGACACTCCGGAAGTAATCCAATCCTGCCATTTGTCGTCTTCAGTCCGGTGAACGACATTAACAACCATTCGGGATAATTCTCTACACGCAAATCATGGCTCCCTGCAAAGCCGTTTTTTGACAAGTGCCTTCCATCCTTCCCAAAACAGACGGTTTGCTGCGCCCTGATCCTTCATCCAGCCAAAGACGGATCGCGAATTCACGTTATTAATGAACAGGAAATCAAAGATCAGGAAAATAGCCGCAGACCGGTTTAAAACAGAAGTTTTAATGGTAAAAAATGGTATACTACCTCTATCAGGATACAGCCAGGGTTTAGCTCTGTTGTCACTCTCTGCACCTGGTAAGAGGTATATGCGACTTATGAATAATTGGAATATCGTCCCGGAATTCATAGCCTGCTTAATTGTTTTCATTATTACAATAAATTCATATATAGACAACGACAAAGATACAGTCATCAGCAAATCGTTTTTCCTGTGTATTGTTTTTTCGATCATCGGGGTTCTGACCAGCACCATTTCAAGCATTTTTTTAGTTCATCCCTATCTGGTTCCGCTTAAACTGAACATCCTGTCTCAGGAACTGAAGTCAATTACCATGCTGATAGCGGGAATGTTAATTTACAGACATATCGTTGTGTTGGCCTATGAGTTGCTCAATCTGCAAAAAGAGATGAACATTGCCATCAATGCGCTTTACTTCATTATAGTGATATACACAATCGTCATTTTTGCAAACGGATACACACACTGGTTTTTTCACTTTGACGAAAATCGGCAGTTCATTACGGGTCCTCTTCATCAATCCGAGTTTTTAATCCTCGCAATCTATGCCATCATCATATTCATTAATATTTTCTCAATCAATCACAAACTTGAAAATCCCATCAAACGTGCCTTTCTGACAGGCATCTTAGCTGCAGGCTCTGTCATTATTTTGCAAAAAGCATATCCCAATACCATTTTTTCCGGATTAAGCATCGCAAACAGCTTATTGATCGTTTTAATCTGCGCCCAGCAGACTCAAATCAACGTTGATTCTCTTACCGGTTTTCATAACCGGGCTGCACTGTTACAAACCGTCAACCTGCGCGTCAAAAAAAACCAGCCTTTTATGATTGCAGTCATCAGCTTAAAGAATTTTAAGCGCATCAATATGCGTTTAGGCTATATCAACGGCGATATCGTATTGAGAAAGATCGGCGAGTTTCTGAGTACGCTCCCCGGTCATCCGACACCCTACAGAATTTTCGGCACCGACTATGCGATTCTTTTACCGCTGACAGGCAGCGCCGAAAGTGCAACACTGATCAAGGAAATCAGAGACCGTTTCGAATTGCCCTGGAAAATCAAAAATAACCAATGTCTGATCAGCATAAGCACCGCCCTGTTGATTTGTAAAGATTGCCGGCAGGATGGCCCCAATATAATTCTGAACCTGGACTATTCTCTGCACGCCCTCAAAAAATCATCTCAGCCGCAACATATTACCTTTACTGACGACTGCATTGCAAAATTCGAACAGCGTGAACACATCATTGAGCTTCTAAAAACAGCGGTTACCAATAACCTGTTCACGGTTGTATATCAGCCCATCTACAGTATCAAAACAGGCACCTATGTTGGCGGCGAAGCGCTCGTCCGATTAAATGATACAAACGGGCAATCCATTTCTCCGTATGAATTCATTCAAATTGCTGAAGAAACAGGCTTTATATCTGACATTGGGTACATTGTAATTGAAAAAGTCTGTCGTTTTCTCAGCGAACATCCTGACTATAAAGATCGCTTTATCACCATTAATATTTCTGCACAGCAGTTTATCAAACGTGAATTTTTCGTTTTCCTGCAAACAATCTTTCAACAGTATCACATCGACCCAAAACAAATCAAGCTTGAAATCACCGAAAGGGCTCTTTTAACAGAAGATAATGACAACACGAATATTATCAATGTTTTAAAAGAATTTTCCCGCCTGGGGGTCGGAATCTATCTGGACGATTTTGGAACAGGCTATTCAAACCTGTATATCATCAACCATTTTTCCTTTGACTGCATCAAGTTTGATCGCTCACTCATTGAAAACATTGACAAAAACCCAACCGCTTTTGATATTTTATGTTCTTTTGCAGATGGCATTAATAAAACAGAAACAGAAGTTTTAATAGAAGGCGTTGAAACAGCCGAAGAGTATCACGCATTAAAAAGAGTCGGCTTTAATATGCTCCAGGGCTATTTGTTAACAAGGCCTGTCTCAGAAGAACAGTTCAGGGAAAAAATGATATTGAAGTATGATGATTTTATTCATTCAACAAGGCTGATCTTGCAGGAAAAACCAGTCGTTTCCACAGACAGAAATTAAAAAAGATAACCCTCCCCCGTACCAGACAAAGCAAATAACAAAGCCGTACCAAAACACACAGCTTTGTCTATCGATTATCTGCGGTTCATTAAAAACGGATCACTTCCGGATCTGTCGAAAAAGAAGAAATGACAGCCGTGGCATCCCTGAGATAGAAAACCTCGGCATTTTCATCATCAACCGCATACCTGGATTTCAATTCCGGATTCGCATCCAGCATGGCCCGGCGCACTTCCATTCTGCTGTCTTCAACCGCCACCGCCCGGATACGAATCCACAGGCCTCCGGTCATACCACAAATTTCAATGTTTGGATTAGCATGTATCTGCCTCGACACATTCTTTGTTTTGCCCGTTTGGATATAGATCCTGCCCTCAAAAACATTCACGGCACTAAAGGGCCTTACATGGGGGCGATCCCCTTCCACCGTAGCAAGATAGAAGACGGTACATTTTTTCAGAAAATCATAGACGCGTTGCATGTTATACCTCAGATTTATTTAAGTGAATTCAGGATAATGCCTTTCGCTGGATGAAGGATCACGCCGCGCAGCAGCAAAGCTGTCTGTTTTGGAAAAGATGAATGGCTGCGGACAAAAAACAGACCTGGACAAGACCCATGCTTTGTGTGGAATGGCGATCCCGAACGGTCATTATTTACAGATTGACCTTTTCCTGTCATAACACAATCATCATACATAATACATTCATCATTTCGAG
>CAZEEL010000095.1:2120-8168 GCA_964511135.1 uncultured Leptolinea sp. | reverse complement strand
CTGGGGTCGTTTATTCATCACCGCCAGCCCCATTGACAGCCCGCTCTCCTAAACCAAACCCTTAATCTCAATCAATCTCAGTCTCAACAGAAACTCCCGCCGAAGATACTCACTCCGGCGGGAGTTTCTGTTGGTGCGCACGCTCAAATGATCATCGCAATCTTTGTCTGGTGCAGCATGCCGCCTGGATGGGCCGGGAAGCGCTGTTTACACCGCCTGATAAAGTTTCAGCCCTGATACGAACCCGCCGGAACATCGACGGTTGGCTTATCGGCGGGCAATATTCTGCGGCAGCAAAAAACTTAAGGCTCTGCTCTGGCAGAGATGTTCTCTGCAAAAACGTATGCAAAGGCCTTTTGATGGTTTGATTATGGATCTTTGCCCCTTTAAAGCGCCTTACATTTGTTACAATCAACCCATCTTTACCCTAAAAAAGGAATTCTGGCGATGCGGATGGAATGGAAAGACCTGCCCCAATGCAGGCGCATTATTGTAAAAGTAGGCACCAGCACCCTGGTGCGCGAAAGCGGTACCCTTGATTACAACAGTCTGGACGATCTGGTGCGGCGGCTGGCGAAATTGCAAAATGAAGGGCGGCAGGTGGTACTGGTCTCGTCCGGCGCGATCGGGGCCGGAATGGGCAAGATGAATTTAAACAGGCGTCCGGCGGATATTTCTTCACGCCAGGCGCTGGCGGCGATCGGGCAGGGCCTGCTGATGCACAGTTACGAGCAGGCTTTCAGCCGCTATGGCATTAAAGTAGCTCAGGTGCTGCTGACGCGCGAAGATGTGTCGAATCGTACCCGCTATCTGAATGCCCGCAACACCCTGAACCGTCTGCTGGATTATGATGTTCTGCCGATTATTAATGAAAATGACACCGTTGCCTTTGAACAGATTAAATTCGGCGACAATGATACCCTGGCGGCCATGGTGGCCAGCCTGGTCGATGCTGATCTGCTGATATTGCTCACCGATATTGACAGCCTCTACAGCGCTGACCCGCGCACCCACCCGGAGGCTGAACGAATTGCAACGGTGACAGACGTCACGGCTGAAATAGAAGCCATGGCCGGGGGAATGGGCTCGCGCCATGGAACCGGAGGGATGGTAACCAAACTTGAAGCGGCCCGAATGGCGAACAGCGAGGGCATTCCGGTCGTTATGGCGCATGGGCGCAGTGATGAAAGCCTTCTTTTTCTGGAAGGCAAACCGGTTAAAGGAACCTTCTTTCAGCCGCGTGAATTTACCATTGGCAAGCGAAAATGCTGGCTGGCTTTTAATGCCCGCCCCCAGGGAAAACTGATGATCGACGATGGCGCAGCGCATGCGCTGCAGGAAGGCGGAAAGAGCCTTCTGCCCAGCGGCATTACCGACGTACAGGGCGCCTTTCTGCGCGGCAGTGTGGTTGCGGTTGTGCATCAGGGAAAAACCATTGCCCGGGGGATTGTTAATTACAGTTCTGATCAAATGCTTTTAATTAAAGGACATCAGAGCGGCGAAATTCCGCTGCTGCTGGGTGATGATCATGAGCCTGAGGCGGTTCACCGCGACAATCTGGCTCTGTGCTGAGGAGGAAAATATTCATGCAAACAGATCCTGTTATTCTGGCCGGGCAGCGTGCCCGGATGGCTGCGAAAGAGCTGGCCGTCCTTTCGTCTGACCAAAAAAACTTTATTCTGGAAAACATGGCCCAGGCGCTGCTGGCAAACAGCGATCGCCTGATGGAGGCCAACCGGACAGATATGCAGCAGGCAGAAGCGGCTGGAAGAAACAAAGCTTTTTTGGACCGGCTTTGTCTGACCGCCAGGGTGATTCAGGGGATGGCTGAAGGCCTGCAGAGCCTGAAACGACTGCCTGATCCGCTTGGCGCGATCAGCGGATGGACGGCGGCGGAAGGTATCCGCATTGAAAAAGTACGGGTTCCGCTGGGTGTCGCGGCGATCATTTATGAGGCGCGCCCCAATGTTACGGCGGATGTTGCCGGCATTTGTATCAAAACCGGCAATGCATCGCTGCTGCGCGGCAGCAGCGATGCGCTGGAATCGAACCGGGTGATGGCCGCCCTTTTGGATGAAGCGGCTGCGGCTGCCGGAGCTCCGCAATATGCCGTTCAGTTGATAGACGACAGCAGCCGCGAAGGGGCTGCCCGTCTGATGCGCATGAATCAGTATGTCGATGTGTTAATTCCCCGCGGCGGGGCGGCCCTGATTCGCTCGGTGACAGAGGGGGCAACGGTTCCGGTATTGGTAACCGGAACCGGAAACAACCATTTGTTTGTGGATGATTCTGCCGATCTGGAGCAGGCTTTGGCGGTGATTGAGAATGCCAAATGCCAGCGCCCGGCAACCTGTAATGCGCTTGAAACCTTACTGATCCATGAAGCCATTGCTCCGTTGTTTGTGCCGCAGATCACAGAAAGACTGCATGCGCGGGGGGTCGAACTGCGGGGCTGTGAAAAATCGCGGATGCTGGCGCCGGAGATGCTCCCGGTGACAGAAGAAGATTACGATACCGAATTTCTGGATCTGATTCTGGCCGTGCGCATTGTGTCCGGGCTGGAAGAAGCCCTGGAGCATATTGCCCGATATACGACCTGCCATTCTGAAGTTATTCTGACCAATGATCTGGCACATGCTGAGCGCTTTACGGCGGCTGTGGATGCTGCGGCGGTCTATGTGAACGCATCCAGTCGTTTTACCGATGGCGGTCAGTTTGGCTTTGGAGCAGAGATGGGCATCAGCACCCAAAAACTGCATGCCCGCGGCCCGATTGGTCTGGAAGAAATGTGCAGTTATAAATATGTGGTGAAAGGCGATTACAGTGTTCGCAAATAAAGGATAACGGTTTTCCCGCATGTGCTGGCAACCGGTTTTTTCTTTTGTGTTTTCTTTTGCATCATCAGGATGATGGCTGGTTCTGGCAGTGCGGCAGAGGCAGCCGGCAGATCGATATATCTTTACAGGAATCAGCGGGATGACAAGTCAGACCGCTGATTTTTCTGTTTAAAACAGAGGGGTTTCTGTCCACTTTTATGGCCTGATGGCCCGCTTGTTGCTGAATTACAACCGCTTATCTGCCATTTGAGGTTTTTACGCCTGGATTTGGGTAAGATTGGGTCAGAATACAGAAAGGATGCAGAATATGAAATTGGAAATCAGGATTGATCCCCGGGTGGATGAAACGCTGGTACAAATTTTTGCCAGCGCAATGAATCGCGAAGTGGAACGCATACAGAAATTACTGGAACCTTCTTCTCTGGAATGGCTGACCGGGATGAACGATGATGATGTGGTGGTGCTTGAACCGAAAGCCATTGTGCGTTTTTTTACCCAGGATAAAAAAGTATTTATCCGGACTGAACAGGGGCAATATTTAACCCGGCTGCGTCTGTACGAACTGGAAGAACGGTTTGCGGGCGGCAACTTTATCCGTATTTCACAGGCAGAAATCATTAATCTCGATTACGTCAAACGTTTGGATCTGAGCTATAAGGGAACGATCGGCGTAGAGTTGAAAACCGGCGAAGTTTCTTTTGTTTCGCGCCGCAGTCTGCAAAATTTTAAAACAATTCTTGGGTTATAGGAGACTACAATGAAAACGATCGCTAAATTAATTTCGAGCGCTTTTTTGGGCATAGGGATTGGGTCAACCCTCAATCTGGTCTTTTCTTCTTTTCATGGCGCTTATTCTCCGGCTGTGCCGAGCTTTCTCAGCCAGTACGATTCACTGTTGACGGCCATGTTTCTTCAGACGGTTGTTTTTGCAGGGTTGGGTGTGATTCCGTCTTATGCGGGCAATCTGTTTGCCAACGAGCAGCGCGGTCTGCTGGTGAACACGATATTGCATTTTACGCTGATTTTTTTGCCGTTGTTGGCCGCGGCCTGGTTTTTGCACTGGAGCACCAATCTGCCCGGGTTGTTATGGATGGGCCTGTCTATGTTGTTAATCTATGTCATCATCTGGGTTGTGATTTACTGCAACATCCGGTCAACGATTGCGAAAATCAATCAGGCCATCAGTGAAAAAGCGAAATAGTTCTTGAGTGAGCAGCAATTCGGCAGCCAGGGCAGTTTGTTTGCCCTGGCTGCTTTTTTTGTCTTCGTGTGCGGGGGCAGCCTCTGATTGGGTGAAGAAATGAAGTCTGATTTCTGCTAAAAAAGACCTGAAGAAAGAGCCAATGGATTATCATATAATATGGAATATGCATTCGGGATCAGACCTTTGGTTGGATGAAGGGTCATGCGGGCGCAGCCGTCTGTTTTGGCAAAGATGGATAACGGCTTCGGCCAAAAAAACGGCCCTGTAATGACCCATGATTTGGGTGTACATGGGTACGCCGAACGGTTGTTATCGGCTCTGTAACAGACAGAACGGTACAGAAAAGCATACGTATTTCATAAGTAAAGTGCGGGAAGCACGGTACCCTGAATGATGAGGTGAACCTATGATTATTGATATTCACGGGCATGCTGATGAATATGAAGTGTTCGGATGGATCGACCCGCCGGAACGGGTGATTGGCCTGATGGACGCGGCCGGCATTGATATAACCTGCGTGACTACCTACGGAGAAGCGCCGGGGTATTCCCGGGCGCTCAGCAATCTTCTGAATTATGTTAATCGTTACCCTGACCGGCTGATCGGCTTTTATCGTGTGAACCCTGGCGGCGGAGATGCCGCTATTCAGTGCATGGAAGAAGCGGCCCGTCACCCGCAAATCAAAGGGTTTAAGCTGCATCCGATTACCAATCTGCTCAAGCCCTATCATCCCATGTGTGTGCGGGTGCTTAAAAAGGCGGGAGAACTGGGGCTGCCGGTATTTATTCACTGTTGTGATAAAGTGGCTGCCCAGCCCTGGCAACTGGGAATCGGGGCCCGGCTTTGCCCTGAAACGACCATTATCAGTCACATGGGGGGCTTTTTTCATAATGATGAGGCGTTGAGAATGGCCAAAGCCTGCCCGAATATCTGGCTGGATACTTCTTCCTGCCCCTACCCGGATCTGATTCTGAAAGCGATCGATATGATTGGCCCGGATCGAATTTGTTTTGCTACCGATAACCCGGCCGGGGACCCGATTTCAGAACTGGCAAAGATCACTCTGCTTAAGCTGGATTCTGAAACGGAGCAGAAAATTTTGTATCAGAACGCGGCCCGTTTATTAAAACCTGCCGGTGTTCAGGGAGCAATCTTATGAAATGCGATGCCTGTGTTTTTGTCGGAGAATCGATTTATCGGAAAGATTTGTCGCTGAACGACCTGCTTTCTCAAATGAAAGAAAATGGTGTCGATTGCGCGATTGTGCGCCCGAATAAGCCTTATGACTATTGTTATGATGCGGCCAATCAAAAGCTGGCGGCAGCTCTGGCCGGGCTGAAAAATTTGGTTGGTTTTGGGCGGGTCAACCCGCTGGAAAAAGATGCGCCCGCGCAGATTGACCGGCTGGCGGGCTATGGGCTGCGGGGGGTGCATCTGCACCCCTGGGAAGATAACTTTGCCATTAATTCTCCGCTGGTTTACCCAACGATTGACGCCTGTGAAAAACAGGCTTTGCCGGTCTATGTTTCAACCGGTTATCCCAATGTGTCTGAGCCTTTGCAGTTGTGGGAACTGGCGCAGGCGTATCCACGGGTAACGTTTATTGCCACGCATGGGGCGCAGCTGGATATCAGCGGGTTGAGTTTTGACGATTCGCTGTATATGGCGGGCGCGTTAAAGAACGTAAAATTTGATTTGTCGGGTGTATATCGCAGAGACTTTATTGAAAAACTGATTCAGACGGCCGGCGAAGAGAATATTGTGTTTGGTTCCTGTACCCCCTGTATGAATATGGCCCTGGAAATTAAGCGGATTGAGGCAGCCAACATTTCTGAGCATCAAAAGGAACAGATTTTTTATTCCAATATCCGGGCGTTGCTTCCGTGCGTGGGATCGGTGTAAATGCAGGGCGGATGGTTTTTCAGGTTGAGGTCAAAGAGCCATCGGTGATGATTGAAGACAGGTCATACAGGCGCGGGAAACGCTGCCCCCGCGTCCGGTTTTTCT